>NZ_JBSFIK010000002.1:199959-213284 GCF_053597535.1 Streptomyces sp. NPDC001348 | reverse complement strand
ACCTCGGCCCCGATCCGGCGGAGGTCTTCCTGGAACTCGGCCGGGTCGCCCTCAGCTCCGGCATCCCGTTCGGCAGCGGCGGAGCCGGTCACGTACGGCTGAACCTGGCGGCATCGCCCGAGGTGATCACGGAGGGGGTGCTGCGGATGGCGTCGGCCCTGCGCCGGCGGTCCGCGCCCGGCGCTCACGAGGCGTCCACCTAGACTGGCCGGCATGGACGACACTCCGGTGGACCGGCTTTCCGCGGGGAAATACCTGCTCGTCACCAGCTACCGCAAGGACGGCACCCCGGTCGCCACTCCGGTCTGGGTGGTACGGGACGGAGACGCCCTCGGCGTCTGGACGACCGCCGACTCCTGGAAGGTCAAGCGCATCCGCCGCCGCCCCGACGTCCTCGTCGGCCCGTGCGACGTGCGCGGCACGCCCACCGGCGGCCAGATCCCCGCCACCGCCCGGATCGGCGACGCGGCCACGACCGAGCGTTACCGGGCCCTCATCGCCCGCAAGTACGGAGTCGTCGGCCGTCTGACACTGCTGGGCAGCCGTCTGCGCCGGGGGCGCGAGGGGACCGTGGGGATCACGCTCACCGTCGAGGAGTGAACACCGGGGCCCGACAGGCCGGCGGGGCCGCGGCCGGTACGCCGTGGCCCCGCCGGTGTGCGGTGCGCCGTTACGACGCGTCCAGCACCGTGCCGTCCATGACCAGCCCGTCCTGATCGGGCCCGCCCTCGATCTGCTGCAGGCGCACGGACTCCTCGGGTTCGGCGACCCGGTCCGTGACCGTGGGCAGGGTCACGTCGGTGGTCAGCCGGCCCGCCGGGACGTCCACCCACAGCAGGAGGCCGTCCACCTTCGACAGCGGTCGCTCTGGGTCCGCGGACGCGTCGGCGATGTCCCTCAGCCACGCCGGGTCGACGTCCTTGCTGGACAGCTCCGCACCGGTGACCGGAACCGCGGCGAACGCCGCTCCCAGGTCCGCGTCGGCGGCCTCCGACAGGGAGACCCGCCACTTCAGGGCCTGCCCCTCGGTCACCCGGTCGGCCACCGGGGTGACGGTGATCTTCGGCGCCGGATCGTCGTTGCGGACGGTGACCCCGCCCCGGTCGGAGCCGACGACCGCGCCCCGCACGGCCTTGACGGCGATGTCGTGCGGCACGTCGTCGCCGTACCTGGTGTTCCCCTGGACCTTGACCGTCACGTCGATGTCGTGACCGCCGGGCCGGACCGTCACCAGCCGGTCCTTCGCCCGCCCGGTCGCCGGATCGATGACGTACACGCGCACCTGGCCGCCGCCCTGCCCGGACACCCGCACCGGCACCCGGTAGGTCCGCACGCCCGAGTCACCCTCGTCGACCGTGGTCCGGCCGATGTCGACGCGTGGCAGCTTCGCCGCACGCACCGCCGGTGTGCCGGGACGCCAGCCCCAGGCGTCCATCAGCCAGGCCCGCCCGGACCGTGAACGCGGCGTCAGCCGGATCGACTTGACGTGGCGCAGGTCGAGCCCGGCCCGGCCGGCCGCGGCCAGCGGTACACGCAGCTCGCGTGCCCAGTAGGACGCGGTCCGGTCACTGCCGGGCAGCCCGTCCGCCCGCACCCGGCCGAGGGCCGCCGTACGGCCGGAGGCGTCGGTCAGGGCCACGTCCAGCTGCGTCCCGGTGGTGTTCGGCGGGACGACCAGACGCAGTGTCAGCGCCTTGGCGCCGTCGAGGGAGACGGGCCGGGCCGTGCCGATGCGTGCCGCGGATCCGGGCGCCGTCCAGCGCAGTGCGACCGCGTGCCGGCCGGCCTCCTTCTCCGTCTGCCACATGGCGAAGTGCGGGGAGCTGCCCTTGGCGTTCCGGCCCAGGCAGGCGACGGCCGGGTCGGGGTCGACCGCGGAGCACAGCCGGGCGCCGGACACGGACACCTGGCCGGCCGGGTCGTCCGGCAGGAACCGTCCCCCGCGGTGGGCGCCGACCGCGTGGGTGAGCACCCGCGCCGGGTCCGCCGACGGGGCCCGCCGGCCCGTACCGTCGAGCAGCTCACGTACCCGGTCGTCCCCGGCGACGAACAGCCTTGCCGCGGCCGCGATGTAGGTGGAGCCCGCCTTGTGCTGCTGGTTCGCGGTCAGCCGGGTGGCCGACCCCTTCTTGCAGACCGGGTCCGGGTGGTCCGAGTCGTCCCAGAAGTCGTCCTCGGCCGGCGCCTGTGCCTGCCCCGGCGTCCACTCGGTGTTGAAGAAGTTGTGGTTGGCGCCGATCACGTAGACGGCGCTGTGCAGCGCGCTGCCCCGGCTGACGCCGCGGGTACCGTCGACGTACACCTCGCCCTGGAGGTCGGAGACGTCGCCGTCGCAGCCCGGCAGGATGGAAACCGACGGCACGTCGGCCACCGGGTTCTGGCCGAAGACGGTGGGTCCGATCAGGACGGTGCCGCTGATGTGCCAGCGCACCGGGCCGTGGTAGCCGTCCTGGTCGGCGGGCGGCGGGTAGAGGCTGTCCAGCGCCGCCCGGTTCACGCCCTCGCCGCCCCGGGAGTGCCCGACCAGCAGGACACGGGACAGGTCGGCGCGCGGCGCGCCGCGGACCACCGCGGGTGCGGTGTCCGGGTGTTCGGCCCAGGCGGCCCACCGCGCCAGGTGGAGTCGCACCAGCGAAGAACGGGCCTGGGCCCCGCCGTCCTCGGCGGCGTCGTCCTGGGCGTTGATGCCGTTGGCGGAGATCGACACCGTCACATAGCCCTGCGAGGCCAGCAGTCTCTGGTCGCGCAGGTAGCCGCGGTGGCTCGGCACCGGCTTGCTGCCCGTCTTGCAGGGCCAGTCGCCGGTGATGTCGCCGTGCGCGGTGTAGCAGGTGTAGTGACGTCCGTGCAGGAAGAGCGCCAGCGGCCTGCGACCGGTCGCCCCGGTCGGCGCCACCACCACGCCCTTCATCTCGACCGGCTCCGGAAAACCTGGCAGCCGCACCGACTTGAGCGTGTACTCACCGGTCACCGTCCGGTACGGGCCCGGTCTGCCCGGGTCCACGCGACCCGCGGGCAGCGGGGCCGGTGGCCGGGCGGCGGCGGTGCGGGCCTGCGGGGCGGTGGGAGCCCCGGCGTCCAGCCTGCGGCCGCCCGCCCACACTTCGAGGCTCTTCAGCTCGTCCGCCCGTACACCGTCCAGGCCGAGCCGGAAGCTGTGGCCGTCCTTCCCCGGCGCCGGGACGCCCAGGAACCGTCCCGCCGCACGGAACTCCACCCGCGCATCGCCCATGGGCACCCGCGAGGCCGACCGCCACACCAACTGCGGGGCCGAACGCCCGCCGTCACCGCCGAGGTGCCAGCCCGGGGGCAGGCCCCCACCTGCCTCGGCGGACGGCCTCGTGGCGACCTGCTCCCCCGCCTGCGCCAGCCCTGGGGATCCTCCCGCCACCGCCAGTAACACGGCGGCGGTGACCCATATTCGCCGGGCACGGACCACTGTTCCCCTCCTTGTACGTCCGGTTGGGGCCGGCCGGACGTCCCGGGGCCCCGCGTGCCGGAGGACGTGAGGAGGAAGCTGTGGGTTGCCTGTGCGGCGGGGGAGATTGGCGGGGTGTCAGCTCCAGGCCCGGTAGGGCTCGTCGAGCAGTTGGAAGACGGGCTCGCCCCGCACCGGGTCCTTCGCCGTGGACAGCCGCACCCGGTCCCCGCTGTGGATACCGATGGGCGGCCCCATCACCCGGCCGCGGACGACGAAGCCCTCGGCCAGCTCGACGAGCGACACGTTGCGCGCGGCGGGCGTGTTGCGGTGCACCACGGTCGAGTGCCGCACCGTGCCGACGCCCTCGCTGCGCTCGGTGCGCAGGTCGCTGCCCTGGCACACCGGGCACAGCAGCCGGTGGTACGTGGCGGTGCCGCACCAGTTGCAACGCTGGAAGACGAGGGCGTCCCTGGGGTCCGCGGTCCGGGGGTCGAGGATGCCCGTCGCGGAGCCGGCCGCCGGAGAGACGGCGCTTGCTGAATGGTGGTACACGCTGGTAACTCCCTGCGCTCGGCCGGAATCCGCGTGCCCGGCACCGCCGCGCACACGCGTGCGCGGTTCACCGTGCCACCGTGCACGGCGACAGAGTATGGCACTCAGTGCCACTCGTAAAGGCACTCCGTACCCCAAACTTTGACCCGCTGACCGGGGAAGCCGAGGGATCAGCCCCGGCCGAGCACGGACTCCAGCTCCTGCACCACCCGCCACAGCGGCGCCCCGCGCCGGGACACCAGCACGACCACGTCCTCGGCCCGCGTCTCCTCGGGCACCGCGACCGAGGGCCGGCCGAACGCGGACTGCACATACCCCAGCGCACGGTCCACCGCCACGCTCGCGTCCCCCTCGCCGCCCGAACGCAGCCACCAACGCAGTGCGTTGTTGTGCGCCGCGACCACCGCGGCGGCGATCACATCGGCCCGCAGCGTCCCGTCGGGCCGGCCGGTGAAACGGCCGCGCAGGTAGTCCGCGAGGGCCCGCTCGTAGCGCCACACCACCGACAGCTCGTACGCACGCAGTCCCGGCACCTTCTTGGTGAGTCGGTAACGCTGCACCGAGAAGGTGGGGTTCTCCGCGTACATCCGCAGCACCAGCCGGGCCGCGTCGCAGACCCGCCGCACCGGCTCGTGCTCCTCGCCGCTCGCGGCCAGGAAGTCGGTCATGTCGGCCAGGCAGCGCTCGTGGTCGGGGAAGACCACGTCCTCCTTGGAGGGGAAGTAACGGAAGAACGAGCGCCGGCCGACCCCGGCGAGCGCCACGATGTCGTCCACGGTGGTCTGTTCGTAGCCGCGTTCCAGGAACAGCCGGAAGGCCGCCGCGACCAGGGCGTCCCGCATGGGCGGCTTCGCGCCGGGCGCCGCGCTGCTCGAGCTCATGGACGTGAACGTAGCACCCGTCCGGATGCCGTGGCACTCAGTGCGAATCGGGGGGAACTGAGTGCTTTCTGAACTCGAGAGCCACTGCCTGCGTATATCTGCTCGGGGACGGAAGGAGAGCGCCCTTGTCGACACCGCCCGAGCAGGGCCCGCCGCACCGCGGTCCGGTCCTCGAACCCATCCGTGTGCTGCGTCCACGCCGCCTGGACACGCTCGCCGAGCTGATGCGGGAGATGGAGGAGGACGCGGCCCGCCCGCAGCCGCCCGCGGATCGGACCGCCCCGGACGCCCGGAACGGCCCCTCGGCCGCACACGCCTTCGCGGGACCGCCCCCCGAGGACGACACCGAGGAACTGCCGGCCGTCTCCGCCCACCCTTCCGGCCCCTCGCCCGCCGCACCCGGCCGGTTCGGTTTCGGCCCCGGGCTGCGCCGCGCCGCCGTCGCGGTCGCCGTCACCGCGGCCTCGCTGGTCGGCTTCGGCTGCGCCCTGCTGCTGCCCGGCCGTGAGGACACCGCCTCGGCCGCGCAGCCCGAACGGCCGGCCACCACCGCCCCCGCCGCACCGGCCGCTCCCACCACGCCGGCCGCCGGCGCCCCCACCGCCGCCGACCCGGACGGCGCGGGAACCCTCCGCCAGGGGGACAGCGGTCCCGAGGTCGCCGAACTGCAGCAGCGCCTGCTGCGCATCCCGGACGTCTACCGCGACGGCTCCACCAGCGGCCACTACGACGCCTCGCTCACCGCGGCGGTCGCCCGCTTCCAGGTCTGGTACGGCATCAGCGGCGACGAGAGAGGCGTCTACGGCGACGACACACGCCGCTCCCTGGAGTCCCGTACCAGCCTCACCACCGGGTGAGACGCCGACGGCCCGGGGCACCCGAGGGATGAGCCGCCGCCGACGGCGGCCGAGTCGAAGGAGGTGGGGCCGGCATGGCCGACCCGGACGTGTTCATGCACCGACTGGACCCCGACATGTGCGTGGTCACGGCCGCGGTGGGCGACGAACGCTCGGGCTGTCTGGTCGGGTTCGCCTCGCAGTGCTCCCTCGAGCCCGTGCGTTTCGTGGTGTGGCTGTCCAAGGTCAACCACACCTATCGGGTGGCCCGGGACGCCGACTTCCTCGCCGTCCATCTGCTGACCCGGGAGCAGCACGGCACGGCGGCGCTCTTCGGTGGGCGGACCGGCGACCGGGTCGACAAGTTCGCCGGTGTGCCGTGGACCCGGGGCCACGGCGGGGCCGTCGTCCTCGAGGACGCGGCGGCCTGGTTCGTGGGCACCGTGCTGGAACGTGTCGACGGCGGCGACCACGTGGGCTTCCTCCTCGATCCCGTGCAGTGCGGAGAGCGACGCGCGGGGCCGCTCCTGCGGCTGGGTGACGCCCTCGACATCGACCCCGGCCATCCGGCGGACTGACCCCGCAGGGCCCGCCTCACACCGTCTCGGACGGCACCCGTATGTCCAGCACGCACACGTCGTCGCGCCGCGCGCCCTGGAGCAACGCGGCCAGCAGGGACTCCAGGGCGCCCGGCTCGTCGGTGGAGTGGGCGAGGACGGCCGCGGCCAGGCGGGTGAGGCCCGCGTCGAGGCTCTCGCCCGGCCGTTCGACCAGGCCGTCGGTGTACAGCAGCAGCCGGTCCCCGGGCTCCAGACGGCATTCGGCGGCATCGTAGACGGGCGACGTGGTGGCTCCGAGCAGCATTCCGGCGGGCCGGTCCAGGAAACGGGCCTCGCCCCCGCGCAGCAGCAGCGGCGGCGGGTGTCCCGCCTGCGCCCAGGTCAGCCGGCGACCCTCGCGCTCGTAGCGGGCGAGCACCATGGTCGCGGTGCCGTGGCTGTCCCTGGAGTGCAGCAGCAGCGTGTTCAGCCGGGCCAGCGCGCCGGTCAGCGAGGAACCCGTGCTGACCATGCCCTTCGCGGTGAAGCGGAGCTGGGCCATGGTGGCGACGGCGCCGATGCCGTGCCCCGCCACGTCGCCGACCACGAACAGCGCGTTGGAGTCGGGCAGTTCGATGGCGCTGAACCAGTCGCCGCTGACATGGATCTCCGACTGTGCGGGCACGTAGGCCACGTCGACCCGCAGCCCGGCCAGCTCGACCGGCTTGCTCGGAAGTGGCAGCAGCGCGTGCTGCAGCCGGGCGGCCATCGCCCGCTCCGCCTGCAGGATGCCGCGCTGCATCAGCACCGCCCGCTCGCTCTCCACCAGCGCCAGTTCGGCGCTGCGCTGCGCGGTGAGGTCCTGGACGAAGCCGTGCACCTCGACGGGCGTGCCGTCCTGGTCCGCCACCGCCTCCGCCACCGCCCGCAGGTGCCGGACCCCGTTGCCGGTCGGGATCCGGAACGGCACGTCGAACGGCCGCCCGGCGCGGACGAGTTCGGTGACGGCACGGGAGAGGGCCGGGGCGTCCTCCGGGAGCGCCAGATCAGGCAGGCGTTCCAGGGGGAGGGGACCCCGCACGGGATCCCGGCCGAGGACGGCGTACGCCTGGACCGACCACGAGGCCTCGCACGTGACCAGGTTCCAGTTCGCCCAGCCCAGGTTGCCGAGCCGCTGCACGTCCGCCAGCCGCTGTTCCTGCCGGTCGGTGTCGTGCCGGATCCAGCTGACCATCAGCCCGTCACCCAGCCGTGCCGCCCGCACCGAGTAGGTGGCGATCCGGGGCAGACCGGCCACCACCTCGTGGTACGCGAACGGCTCGCCCTCGAACGGTTCCCCGGTCGTCAGCGCGGCCAGGTATCCGTGCCACAGGGACTCACCCGCCACGGACGGGTAGCACTCCAGGATGCGCAGGCCGATCAGCTCGCGTCCGGTGCGGCCCAGGACGTCGATCGAGTCCGGGGTCGCGGCGTCGATGCGGTAGTCCTCCACCTCGCCCGACGCGGAGCGCAGCGGGGTGAGCAGGACGGCCGTGCCCGGGAGCACGTCGAACACGGCCTGTACGGCCTCGGCGGCGCCCGCGGTGGCACTGTCCTGCGGTGTCTCGAAGGCGCGCAGCCGGCCGGCGCAGAGCCGGGCGACGGCCAGCAGGAACTCCCGGGTGCGGGGCGCGAAGGGTTCGCCGCTGCCGCACAGCACGCCGAGCGCCACGTCGGCGGTCTTCCCGGTCGTCACCGGCAGCCAGGCGCGCGACCGCCACCGTTCGGGCGGATCCCCTATCAGCAGGTACCGCGACCGGTCCGAGGGCAGATCCTCCAGCCAGCTGGGTTCGTGACTGCGCAGGACGTCCAGCGGGGCGACTCCGGCGAGCGGCGGGACCCGGTGCCACTGCGCGGCCAGCGTGGGGCCGACACCCGCGTGCCCGATGAGTTCGAGGCCGCCTTCGGGCAGCCGGCTGAACAGCAGGACGGCATCGGCGCCCACCTCCGGCCTGAGGCGTTCCCGCAGGCATATGGCGAGCTCCTGCGGTGAGCCGACCCGCACCAGGGCCCGTCCGATCCGCCCCAGCGCCTCGGAGTGGTCGTCGGGCCCGGCGGCCTGCGCGGCGGGCCCGGTCGGGGCGGGGGAGTCGACGACCGCGTGGATCACCGGGCGCGCGCCGTCCCCGGCCGCCGGGGCCGCCGGGACGGCCGGGTCGAGGTCCTCCAGCGGCGGCATCAGCGCGCCCAGGGTCAGCCAGCACTCCTCGATCAGCGTGCGGCTTCCCGCCTTGGCACGGTGGAGGAGCTCTTCGTGCGCGCTGTCCGGGGAGCATCCGGTGAGTGCCATCAGAGCACCCTTGGCCCGCTCCACGACGGCCGACGTCGCCGCCAGCTCCTGGAGCCGGTCCATCTCTGCGCGCTGTCTCGCCACCACCCTGGCGAGCGCCGCCAGGTCGGGGACGCCGCCGGTCCGCGGGGTGGGCGCAGGCTCGCTCGTCACGCGAACGAGCATTGCACATCCGGGCCGCTCCCAGCGCGCCCCGCGGAGAACGAAGGCCCCGGGGGCTCAGCGGCCCGTGCTGTGCCCGACCAGCGCCTCGGTGACCGCCCGGACGCTGCGGGCGATGTGCTGCAACTGGAGAACCTCGGCCGCGTACATCTTGATCGTGTGCTCGATGACCGACTCGGGCAGGCCGAGTACGGGCAGTTCGGCGCGCGCGGTCTGCAGCGCGGTGCGGGCCACCCGGATCTCCTGCTGCACCTGTATCTGGGCGTGCCGGGCGAGCAGCACCGGGTGGCGGATCAGCGCGGGGTAACTGGCGTAGCGGGCGGGGATCAGCTCGCGCAGCCATTTGGCCGCCGAGCGCTCCCAGTCGTAGGAGCCGGGCGTCTTGACCTGACAGGGCCAGTCGGTGCGGGTGCGCGTGGTCGTGAGGGGCATGGTCATCGCTTCCGGGTGTGCGGCGTCGTGCGGGGTGGTCCGACGGGATGTGGCGGCCCCGGTCTAGGGGATGACCGGGGCCGCCAGGGGCGCGCTCGGAGGCGACGCCCGATCGAACACCCCGGGCGCCGACGCGGGTAGGGGACGGCGGCTGGGGGTGTCCGTGCAGGGGCCCGGGGAGGGCGGTCGCCGGCGCGGCGTACGGGCTTGCGTGCGCATGGGCGGTCCGTCGGCTTTCTCGGGCGCTTGCCAGGGGTGAGTCCTTGGGGACGGTCCGTACCCGGAGTTGGCCGGGCGCGGTCCGTGAGCAGTATTTATATATGCCGTCGGCTTTGCAAGACGTATGAAAACATTCATGCGCGATATGGGTGGATGATCCCGCCGAGAGCCGGATGGGGGCTTTCGTCAGTCCTTGAGGAAGAACTGGTGCTGCTCGGCGATCTGCTCGTACTCCTCCAGCCGCGCCTGCGTCCGTTCGGGGTCGGCGTCGGTCATCGCCTGCAGCAGCGCGGCGGCCATCAGGCCGGGAGCGGCATAGGAGTCGAACACCAGCCGGGAGCCGGTGCCGGTGGTGAAGGTGACGTCGGCCTCGTCCGCCAGCGGGCCGAGCGCCAGATCGGTGACCAGGGCGACCTTCAGACCCGCGCCGCGAGCGACCCGGACCGCGTTGAGCGTCTCCTGCGCGTGCCGGGGCATGCCGAAGGCCAGCACCCAGGTACCGCCCGCCTCGCGGGACTGCAGCAGTGCGTCGTAGGCCACGCTGCCGCCGCGGGTGACGAGCCGTACGTCGGGGTGGATACGGCGGGCGGCGTAGGCGAAGTACTCGGCCAGGGAGACGGAGATGCGCAGGCCCAGCACGGTCAGCGGGGCGGACCGGGACAGCTCGCGGCCGATCCGGATCACCCGGGCGGGGTCGGCGAGGTCCCGCCGGAGGTTCTCCAGGTTCTGGATCTCGGCGTCGACCGCGGCCTGGAGCTCGTTGCTGCGGTTCTCCTCGGCCGCCGCGGGGCCGCCGGCGAGAGTGCCGAGCGCGATCGACTGCAGCCGCTCCCGCAGCGCCGGGTAACCGCTGAAGCCGACCGCGGCGGCGAACCTGGTCACGGAGGGCTGGCTGACTCCGACCCGGTCGGCGAGGTCGGTGATCGACAGGAACGCGGCCTCGGTGATGTTCTCGATGAGGTACTGGGCGATGCGGCGCTGCCCGGGCGACAGCCGGGGCCCGTCGAAGAGTTCGCGGAGCCGGGAGGTCGGAGACGCCTCGGCCTCCGGCACGGCCTTGCCCGAGGTGATCGCGGATGCCTGCGCGCGTGCCTGCTGGGGCGATGGCACCGGTGCGCCTCCTTTGTCTCCCACGAGGTCTCAACATAGCCGACGGGCCGTGGTGGCCAGGGCGTTGTGCCACCACGGGAAGCCCGCCGGGCTCACCGCCGGTAGATGGTGATCGAATGCCCCACGTCGTCGATCGCACGGCTGCTGTGGATCAGTTCGGCCAGCTTCCCCCTCGCCTTGGCCACGGACGAGTCGGACACCACCAGCACCCCGTGCACCTCGTCCAGCGGCGCCCGGCGTGGATCGGCCGCGCGGACGCCGTAGTACGCGGGCACACCGCTGCCCTTGTACACGAGCCACACCCGCTCCCCCCGGTACCGTTCCCGCAGCCGGCCGGCGAGCCGGCCGAGATCCTGCCCCCAGTCCACGTTGGAGTCGTGCAGCCGCAGATGCGTCTTCGCCGGCCCGCCGAACGCCTCGTTGGAGTACGGCAGGTAGTAGGGGAAGGCACGCACGGAACTGACCGCGACGAACAGCACCAGCGCCCCCGCGGCCACGGCCGTCCACCGTCGGCGCACCAGGAGCAGGAGCCCCGCCGCGACCGCCAGGAACATCGGCACGAACACGGCGTACCGGGTGCCGAAGTCGCGCGAGCCGGTCATCGCCGTGGCGAGCAGCACGGCGGGCGGCAACAGGATGTACGGCGCGGCCGGCCGAAGCCTCCGTATCCGTACGACGACTACCGCACCGGCCGCCCACAGGGCCAGCATGCCGAGCGGGGTCTTCACCAGGAGGGCGGCCGGGAGGTAGTACCAGAGCGAGCCGGTGTAGAGCCGCCCGAACAGGTAGCCCTGCCACGGGTAGTCCTCCATCGAGAACTGCGCCAGCATCCCGGCCCGGTACGCGCGCGGGAACGGCAGCAGGGCGGTCAGGCGCCCGCGCAGCCCGTGGACGACCGGCACGGGATCGGCCGGCGCGAAGCGCAGCCGGGGGTCGACGGCCAGGTAGGCCGCCCAGACGACGGCGAGCGCCGCCAGCGCCACCACGGCCGCCGCGGTCAGCGTCCGCACCACGGCCGTGCGGCGGGCGGCCCGCTCCCGCGGGTACACCGACACGGCGGCCAGCAGCATCAGCACCGGCACCGCGGGCAGGACGCTCATCTTGGTCGCCGCGGCCGCGCCGAGCGCCGCGCCCGCGAGCGGCAGGTACAGCCGGGGCCGACGGCGGGCCCGCCACACCAGCCAGGCCGACGTCAGCACGAAACCGGCCGCCGGCACGTCGAGGGTGGCCAGCGAACCGTGCGCGATCACGTCGGGGCAGAAGGCGTACAGCGCCAGCGCCGCGAGACCGCCCGCCCGGCCCGCGACCTCGCCCGCGAAGGCGTGCACGACCAGCCCGAACAGCAGCGTCAGCGCGATCACCGGAAGCCGCGCCCACAGCATCAGCCGCCAGGGGTCGTTTCCGGACTCGTAGAGCAGATGGCGGCCCACCTCGCCCTGGTCGCCGTGGTACGAGGTGTCGTAGTGCGGGTCGGCGACCGCGACCCCCGCCATGATCACCAGCTTGCCGAGGGGCGGGTGTTCGGGGTTGTAGCGGACGCGGTGCTCACGCAGGTAGTCGGTGGCCGTGGCCACGTACACCGGCTCGTCGATCGTCGGCGTCTGCCGCACGGCCGTCGTCACCATCGCCGCGGCCATCTGCGCCAGCAGCAGGGCCGCCAGCAGCGGTACCAGCCACCGCCGGCGGCGGCGCAACCCGTCGTACAGACGCTCCCGGGCCGGCAGTGCCGCCCGTGGTGCCGGGTCGCCGGAGCCGGGGGCCTCCGGGGCCTCGGGTGCGAGGACCGGGTGCTGTTCGCGCGTCATCGTCCGCCCTGCGGTGTCCCGCGCCGGCCGGTGGCGGCGGCGATCGGAGGGCCGCCTCATGGCCCCACTCTCGCATCGCCCCCGCTACCGGGCGCGTCACCGCCTCACGAGTCGTACCGACAGACCGTCTGCCGTACAGACCGGTACGGCGCGCAGGCGGTCGGAGTTCACCTCTACGCGGTCGAACCGGCCGCTCAGCCGGGATGCGTCGATCACCGGCACCGTGCTGCCCGCGACGGGCGGCCGTTCGGCGTCCAGCCGCAGCGACAGCACACTGCCCCGGCCGAGCACCGCGCGCCGCTCCACCACCAGGGGCGCCTTCCGGCCGGCGCGCAGCGTGACTTCGAGGGTGCCGGAGTCCTGGCCGTACAGCCCGCGCACCAGCACCCGCTCGTCCACCCGCAGTGTGCCGCCGGCGACCCGCACGTCACCGTGCCCGAGGGCGTCCTTGGAGCCCGCGACCAGCGTGCCCGCCGCCAGCACGGTCCCGCCGGTGTACCGGTTGTGGCCGGTCAGCGTGAGCGTGCCGGTGCCCTGCTTGGTCAGACCGCCGCATCCGTCGATGTCGTTGCGCCAGCTGTCGGCGGCCGAGTAGCCCCCGGCGGCCGCGTCGAGGGTCACGGTGACGTCGGTGTCGAAGGCGCCGTAGCCGTCCGCCGCCGCGAACAGGTTAAGCCGGCCCCACTGCTCGAAGCCGTCGAGCAGGACGTACCCGGCGGGCAGCCCGGTGGTACGCAGCACCTCGCGCCGCTGCGCCGCGTCGAGGTACGGCAGCCGCGTCTCCAGCAGCACCTCGGCGCCCTTGGGCACCGTCAGGGGCGCGCTGTGGCCCTGCCGGGTCAGGACGTACGTCAGGCGGGGCGTGACCGCGCGGGCGTTGGCGGCCCGGTCGGCGTACGGGTCGGTGTCGGGGCCGGCCGCGTGCGCGTAGGCGTACAGGGTGCCGGCGTCCGTCCCGGTCTGCTCCTCGAAGTACGCCAGCGCCTGGGCCCGGGCGGCCTGTTTGAGGGCGGCGTTGGCCGGGTCCGCGAGGGTCGCC
>NZ_JBSFIK010000002.1:0-199860 GCF_053597535.1 Streptomyces sp. NPDC001348 | reverse complement strand
CCGGCGTCCGTCCCGGTCTGCTCCTCGAAGTACGCCAGCGCCTGGGCCCGGGCGGCCTGTTTGAGGGCGGCGTTGGCCGGGTCCGCGAGGGTCGCCGCGGCCAGCGCGGTGGCCATGATCCGGCCGCCGATGACATCGACGGTGGAGTGCATGCCGGCCATGATCCGGGTGTGGCTCAGCTCGAAGGCACGGGTCACCAGCTCCTGGAAGCGCTCCGGGACCGCGTACGCCAGCGCGAGCCCCGCCAGGTGGAAGGCGTTGGTGTGGCCGCTGGGGAAGCCGCCGTCGTCGGTGGGGGAGGTGCTGCGCTGGCGCAGCAGCTGCGGGGCGACGACCACCTTGGAGTCGTACACCGGGTAGCCGAGCGCGTCGGTCCGCCCCGTGTCGACGACCTCGCTGTCCTCGTTCATGCGCCAGGGACGCGGATACTGGTAGGCGTACTTGGCCGGGTTGCCGGAGGCGTAGGGCCCGCGCACGGTGTCGACCAGCTCGGCCACCTTGCCCAGGGCGGAGTCGTGCGAGCCGGCGCCGAGCGCCGAGCCGGCCGGGGCGTCGGCGGGCACGGCGTCGTCGACCTTGGCCGGCGGGGTGCCGTCGGGGGCGGCGGTGATCGAGGTGACCGCCTTGGCGCCCGCCTTGTAGAGGTCTGCCAGCGGGCCCAGACCCGCGATCATCGCGTAGCTCTGGTGCTGCCGGTCGTAGACGAACGCCTCCTTCGCCTCGGCGTCCGTGCGCGCGGCCGTGACGCGGGCGCAGTAGCGCATGTTGGCGCGCAGCACCTCGGGCCGCAGCACGGCGCCGGTGTTCCAGGCGGAGCCGGTCTTCCACACCTGGGCGAAACCGCCGAGGACGCGGACCACCGCGTTGGTCTCGGGGGTGAGGTTCGCCGGAACGTTGGACCTGTAGTCGTCGACGAACGCGGCGGGGACCGTCGCGGCCTTGGCATCGGCGGCGGCCAGCCAGCCGGCGAACGTGGGCGCCGCGAGCACGCCCGCCGAGGCGCCGAGCGAGGTCTTGAGGAATCCGCGCCGGCCGACGGCGTGTGCGCGGACCGGCGAGGGGGAGTGGTGCCCGGCTGATGACGGCATGCGGCTGCCTCTCTTTGGTTCTTCTGTTGTGGTCGGAGACGGGAAGAGTGCGGGGGCGCAGAACGGCTCCCGAGTCCTGCGCCCCCGTCGCTGCGTGACGTGTGAAGATCTACGGCCGGACCGTGACCCGTCGGCGAGGGCCCGGCGACCGACACCTGTCCCGTGGGTGAACGAGGGCGACGAGGCCGGTGTGGCTCACAGGAGCGACCGGGCCAGCGCCACCGCGCCCTCGACCGGCGGCACCCGCAGGGGCTGGGGCCGGGCGCCGGGCACGCGCTCGGCGAGTGCCGAGGCGAAGGCGTCGTACAGGGCCGGCTGGGCGAGGACGGTGCTGCCCGCCACGACGACGTCGTCCACCGGGAGCCCGCGTGCGGCGAGCCGTTCGACCAGGGCGGCCAGTGCCCGGCCGCCCTCGGAGATCACCGCGCGGGCGAGCACCGAGCCGGCCTCGGCGGCGGCGAACACGGCCGGTGCGTGCCGGCCCCAGTCGGCGGAGGGGCTGGAGGCGCTCTCCAGGGCCGCGCCGAGCGCCGGAACCTCCGCGACGCGGAACGCCGCGACCAGGCCCCGGGCCAGCGCGTCCGGCGGCTCCCCGCGGTCGTGCGCGGCCCAGACGGCCCGTGCCGCCTCCCGGACCAGGCCGGCCGCGCCGCCCTCGTCACCGAGCACCGCGCCCCAGCCGCCGACCTGGACAGCGGTGCCGTCGGCGAGCCTGCCGACCGCGACGGAGCCGGTACCGGCCACGAGGCCGACCCCCTTGTCCAGTCCGGCGGCGGGGACGAGGAGCTCGGCGTCGCCCACCACCGACGCGGGCACGGGGAGGCGTTCGAAAAGCGCGGCGCGGATCTCCTGGCACTGGCGGGCCGTCTCGCAGGCGTGGCCGCCCACGGCGAGCGCGGACGGGCGGGCACCGGCCGGCAGCGCCTCGCGGACCAGCGCGGCCAGCCAGTCGGCGGCGGCCACGGGGTCGTGCGGCCGCCAGCCGCCGCTGCTGCGGACGTGATCGGCGACGCGGGTGTCCGACGCGGTGGCGCGCAGCTGGGTCTTGGTGCCGCCCACGTCGATACCGACCACCAGGGGCGTGGAGTTGCGCACGGATCCTCTTTCGTCGTTGCGCCGCGCCGCGACCGCGGAACGTGCCTGGGCCGACGGCAGGCATCACAAAGCCCCGGGGCGGGCCTCGTGCGGATCACGGCAGGCCGGTAACCTGGGATTCGTTAGGAAATTAACTAACGAAGTAGGGTGCGTCAAGAGTCGCGGAGTCCCGGTGCCGGGCGCCCCTCGCGGCCACCTCGCCGCAGCACGATCCGGGGAGAGCATTGGACCTGAGTGAGAGCGCCCGCGCGGTGTTCGACGTACTGGCCGAGGCGGGCAGCGCGACCCGTCCCCAGCTGGCCGCCGGTGCGGGCCTTTCCAAGCCGACCGTCTCCCTGGCCGTGGCCGAGCTGGAGTCGGCCGGACTCGCCGCCTGCTCCGGCACCGCCTCCGGCGCGACCGGCCGTTCCGCCGCCGTCTACCGTCTCGGACGGGCCTCGGGTGCCGTACTCGCCGTCGACCTGGGCCCCGGCCGGACACGTGTGCGCGGCTGTGCCCTGGACGGCACCCTGCTCGCCCAGGGCACCGGTTCCCGGCAGGGTGCCGCCGACACCGTCCGCGCGGTCCTCGGCGAACTGCCCGCCGACGCCCCGCTGCGCGCGGTCGTCGTCGCCGTCGGCGATGTCACCACCCGGGACCCGTGGGGCAGCGGTATGCGCCCGGCGACGGCCAAGGCCGGTCCCGCCTTCGACGCCCTGGCCGTCGCACTGCCGCAGGGCGTGCCCGTCCACCTGGAGAACAACGTCAACTGCGCGGCCCTCGCCGAACTGCACGAAGGGGCCGCCCGCGGCCGTGACACCTTCGGCTATCTGCGCATCGGCGTGGGGCTGGGCCTCGGCATCGTCGTCGGCGGCCGGGTGCTGCGCGGCGTGAACGGGGCCGCCGGTGAGGTGGCCCGTCTGCCCTATCCCTGGGACGGGGGTCGCGAACCGAGCCCCGAGGCCCTGGAGCGGCACATGGGCGCACGCTCCCTGCTGCGCCGCGCGGCCGAGGCCTGGCAGGACGGCGACGGCGCCCGCCCCCGCACCACGCAGCGGCTCTTCGCCCTCGCCGCACAGGGCCACGCCACGGCGCGCGCCGTGGTCGCCGCCCATGCCGCCGACGTGGGCAGGCTCGCCGCCGCCGTCACCGCCGTTCTCGACCCCGGCCTGATCGTCCTCGGCGGCGCCGTCGGCGCCGAGCCGCAGCTCCTGCCCGGGGTGCGGGCCGAACTCGCCCGGCTGAGCTGGCCCACCGAGGTCGTCAGCAGCGAGGTCGGCGACAGCGGCACGGTGGCCGGCGCGGCCCGGCTCGCCGTGGCCCGGGGAATCCGGTCCGTGACCGGTGCGCCGGCCCGCGCTTCCGCCCGGTGACCGCCCTGGCGTCCGGCGGACGCCAGGGGATCAGGCGAGGTACGTCGCGGACCGGGCGTGTTCGATCGTCAGCGCGCTCACGCCGGTGATCGCCGCGTCGAAACCGAGTTCGCTCACCGCGATCCGCGGTACCCAGGGGATCCGGCCGACGAGACGCCGGGAGAGGTGCTCGGCGGACTCCTCGCTGTACTGGGCGAACGCACCGGCGAGCACGATGACCTGGGGCGAGAGCACCACCGAGACGGCGACCAGGGTGAGGGCCATCAGGTCGAAGAACTCGTCGCGGGCTCGCAGGGCCTCGCTGTCGTCCGCCCGGCAGCGGGCCATCATCGCGCGGAACGCGGGACCGATGCGCCTGCCGTGCAGGCCTTCCCGCGCGGCGAACGGAAGCGCCTGCGCCGCCAGACTGGACTCGATGTCGCCCTGTTCCGTGAAGTAACGGGTGAACGACGCGCTGGAGGCCAGCAGGAAGCCGATCTCGCCCGCGGCCGACCGGTGCCCCCGGTACAGGTGCCCGTCGTTGAGGATGCCCGCGCCGAGTCTGGCGCCGAGCACGAAGGCCACGGCACTGTGCGCGTCCGCGAGGGCACCGCTCGACCACTCGCCGTAGACGGTGGCGTTGGCGTCGTTCTCGACATGCACCGGAAGGCCGCACCGGGCCGACACTATGTCGGCGAGCGGCAGCTCCCGCCAGTCGAGCTCGACCGCCTTGGACACCACTCCCGCGTGCACGATGCCGGGCACCGTGATGCCGACGGCGGCGATCGGCGCTGTCACCCCCGTCTGCGTGGCGGTCAGCCGGTCCACGAGCTGGAGCAGCCCCTCGATGCGGGCCGCGCCGGCGTCCGCGCCGTCGAGGTCGAAGCTGAGGCTCTCCTCGTGCAGGGTGGTCCCGCCCAGATTGACCACGCGTCCCCGTGCCGTGTACTCGGTGACGTCGACCGCCATGATGGCGCGGGCCGACGACGCGAACCGCAGCAGGGACGAGGGCCGGCCGACCGAGGAGCGCATCTGGCCCGCGACCTCCACCGCGCCCTCCTCGATGAGTGCCGAGCACAGCCGGTCGACGGTGGCCGAGCCGAGACCGGTGCGCTCCTGGATATCGCGTCTTGACAGAGGTCCGTGCTCGCGTAGAACGTCGAGGATCGCGGTCCGGTTGATTGCGGTGACGTGCCGTGTCGTCGCGGTGCGCGGCGCCCGTGGTTTCACAACACTCCCCTGTTCCCCCAGATACCCATCACACTGATAGCAAAGTCAGTCTGCGCCCCCGGTTGCCCAGACGCCAGACAGTAGCAGGCCTTTTTCCAGAAGCCATGGTCACGTCGAAAGCGTCAGATATGTAACGAGAAGCTGCCGATCCCTTGTGAGTATTTTCATCACAGTGATAAGAAACTGGGCACCTGCTACTGCCAGCGGCCGGCGCCGTGCTCCGTCCGCTACGACCGAAGGGATCGAAGATGATCTGTGTGGGTGTGCGGCGCTCCCGCCGGCTGGGCGGCTCGGTCCGCCGCTTGGTGCCCGCGGCCGCGCTGGCCACGTCGGCCGCCCTCCTCCTCGCCGGCTGCGGCTCGGGGTCGGGGTCCGGTGGCAACGCGAAGTCGCTGACGTTCTGGATCTCCACGGTTCCGGGGCAGGACGCGGGCTGGAAGAAGCTGGTGGCGCAGTACAAGAAGGAGAACGGCGTCTCCGTCAAGCTCGTCAACATCCCCTACGACGGCTACACGACGAAGCTGCACAACGCCGCGCAGGCGAACTCCCTGCCCGACGTGGCGGCCGTGCCGTCGCTGGACCCGATCTGGTCGAGCAAGCTGATCGACCTCAGCTCCATCGCCGGCAACAAGAGCTACAACATCAACGCCAACTTCCTCGCCAAGGACTCGTCCGGGAAGGTGCTGTCCATCCCCTCGGACGTCACCGCGTCCGGCCTGTTCATCAACAAGTCGCTGTTCAAGAAGGCCGGCGTCTCCTTCCCGACCTCGCCGAAGAAGACCTGGACCTGGACCGACTTCATCAAGGCGGCGAACAAGGTCCGCGAGAAGACCGGTGCCAAGTACTCCCTGACCTTCGACCAGTCGCCGTCCCGGCTCCGGGCCATGGTGTACGAGATGGGCGGGAAGTACGTCCACGCGGACTCCTCCGGCAAGTTCTCGGTGGACGCGGCCACCAAGAAGGCCGTGAAGACGTTCGTCGGATGGAACGACAACAAGACCATGCCGAAGTCGGTGTGGACCAGCGGCGCCGACCCGTCCGCCATGTTCCAGAGCGGTGACGTGGTCGCCTACTGGTCCGGCGTGTGGCAGGTCGCGGCCTTCGCCGAGAGCATCAAGAAGTTCGACTGGGCCAGCGTCCCGACTCCCGCCCAGCCGGTGCAGGCCAGCGACGTCAACGCAGGCGGCATGATGGTCGGCTTCAACAACAACGGAGCCGCGGCCACCGCCGCCAAGAAGTTCCTGTCCTGGGTCTACGAGCCGGACCACTACAGCGAGCTGTGCGAGGCCTCCGGCTTCCTGCCCGTCGAGAACGGACTGAACCCGAAGTACCCCTTCACCTCCCAGGCGGCGCAGGCGGCGTTCAAGCTGTACAACGAGGAGATCCCGCTCTACGCCCCGATCTCCGGCTACTTCAACGGCGCCCAGACGCAGTGGGTGCTGAAGGGCAAGAGCATCACCGAGGATCCGACCAAGACGGAACTCGGCAAGGCGATCAACGGTCAGCAGTCGCCCGACAAGGCTCTGGAGAACATCGTGGCCGGCTACAACCAGCAGGTCGGCGGCGTCTCGTAGGCCGCTCGGCCGGGCGGCGGCGAGACACCGCCGCCCGGCCCCGGGCGCGCCCTGTGATGCCGGGCTCATGCGTGAGCCCACCCGCAATCCCTTCCCCCAGCACGGAGTCAGGAAGATGACCATTAGCGCCTCGGACGTGTCCGCGAGCCCGCCCAGGAGACGCAGCAAGTACACCCTCGCGCCGCTCGTTCTCATCGCGGCCAATGTCGTGCTCTTCGCGCTGTTCTTCGTCTGGCCTGCGGTGATCGGGCTCGTCTACTCCTTCACGAACTACACGGGCGTGGGAGTGTTCCAGTGGGTGGGACTGGACAACTACCACAACCTGTTCGGGGACTCCACGTTCTACGACGCGCTGACCCGGACGCTGCTGTACACCGTCCTCTTCGTCCCGCTGAACTTCGCGCTCTCGCTGCTCGCCGCCAATCTGGTGGTGAACAAGCACGCCAAGGGCTCGTCGGTCGCCCGCGTCATCTTCTTCATCCCGTGGCTGCTGTCGCCCATCGTCGTGGGCGTCCTGTGGCGGTGGCTGTTCGGTGAGAACTTCGGGCTGGTCAACTACGTCATCGAGAAGCTCGGCGGGCCCGCCGTTCCCTGGCAGTCGAACGCGGACCTCTCGCTGCTGGTGGTGGTGATGGCGGCATCCTGGATGTGGACGGGGTTCACGATGCTGCTGTTCATCGCGGCGATCAAGAACGTACCGGTGTCGTACTACGAGGCGGCCTCGCTCGACGGCGCCGGCCCGTGGCGCCAGTTCATCAGCATCACGCTGCCGAGCATCGCGCCCACCTCGTTCATCGTCATCCTGCTCAACACGATCAACGCGATGAAGGAATACCCGGTGTTCGTCGCACTCAACAACGGCGGACCCGGATCGTCGAACAACCTGCTCGTCCAGTACATCTACGAGACCGGCTTCAAACGCGGCCAGATCGGCTACGCGAGCGCGGCGTCGTTCGTGCTCATGCTCATCCTGATGGCCGTCGCGATCATCCAGCTGATCGTCAACCGGCGGGTGGAGAACCGATGACAACCACAGACATGCCACGCCCGCTCGACGCCGACGCGAAGCAAGTGGTCTCCAGGAAGCGGCCGCGCAGCGCGGCCGGTGGTGGGCTCCGGCGGGCGGTGTCCGCGACCGCACTGCTGTGGATCCTGGCGTGCCTCTACGGTCTGCCGGTGCTGTGGTTCATCCTCAGCTCCCTCAAGCCGGCCAGCGACCTGTTCTCCTATCCGCTGACGCTGGTTCCGCACCACCCCACCCTCTCGGGTTACCTGACCGCGTGGCGCAGCGCCAACTTCTCCCAGTACTTCGCCAACACGGCCCTCGTGTGCGTGATCACGACCATCCTCACGGTGGGTGTCAGCTGCTGCACCGGATACGCGCTGGCCAAGTACGACAACAAATGGCTCAAGGCGTTCTTCCTCTGCATCCTGGCCACCACGATGCTGCCGGGCGAGGTCATGCTCGCCCCGGAGTTCCTGGTGGTCCGCAACCTCGGCCTCTACAACTCGTTCGCCGGCATCATCCTGCCGGCCGTGCTCACCGCGACCGGATGCTTCATGTTCCGCCAGTTCTTCCTGACGGTTCCCGACGAACTCGTGGAAGCCGCACGCATCGACGGCGCCCGAGAACTGTCGATCTTCCTGCGGATCATGGTGCCGCTCTCCCGGCCCATCATGCTGACCCTCGCCATCCTGTCCTTCCAGTGGCGGTGGAACGACTACATCTGGCCGCTGCTGATGCTGAACGACCCCGGTAAGTTCACCGTGCAGATCGGCATCCAGAGCATCGTCGGCGCGCAGAACATCAACTGGTCGGTCCTGCTCGGCGCGTCGGTCATCTCCATGATCCCGCTGATCGCCGTCTTCCTGGTCTTCCAGCGCTACGTCATGGGCGCCGACATCAACGCCGGCCTGAAGGACTGACCGTGCAGATCACGCTCGACCGCGAGTTCGTCCGCGAGGTGGCCCGTGCCGCCGACCGGCTGGCCGTCCCGCTGGCGGACCGCCCGGACGAGGAGCCGGCCGGTGTGTCCCACCGCGGTCTGGCGCACCGGGTGAAGACACTTCTGGCGGCGTACCGTTCACCGGACTCGGCGCTGCACGGCAGCGAGCGGGCCGTCGCGGCCGCGACGGCCCACCTCGCCGCTCTCCGGGCCCTGCAGACCCCCTCCGGCCTCTTCGCCGGCGGCGACAACGTGCAGTCACCCCCGGATTCCGCGTTCACCGTCAACGACGTGTGCGACGCACACGTCCTCGCCACCGGCGCGGGGCCGGAACTGCGCGAGGCCGCCGCCGCCCTCGCCGAGATCGCCGGCGGGGCCCGCGAAAGCCTGCGGACGGGCGGGGTGCACACGCCGAACCACCGCTGGGAGCTGTGCGCGGCGCTGGCCCGGCTGCACCGGTCGTTCCCGGACGGCCGGCTGCTCGACCGTGTCGACGCATGGCTCGCCGAGGGCGTCGACATCGACGCGGAGGGCCTGTACTCGGAGCGCAGCGCCAACTACGCGGCCCACGTGTCCAACCCGTCGCTGCTGCTCCTGGCCGACGTCCTCGGCCGTAACGACCTGCGGGACGCCGTCGAACGCAACCTCACCGCGACCCTGGACCTCATCAGGCCGGACGGCACGGTGGAAACCGTCCACTCGCGGCGGCAGGACCAGAACCACACGTTCCCCCTGGCGCCCTACCTGCCGCACTACCGGCTGCTCGCGATCCGTACCGGCCGGGGGGACTTCAGCCGGGCGGCGCGGCTGGCGGCGGCCCACGGCGTCGACGACCCCGACCTGCTCGCCCAGACCGTCCTCACCCCCGACCTGTGCGGCACGCTGCCGGCACCGGAGCCGGAGACCCTGCCGCGCGACCGGTACCTCACCACGGCGCGCCTCGCCTCGCACGCCTCCGCCGGCGCGCACACCGTCGTGTACGGCGGCTCGGACGTGCCCGCGCACCGGCGCATCCGCTCGGGCCTCGCCTGCAATCCGACCTTCCTGCGGCTCTTCGCCGGCGACGCGGTCCTCGACGCCGTGCGGCTGTCGCGGGGCTTCTTCGACCTCGGCCCCTTCCGCGCCACGGACATGACGCCTCTGGGGGACGGCCGGTACCGGCTCGCCGAGACCCTCACGGCCGCCTACTACCAGCCGCTCGAGCCGGCCGAACGCCGGGCGGACGGCGCCTACGAGATGGCGGACGAGGGACGTTTCTCGGCGGCGATGTCGTTCGGGCGGCGGCCGCGGGACGAGGTCGCGCTGACGACCCGCGTCGACGTGGAACTCCGGGACGACGGTGCCGACCTCCGGTTCGACATGGCCGGTCCGCGGGTGCCGTGGGCACTCGAACTGACCTTCCGGCCGGGAGGCGTCGTGCACGGCGCCGAACCGCTGGGCGACGGGCGCTGGTGTCTCGGCTCCGGGGCGACGACGTACCGGGTGGGCGAGGACGAGATCCGCGTCGAGGCCGGCGTCCACTCCGGCGAACCGCTGGCCGGACCGGACCAGGGCGACCTGCTGCGGTACGACCCGGGTCAGGACTACACACTGCTGGGAGGGACCGACGCGACGACCGGACCGCGCGTCTGCCTCGGTGGATTCGGCCCGCACACGATGGGCGTCACCCTGCGCGCCCGCCGCTCGACGGCGCACGCGTGACTCACGCCACGGACGCGCTCGGCGGCAGCGCGGCGGCCGGCACGACCAGGTCGGCCCGGCCGCGGGTCGCGGCGATCAGTTCGGCGTTGGGCTGGTCGCTGCGCATCACCCACGCGACCGCCTCCTCGTGCGTCTTGCCGAACTCCTCGTGCCGGGCGACCAGACGGCGCAGGCGCTCCTGCTCGTCCAGCTCGCAGAACCACACCTCGTCGAGCCGGCCGCGGACGCGGGGCCACACACCGGTGTCCAGCAGCAGGTAGTTGCCCTCCGTCACCACCAGCCGGGCCGTGGGCGGCACCGCGATCGCGCCCGCGAGCGGCTGCTCCAGCACCCGCTCGAAGCCCGGCGCGTACACCACCTCGTCCCGCTCCTCGCGCAGCCGCCCGAGCAGCGCCGCGTACCCGGCGGCGTCGAAGGTGTCCGGTGCGCCCTTGCGGTCCCGGCGGCCCAGACGGTCCAGTTCGGCGTCGGCCAGATGGAAGCCGTCCATCGGGACGTGCGCCACCCAGGGCCGCCCGGTGCCGTTCAGCGCGCGCACCAGATGCTCGGCCAGCGTCGACTTGCCGGCGCCCGGACTGCCGGCGATGCCGAGGAGGGCGCGAGGGCCCTGTTCGGCGAGGGAGCGGGCGCGGGCGAGGAGGTCGTCGAAAGTCAGGGACACGCCGGAGAGTCTGTCACCCGGCGACGGCCGGCGGGGCGTGTGGTGCGCGCCGCCCGGAGGCATGTGGTGTGCGCCACCCAATGGAACCGGCCCTGCGGGGAAGTGTGCTGGGTATGACTGAGCTCGGTCTGCCCGACACCATCCAGGCCTGTCTCTTCGACCTCGACGGGGTCGTCACCAGAACGGCCGTCGTGCACGCGGCCGCCTGGAAGGAGACGTTCGACGACTTCCTGCGCGGATACGAGGGTGAGCGCGCCCGGCCGTTCGACGCGGTGGCCGACTACGACGAGTACGTCGACGGACGCCCGCGCGCGGACGGTGTGCGCACCTTCCTCGCCTCCCGGGGCATCGAGCTGCCCGAGGGCGAACCCGGCGACCCACCGGACGCCCGGACGGTGCAGGGCATCGGCAACCGCAAGAACCAGCTGGTCCTGGAGAAGATCCGCACCGAGGGCGTGGAGGCCTACGAGGGCACGCTGCGCTACATCGACGCCGTGCGCGCGAAGGGGCTCAGGACCGCGATCGTCTCCTCCAGCGCCAACACCCGGGATGTGCTGCGCTCCATCGGCGCCGAGCACCTCTTCGACGTCCGGATCGACGGCGTGGTCGCCGCCGAGCGCGGGCTGCCGGGCAAGCCCGCCCCGGACACCTTCCAGGCCGCCGCCCGCGACCTCGGCGTCGAGTACCGGCAGGCCGCCGTCTTCGAGGACGCACTGGCCGGCATGGACGCCGGCCGCTCCGGCGGGTTCGGGTACGTCGTCGGCGTCGACCGGGTCGGACAGAGCGACGCCCTGTACGCGCACGGCGCCGACGTCGTGGTGAAGGACCTCGCCGAACTGGGGGGCAAGGAGTGATCACCCAGCGGTCGTACGCCGTCGAGCCCTGGACGGTGCGCGAGACCGAGCTGAACCTCGACGTGCTGGCCCAGAGCGAGTCCGTGTTCGCGCTGTCCAACGGCCACGTCGGCTGGCGCGGCAACCTCGACGAGGGCGAACCGCACGGTCTGCCCGGCAGTTACCTCAACGGCGTGCACGAGGTGCATCCGCTGCCGTACGCCGAGGCGGGCTACGGCTATCCGGAGTCCGGCCAGACGGTCATCAACGTCACCAACGGCAAGGTCCTCAGGCTGCTGGTCGACGACGAGCCGTTCGACCTGCGCTACGGCAGACTCGTCCGCCACGAGCGCGTCCTGGACCTCAGGCGCGGCGTGCTGGAGCGCACCTGCGAGTGGACGTCCCCCACGGGGTCGACGGTGCGGGTGCGCTCGACCCGGCTGGTGTCGCTCACCCAGCGCGCGGTGGCCGCCGTCGCGTACGAGGTGGAGCCCGTCGGCGACCGGGCCCGGGTGGTGATCCAGTCCGAGCTGGTCGCCAACGAGCAGTTGCCCGGGTCCAACGGCGACCCGCGCGCGGCGATGGCACTGCAGTCGCCGCTGGAGCCGGAGGAGGACTTCGCCTCGGACCGGCGGCTGCGCCTGGTGCACCGCACCCGCCGCAGCGGCCTGCGCGTCGCGGTGGCCGCCGACCACGTCGTCACCGGCCCCGAGCGGACCACCACGAGCAGCGAGAGCAACCCGGACGTGGCCCGGCTCACGGTCACCTCCGTACTGGAGCCGGGCCAGCGGCTGCGCGTGGAGAAGCTGGTCGCCCACGGCTGGTCCGGAGCCCGCTCGCTGCCCGCGATGAGCGACCAGGTCGACGCCGCCCTCGCCGCCGCCGCACACGACGGCTGGCAGGGCCTCGTCGACGAACAACGGGCCTACCTGGACGACTTCTGGGCCCGCGCGGACGTCGAGGTGGACGGCGACGAGGAGATCCAGCAGGCCGTCCGCTTCGCCCTCTTCCACGTGCTGCAGGCCGGGGCCCGCGCCGAGCAGCGGGCCATACCGGCGAAGGGCCTGACCGGCTCCGGCTACGACGGGCACGCCTTCTGGGACACCGAGATGTTCGTGCTGCCCCTCCTCACCTACACCGCGCCCGATGCCGTCGCCGAGGCACTGCGCTGGCGGTACAACACCCTGGACGCCGCCCGGGAACGCGCGGCCCAGCTCGGCCTGGAGGGCGCCGCGTTCCCCTGGCGGACCATCGAGGGGTCGGAAGGTTCCGCGTACTGGCCCGCCGGCACCGCCGCCTTCCACGTCAACGCCGACATAGCGAACGCCGTGGTGCGCTACGTCTCCGCCACCGGGGACACCGACTTCGAACGGGACACCGGGGTGGAGCTGCTGGTGGAGACTGCCCGCCTGTGGCGCTCCCTCGGCCACCACGACCACCACGGCGCCTTCCACATCGACGGCGTCACCGGTCCCGACGAGTACAGCGCGGTCGCCGACGACAACACCTACACCAACCTGATGGCCAGGGAGAACCTGCTGGCCGCGGCCGACGCCGCCGAACGCCATCCCCGGCAGGCGGAGCGGCTCGGCGTCGACGACGAGGAGAGCGCCGCCTGGCGGGACGCCGCCGAGGCCATGCACATCCCCTACAACCGCGAACTCGGGGTGCACGAGCAGCACGCGGGCTTCACGCGTTACCAGCGCTGGGACTTCGCGAACACCCGGCCCGACCAGTACCCGCTGCTGCTGAACTTCCCCTACTTCGACCTCTACCGCAAACAGGTCGTCAAGCAGGCCGACCTGGTGCTGGCGATGTACACCTGCGACGGATACTTCGACGACGAGCAGACCGCCCGCAACTTCGCCTACTACGAGCCGCTGACCGTTCGGGACTCCTCCCTGTCGGCGTGCTGCCAGGCCGTCATGGCCGCCCGGACCGGGCATCTGCGGCTGGCCCACGACTACGCGGCCGAGGCCGCCCTGATGGACCTGGCGGACCTGGAGCACAACACCCGCGACGGCCTGCACATCGCGTCGCTCGCCGGAACCTGGATGGCGCTGGTGGCCGGCTTCGGCGGAATGCGCCGGCACGACGAGGGACTGGGGTTCGCGCCGCGTCTGCCGGAGAAGATCCGCCGCCTGGCCTTCACCGTGCGCTTCCTCGGCCGCCGGCTGCGGGTGGAGGTGCACGCCGACAAGGCCACGTACGCGCTCCTCGACGGAGCACCGCTGACGATCCGTCATCACGGCGAGCCGCTCACCCTGCACCCCGACGACCCGGCCGTCCGTGCGGTACCGCCGGTCAAGCGGCGCCCGGCCCCGGAACAACCACCGCATCGGGCGCCCAGCCGCCGCTGACCGGGGTCAGGCGGGCACCGGGAACACCACGGCGTCCGTCTCCCGGCCCGGCAGCGCGGCGGGTTCCCGCCGGCCGAGCCCGCGGTGGAACGCCAGTGTGTCGTGCGCCCGGCTCCAGGTCGCCGGCCAGGCCCGGCCACCGGGCGCCCGGCCGGTCACCGCGGACAGCAGCCGGCGGCCCGGCCCGGTGCCGCGGACCGGGGGCGCACCCCCGGTTCGTCGATCTCAGCTCAGCGCGCCCGCCAGCAGGCCGATCAGGTCGCTGGTGGCGTCGGCGGCACCCAGCGCCGGCAGGGCGCCCAGAGCGAGGACGGCCAGGGCGGCGGTCCACAGCCGCGGGGGAGGGGCCGTCTGCAGGGCCGCTATACGGCGGGTGACGGCGCGGTCGGTGAAGGTCAGCGCGCATCCGGTCCGGGCGCCGCCCGCGGTGAGCGCGGCGCGGGCCAGCGCACGCGCCGTGGTGTCCCGGTCCCCGACCGCGGCCGCGGCCTGCTCGTCCGCCCAGCGCTCCACCAGGAACATCACGGTCGAACGGATCGGACGCAGCAGTGGATTGGCCGCGGCGGCGAGCGAGGCCGCGGTCACCAGGAATCCGTGCCGGTGGGCCAGGTGGGCCCGCTCATGGGCGAGCAGCACCCGGCGTTCCGCGGGTCGCAGGGCGCCCAGCATGGCGGAGGTGACCAGGATCCGGCCCGGCCGCCCGGGGATGGCGAACGCCTGCGGCAGCGCGGAGTCGGCGACGATCAGTTCGGTGTCCGCGGGATGCCCCGCGCACAGCCGCCGCAGCGACCGCCGGGTGCCGCGCTCGGCCCGCACCGCCCGGATCACACGCCGGGCGACGACGGCGAGGGCGAGCCCCGCGGCGATTCCGATGACCCCCGGTACCGGATCGGCCAGCCGGTGCCCGTCCTCCCGGGCCTCCGCGACCACCGGGGGCGCGTCACCCAGCAGCGCGGTCGCCAGCAGGACCAGGGACCAGGTGGTGGCCGCCGCGGTCAGCACGGCGGCGAAGGCCAGTGCCCGGGCGGCGAGCGCCGGCGCCACCCGCCGGCCGATCACCGGGCCGACCAGCGGCAGCAGGAGTGACAGCAGCAGCGGGGTGTAGACGTCGATCCTCATGCGCCGCCCCCACCGAGCAGGTCCCGCAGGGCCCGCTCCTCCTCCGGGCTCAGACCGGACACGAACTGCTGCAGCGCGGCGATCGGATCCGGCCCGCGGTCGAGGGCCTCGTGCATCGCCTCGGCGGTCAGCTCGGCCGCGTTCTTCGCGGGCCGGTAGGCGCCCCGCCGCCCGTCCGCGTCCCGCAGCACGAGCCCCTTGTCGTACAGCCGCTTGAGGATGGTGTGTACGGTGTTGTACGCCAGGCCGCCGCCGATATCGGTCTGGACCTCGGCGGGCGTCAGCGGCCGCTCGGCGGCCCACAGGGCGGCCAGCACCTCGCTCTCCAGTTCCCCGGCGCTGCGCCGCTCCGCTCTGCCCCGGGACCCTGTGCCAGCCATGCCCCAACCTTACAGCGCGTAGGGCCGTCAGGCGGATGGCCGTGTCCGCCGTGCGCGCGGGACCGCCAAGGGTTAGCTTGACCGTGTTTTTCGGGTTTCTCGTGAATTCGCTGGTACGTCTTCTCGAGTCCCGCCTGCGGCCCTACAGGCTGTAGGGTGGCGGAAACCCTACATAATGTAGGGGCGAAGGGGGATGATGTCCGGCAGCACGCACACCACACTCACCGGGACCCGGCGTGGCGGTCCGCGGATCGTGCCGCGGGTCGCCCGGCACACCCGCCCCGACGGCCTGCTCGCCGCCGTCGCGGTCGCCTTCACCCTCGCCCAGCTCCTGCTCGTCCGGCCCGGCATGGGCCTCGGCTGGGACGAGAGTGTGTACGTCAGCCAGGTCTCGCACGCCCCGGCGGCCTTCTTCAGCGCACCCCGGGCGCGCGGCATCTCACTGCTCGTCGCGCCCGTGGCGGCCTGGTCCTCGTCCACCCCGCTGCTGCGGATCTACCTGGCCGTCCTGTCCGGCCTGGCCCTGTTCCTCGCGCTGCGCACCTGGCGCGGCCTCTTCCCGCCCCGGGTACTGGCCTTGGCGGGCGCGCTGTTCGCCTCCCTGTGGGTGACACTCTTCTACGGCCCGCAGGTCATGCCCAACTACTGGGTGGCCGTCGGCGCGCTCGCCGCGGTCGCCTGCTTCCTGCGCGCCCGCGCCGACCACTCGGACCGGGCCGCCCTGTGGGGACTGGCCGCGAGCGCGGCGCTGATGGCCCTGATGCGGCCCACCGACGCGGTCTGGGTGACCCTGCCCCTGCTGGTGCTCGCCCTGCCCCGCCGTCACTGGCGCCCGGGCGGCATGCTGCTGGCCGGTCTGGCGGCGGGAGCGGCGGAGTGGGTCGTCGAGGCGTACGTCGGCTATGGCGGCCTCGCCCGGCGGCTGGCCGACGGCTCGGCGATCCAGGGCGGTCTGGGCTGGCACGTCGCGATCGTCGACCAGGTGCGCAGTCTGGGCGGACGGGCCCTGTGCCGGCCGTGCACGGGCGCGCTGCCCAACCCGCTGCTCACCGTCTGGTGGTTCGTGCTGCCGCTGCTCGCGGTGGCCGGCCTCGTCGTCGCCGTCCGGGCCCGGCGCCGGACCGCCACCCTGGTGGCGCTGGCCTGCGGGGCGACGGCCGCCTTCCCTTACCTGTTCATGATCGGTTACGCGGCACCCCGGTTCCTGCTGCCCGCCTACGCCCTCCTGGCGCTCCCGGTGGCCGACGCGCTGGCCCACCTGGTGACCGCCCCCTCCCGCGCCTGGCGGCCGGTGGCCGTGGCACTGGTGGCGCTGGGCCTGGCCGGGCACCTCGCCCTCCAGCTGGTCGTCCTGACGCACACCGTCGACCGCACCACCGCCTCCCACCGCACCTGGTCCCGTACCGCCGCCGAGCTGCACCGACTCGGCGTCCGCCCGTCCTGCCTGATCACCGGGCACGACGCCATCCCGATCGCGTACTACGCCGGATGCTCCTCCGCCGCGACCGCCGGACACAACGCCAACAGCACGGCGGAGATCATCGCCCGCACCGCGCGCCACACCCCGGTCGCCACCCTGGTCCCGGCCGGATCCCGGCCACCCGCCTACGCCCGGCACTGGGCCTCCGTGGCCTTCGGCGGGCTGCGCATCCACTACGTCGTACCGGTGGCCCGCCGATGACGTCCGTGCCGGACCTCGTCGCCGGTACCGGCCGCCGACGGGTGTACGGGCAGACCGCAGTCTGCCTCGCCGTCCTGACCTGCGCCGCCTACCTGGCCCGGCGGAACTGGCCGCTCCTGGAGACCGGCGCCCTGCGGCTGGCCGTCGCCGACCAGGGCTGGCTGGCGGTGGCCGCGACGGCGGCGGCCGGCACATGGGCCGCCTCGGCGTTCGCCCAGCAGGGGGCCGTCGCCGGGCCGTTGCCCGGCGGGCGGCTGCTGGCGGCGCAGTTCGCCGCCTGCGCCGCCAACCACGTCCTGCCCGCCGGGCTCGGGGCCGGCGCCGTGAACCTGCGCTTCCTGATGCGCTGCGGGCTCCCGGCGGGCCGCTCGGCGAGTGCGCTCGCGGTCAAGGCCACCGCCGGCGTGCTGGTCCGCGGTGCGCTCATCGCGGCGCTCGCCCCGGCCTGTCCGGGCCTGCTGCGGATCCCGCGCGTCCCCCCGGCGGCCCTGCCCGCCGTCCTCGCGGCCCTCCTGCTGGTGGCCGGTCTGCTCGCCAGCCCGCTGTGGCCCCGCTGCCGGACCGCCCTGGCGACCGTTCTCGCCGACATCCGGGCCGTGCACGCCAGTCCGGCCCGCGCGGTGGCCCTGTGGGGCGGCTCGGCGGGCTTCGTCGCGTTGCACTCCCTGGTGCTGATCGCCGTGACGCGGGCCGTCGGGCTGCCCCTGGCCCCGGCCCGGGTGGCCCTGCTGTATCTGGCCGCCAGCAGCGCCGCCGCCCTGCTGCCCACCCCGGGCGGCCTCGGTTCCCTCGACGCGGCCCTCGGTCTCGCCCTGACCGCGTCCGGAGCCCCGGCCGCCACGGCCGCCTCCGCCGTGCTCGGCTACCGGCTGCTCACCGTATGGCTGCCGCTGACGCCGGGACTGCTGGTCCTCGGGGTTCTGCTCCGGCGAAAGGCACTGTGACCGCCGGGGCGGACGACCCCGCGGATGCGCATGCCGGGGCCGGCGACCCCGGCATGTTCCGCAAGACACCCCTTAGTGCCCCGGCAGGCAACGTTCGCCCCGTCGCGACGCCCGGCACGCTCCCCCAGAGGGGGCACCCCCACTCGCCGCACCGGCCGAAAGCCCAAGTACATCCAGTACGAGGACTTCCGGCCGGCACTCCCCCAGCCTTCGGCCGGGGGGACCCCCAGAGCACGCACCGGACGCCGCTCCTTCACGGGCGAACGTCGCATGCCGGGGCACTAGCCCCGGTCCGTGACGTCCGGAGAATTCCTCACTGGCGCGGGTTCAGCGGGTCCAGTGGGTTCCCGGCCGCCGGCGACCACGCCCGGCGCGAGCCACCGCGAGCCCGCGCACACGCAGACGCCCAGCCAGCCCGCGGCGAAGAGCCAGCCGCCGACCACGTCGGTGAACCAGTGCACCCCCAGGAAGATGCGGGTGAGTCCCACCGACGCGCCCCAGCAGCCGACCGCCAGGCAGAGCGGCACCCGGCCGTGCGGGGCGCGCACCCACACCGCAAGGCAGAGCAGGCCGGCCGTGAGTGCCGCCGTGGTGGTGTGGCCGGAAGGGTACGACCACCCCGAGGCGTGCGTCTGCCAGTCGTACCGCGGCGGGCGGAGCCGGGCGACCAGCTCCATCACCTCGAACCGAAGGCTCTGTCCCGTGCCGAGACAGGCGACGGCCAGTACCGCGGCGGCCGGCCGCTGCCGCGGCGTCCGCGCCGCCAGCAGCCCGGCGAGCACCGCCAGCGTGTACGGGACGACGCCCGTCCCGGTGCCGGTGAGCCCACGGGCGACGGCGACCGCCACGGGCGGGCGGTGTGCCAGGGACCAGGACAGCAGGTCCCGGTCCGGGAGCAGGGGCCCGCCGTGACCGGCGACGACCATGGTCAGCACGCCGAACGCCGTCCACACGGCGAGGGTGCCCGCCCACAAGGTCCTGGTCATCGCGGCGCGCCCCTTCCCTCTGCCTCCCCGTGCGTCTCTGCCTCCCCGTGCGTCTTGCCGTGCCTGTCACGACTACAAACGTGTAGACCCGGCTTTTGCCCCGCCATTGCCGCTTCATGACCAGTCGACTACACGCCTGTAGTCAGGTGGCGGCGGGCTGACCGGCGACGCCGACCAGGGCAGCGGCACCGAACTGGCCACCGCCGACACCGACCTGGCGGGCACCCGCGAACTGCTCACCGTACTCGAGCCGCTGCTCACCAGTCGTGCCCCGAAGCTGCTGCCCACGGTCGACGCGGACATCACCCGCCTCCAGGCGCTGCTGGACGCGGCCCACCGTGGCGACCGGTGGACCCCTGTCGACCGGCTCGGCACGGCGGCCCGGCAGCGGCTGAACGGAGTCACCGGACAGCTGCTGGAGGACCTCGCCCCGGTCCCGGACCTCCTCGAGATCCGGAAGTCCGCCTGATGGGCACGCACACGCAAGAAGGGAACCCCTCCATGTCCTCGGCGTCCTCGGCGTCCTCGGCGTCCTCCGCGTTCGCGGCCGACACCCCGGCCGGTGCGGGCCGCCGCTCCTTCGTGCGCGGCGCACTGAGCGCGTCGGCCGCGGGCGTGGCCCTGGCCGGCGGAGGATTCGCACTGGGCCGGAGGGCCGGCTCGGCCCAGGCGCAGGCCGCCGAGGCGGGCGGCGCGACGAAGGTCCCCTTCCACGGCACCCACCAGGCGGGGATCATCACCCCGGCACCGGCCGCCGCCACCTTCGTCTCCCTCGACGTCATCGCCGACACCCGCGCCGAACTCGCCGACCTGCTGCGCACCATCACCGCACGGGCCCGTTTCCTGACCGCCGGCGGCATACCCGCCGACCTGGGCGTCGGCGCCCCGCCGTCGGACAACGGCATCCTCGGCCCCGAGGTGCCCGCCGACGCGCTCACCGTCACCGTCGGCGTGGGCGCCTCCCTCTCCGACGACCGCTACGGTCTCACCAGGACCAGGCCCACCCGGCTGACGCCCACCGGAGCCCCGCTGGACGGCGCCAAGGAGACCGACATCCCCCGGTACGCCAAGGACCCGCACGGCACGGCCATCCCGCTCGACGCGCACATCCGGCTCGCCACCCCGCGCACCGCCGCCAGCGACGACTCCCGGATCCCCGGGCGCGGCTGCAACTACGACCGGGGCGTGGACGACGTCGGCAACCTGGACATGGGGCTGGTCTCCTGCTGCTACCAGCAGGACGTCAAGCGGCAGTTCGAGGCCACCCAGGCCCGGCTGATCGACGAACCCCTCGTCGACTGCATCTCCCCGACGGGCGGCGGCTACTTCTTCGCTCTGCCGGGTGTCAGGGACTCGAAGGACTGGCTGGGCCGGGGGCTGCCGGCGGTCTGACTTTCCCTCCTCATGGCCAAGGCCTGCCCCCGGTTTTACTGCACATGACTTGCAGGTACTGGATGATGGCACAAGGCTGTGGATGGCAGCCGCTCGTGCCCGACCGAAGGAAACAAGCACCCCGATGACGGCCGCCCCTGATTCCGCTCCGACCCTCCCCGCACAGTCCGGGACGAAGCGCTCGGCCTGGCACCGCGTCCGCGGCTCCATGACGCGGCAGGAGTGGATCAGGGCCGGCGGCATGGCCGCCGTCGTGCTGGGGCTGCACCTCGTCGGCTGGTTCACACTGGTGGCGGTCGTGGCGCCGCAGCACTACAGCGTCGGCGCCCGGCCTTTCGGCATCGGCATCGGCGTCACCGCGTACACACTGGGCATGCGGCACGCCTTCGACGCCGACCACATCGCGGCGATCGACAACACCACCCGCAAGCTGATGGGCGACGGGCAGCGGCCGCTGTCGGTCGGCTTCTGGTTCTCCCTCGGCCACTCCAGCGTCGTCTTCGGCCTGGCCCTGCTGCTGTCCCTGGGCGTGCGCACCGTGGCGGGCCCGGTCCGCGACGACGACTCGCGGCTGCACGACATCACCGCCCTGATCGGCACGACGGTCTCGGGGACGTTCCTCTACCTCATCGCCGCGATCAACCTCGTCATCCTGGCCGGCATCTGGAAGGTGTTCCGCCGGATGCGCTCCGGCCACTTCGACGAGGCCGCCCTGGAGGAGCACCTGAACAACCGGGGCTTCATGAACCGCCTCCTCGGCCGCGTCACCAAGTCGGTGCGCAAGCCGTGGCAGATGTACCCGCTGGGCCTGCTCTTCGGCCTCGGTTTCGACACCGCCACGGAGATCGCACTGCTCGTGCTGGCCGGATCCGGTGCCGCCTCCGGCCTGCCCTGGTACGCGATCCTGTGCCTGCCCGTGCTGTTCGCCGCCGGCATGTCGCTGCTCGACACCGTCGACGGCTCGTTCATGAACTTCGCCTACGGCTGGGCGTTCTCCCAGCCCGTCCGCAAGGTCTACTACAACCTGACCGTCACCGGCCTGTCCGTCGCCGTCGCCCTGCTCATCGGCACGGCCGAACTCCTCGGCCTGCTCGCCGACCGGTTCGCCCTGCACGGCCCGTTCTGGGACTGGGTCGGCGGCCTCGACCTGAACGTACTCGGCTTCGTCGTCGCCGGCCTGTTCCTCGCGGCCTGGGCCGCGGCCCTGCTGGTGTGGAAGGTCGGCCGGATCGAGGAGAAATGGACCAAGGGGCTGAAGGAGGCGACAGGGACGGCGGGACCGGCCCGGCCGGTCGAGCAGGGGGGAGAGGAGCCGGCCGCGGCGAGCGCCCGGTAACCGCCCGGTGAGCGCGGCGGACCGCAACTCCCTCGCAGGTCAGGACGATTGGGGCACGGGGGATTAGAGGCCGGGCTGCGGGAAACGCGGACCGGGAACCGCGACAGCACAGGCGTCGAGCGACGAAAGGGAGCGGCGATGAGCGACCAGCAGCCGGAACAGACCCCGATGGCGGACGACGCGTACCAGCCGACCGGGAACAACGAGGACCAGGAGGACGCCGCGCCCCTGGACCTGCAGGACGCGCTGGACGAGCGGACCTACGACGACACCCTCGACGAGGGCTATTCGCCCCCGGAGAAGCCGCTGGGCGCCACCCGCTACGGCACGACCGCGGCCGAGCAGCACGAGGGCGAGAGCCTCGACCAGCGGCTGGCCCAGGAGCGGCCCGACGTGTCACCGCCTCCCGGGGACGCCGTGGGAGACCTGCCGGGCGGTGACGGCGAGCCCGTCGACCCCGAGGCGGGCACCGGCCGCGCCGGCCGACTCGTCGCCCCCGACGAAGGCGCCCACCCCGACACCACGAAGGAGAGCGTCGCGGAGGACGTGGGCATCGACGGGGGAGCGGCCGGTGCGGAGGAGGCGGCGGTGCACGTCGTCGAGGACGAGACGGAGCTGCCCGAATAGCCCGCGCCGCTTCCGGGGCGGGGCCGGTCGCCAGGAGCCGGACCGGTGAGCGCGCCCCTCCCTGCGGGCTGCGGCCTTTCCGCCCGTCGGCCTCAGCGCGGCCCGGCCCGTACGCGCCTGGGCAGCCTGGTGTGGGCCATGCGGTCGAGACGCCACAGCCTGCTCATCGGCCGTTCGGGGACCGCGAGTCTTGATCAGCACTGAGGCCGCTGCTTGGCTGGCCGACATGAATGATCTCGGACCCATTGCGTGGCCGCCTGCACCGATCAAGACCGAGAGGCTCGTGCTGCGTGAGCCCCAGGCCTGGGACCGTGCGGCGTTCATCGAGCTGCACGCCTCGTCGCAGGTGCACACCTACCTCGGCGGCCCCCGCCCGCGTGACGAGCTTGAGCGCGAGATGCCCGAGGTGCCCGGGCGACGGCCCGGGAGTTTCGTCGTCGAGCTGGACGGTGCGATGATCGGCCAGGTCCTGCTCAGGAGAGCAACGGAGCACCTTTGCCCCACTGCCGTGGGGAAGGTCGATCTCGGCTACCTGTTCCTGCCGCGGGCGTGGGGATTCGGGTATGCCGCCGAAGCGTGCGCGGCGGCACTGGACTGGCTCGAAGACGTCCTTCCGGGTGAGCCGGTGGTGCTCGCGACCCAGACCGCCAACGCCCGCTCGATGCGCCTCGCGGCGAAGCTGGGATTCACCGAAGCAGAACGGTTCCGGGCCTGGGACGCCGATCAATGGCTCGGCCTGCGGGCCCCGGTCAAGCACTCTGGTTGAGTTCGCGCTCGACAGCGTGGCTCTGTCGAGGTGTTGTTTTTCTCGTCGACGAAGTCGGTCGGGTCGGCGGGCATGCAGGCGCTGGAAGGAGCGGAGCAGCAGGCGCTGGAAGGAGCGGACCAAAGGATTGCTGTTCGTCGAAATGCTGCCGCGTCTTGAGACAGTGGTGGAGCTGGCCGAGAAAGTGGTTCAGCGAGTGCTGTTGTGCGGCGACATGCCAGTCTCCGTGCTCGTGTCGGCGTCGGTAGTGCGCGTTCGCTGCTCGAACCCGCCTGCAGCCTCATATGCCTCCGTCGCCTGCGCACCCTCACGGTGAAGCGAGCGGTCAGTTGAGGAGGATCGGATTGGTGAGCGCGGCGACGTGCCCGTCGGGATGGCGCACCTCGATGCGGACGAACGCCGAGTCCTGCGCCGTCGTGTCCCACTGCACCACACCCGCCCCCTCACCACGGAGAGACGCCCGGTGAACCTCCCCTCGATCGGTGTGGAAGCTGACGGTCCCCACCGGCACACCTCGTACTGCTGCCTGCACTTCCACTCGCCCACCATGAGCGGCGAGCCGTTCTCCCACCCCGGCAACGCGACCATCGGCATGGGCGGTGAAAGACACGTCCACGTCCGCCGACTCGGCGATCCAGCTGCGGCCGGCTCGGATTCCGGCCAGGACCGCCTCGGTGCTCAGCTCCTCGGCGAAGACCACGGTGTGAGGGATGCCGATCTGCCCCTCCAAGTGGGTGTCGCTGTTGCCCATCGCCGGCCGCCACAAGCCCGTGTGGAAGTCCGCGGCGAGGCTCCGCCCCCACTCCGCCAGGGCCGCCTCATTGTCGGCATTCCAGGGCCGGTCCGAAGTCCACAGTCCGTTCCACACTTCCACCACGTCGAAGCCCTGGAAGGGGAACATGAAGTCGCCAGACGGGTAGGGCGCATGCGGGTGCGCGACCACGCACAGGCCCCCTACTCGATGGACCTGATCCAAGCACTGACCGATCAGCCCGTCCCTGACCTGGTGGTTCCAGTCGACGACCTCACCGGGACCGATGCCGAGCGCGAGCCAGTGCCCGGTCTTCGTGGTTACTTCCTCACCGAGAAGGATCAAGAAGTCATCGGCAGCCAGGTCCCCCCATGCACCGGCGCCCGCAGCTGAGTTGTGCTCCGTCGTCGCGATGAAGTCGAGCCTGGCGGCACGCGCCCGAACCGCCAACTCTTCAGGGGTGAGTTCCCCGTCCGAGTGGACGGAATGGACATGGCAGTCCCCGCGGTACCAGGCCGCTCCGCGTCCGACCGCCCGCACCGGCGGGAAGCTCAAACTCGACAAGGCTCTCCCCTCAACTCCTGTCACGCCAAGGCGCAAGCAGGCAAACCGGTTCCGCCGCGCCACTGAACAACCGCCTCAGCAGAGAGGTCAGACCAAGATCTCATGCGGAAACGATCAGTCGGAAGAATGCCGGAGCTGCCGCTCAGGGCGGAGTAGGCGCCCGGATTGCCTACTACCGGGGCGTGGACGGCGGCGATCCGCAGCAGGTCGCTGTAACGGGGAGTCGGCGTCGCCGCCCTCGATCCGCTGCAGATGGCGTCGGCCAGGACCCGTGGCCGCGCAGAAGGATGCCTGGGTGAAGCGTGCGGATGTTCTCAGGCCGGCGATGCCTTCGCCCAGCTCGCGACGCCTGCCGGTGGTCCCGTCCGGGTTGTCGCGAGGACCTCGACCCGCTCGCTGAGGCCGGTGAGGTACAGCACCGCCTCGCGCAGCGTCTTGGAGGGAATGGTGCCGGTGTGGAGGGAGACCCCGCCGACCATGTCGGGGCGGTCGACGACCGCGACGCGGCGGCCCGGCTTGGCCGCGGCGATGGCGGCCTTCTGGCCGCCGGGTCCGGATCCGATGACGAGCATGTCGAAGTCGAAGCCGGGCATCACCGGAGTCTGACAGCCCCCGGGCCCGCAGCGGAAGTGTGCACGGCGAACCACCACCCGGCGCGGCCGGCGGCCGCGCGGCGGACACTGCCGGATTCACCGGCGGGGGCGTCGTCGCCCCCGCCGCGCGCCGCGCCTCAGGGCAGCAGCTTCTCCATGGCGGCCGGGCCCTCGGCCGCCAGCTTGCGCTGGGCCCACTCGAGGTTCGCCGGGGTGACGTCCCGGCCCGTCGCCAGCACCAGGTCCTCCGGCGTGACCTGGCCGCCGGAGCCGGTGTGGAGCAGCGAGTCCGGGGTGCACAGGTCGTCGGACGACCGGGACGTTTCGGGTTCTGACGTCGACATGATGCCTCCTCCTCGGGCCCGTACCGCCCCTGCCGCGGGACCGGGGCCCACTCTCACGATTCACCGCTTGGCCGCGCCCTGCATCCCGAAGGGGGCGAGGCCCAGCGTCCGGAGCTGACGAGGTACCTGGACCCGGCGGAAGGAAACCTCGGGGCCCTAAGCTGGAACCAGCCCGTTCGCCCGCAGCCGGGAGGCCGCACATGGCCGAGACGCAGCTTTCACAGGACGTACCCCGGAGCACGAGCCCGCTGCCGATCGCCGAGCACGGCCTGATCGGTGACCTGCGCAGTGTGGCCCTGGTCGGCAGCGACGGCACCATCGACTGGTACTGCTGTCCGGCCTTCGACGCCCCCAGCGTCTTCGCGGCGATCCTCGACGCTGAGCGCGGCGGGGCCTTCCGGCTCGCGGCGGCCGTGCCGTCCCGGACCAAGCAGTTCTACTTCCCCGACACCAACGTGCTGATCACCCGGTTCTTCACCGAGGACGGCGTCGGCGAGGTACAGGACTTCATGCCCGTGAGCGGAGAGTCCACGGAGCCCTCCGAGGCCGGCCGGCACCGGCTGATCCGCCGCGTCCTGTGCGTCCGCGGCACCGTACCCTTCCGGGCCCGGGTCGCTCCGCGCTTCGACTACGGCGCCGCCCCGCACACCCTGAGCGTGCTGGGCGACACCGCCCTCTTCGAGTCCCCGGACATGTCCCTGGCACTGACCGCGACGGTACCGCTGGAGAGCGACGGCGCGGACGCGTGCGCCGACTTCAAGCTCACGGAGGGGGAGACCGCGGTGTTCGCCCTGGACCAGGTCGGCGACCGGGTCACCCCGCGCGGCTGCGCACACGCCGAGGCCGAGCGGCAGTTCGCCGCCACGGTCGCCTACTGGCGGCGCTGGCTCTCGCAGTCCCGCTACCGCGGCCGCTGGCGCGAGATGGTCCACCGCTCCGCCCTCACCCTGAAGCTGCTCACCTACGCGCCGACCGGCGCGATCGTGGCCGCGCCCACCACCAGCCTCCCTGAGCAGGTGGGCGGCGAGCGCAACTGGGACTACCGTTACGTGTGGGTCCGCGACGCCGCCTTCTGCGTGTACGCCCTGCTGCGGCTGGGCTTCTCCGGTGAGGCCGCGGCGTTCATGCGGTTCGTGACCACTCACATCAGCCCCGGCGACGGCCGCGCGTCCGGTCCGCTGCAGATCATGTACGGCATCGACGGCCGCACCGACCTGCCCGAACGCGAACTGCGCCATCTGTCCGGCCACCAGGGATCGGCTCCGGTCCGGGTCGGCAACGCCGCCGCCGACCAGCTCCAGCTCGACATCTACGGCGCCCTCATCGACTCCATCTACCTCTACGACAAGTGGGCCCAGCCCATCTCCAGCGACCAGTGGGACGACGTCTGCCAGCTCGTCGACTGGGTCTGCGACCACTGGGACCAGCCCGACGAAGGCGTCTGGGAGACCCGCGGCGGACGCCAGAACTTCCTCTACTCCCGCCTGATGTGCTGGGTGGCCATCGAGCGGGCCATCCGCCTGGCCACCCGGCGCGGCCTGCCCGCCGACCACCGGCGCTGGCGGCAGAGCCGGGACACCATCTACCGGCGGATCATGGACCGCGGCTGGTCACCGCGGCGCCGCGCCTTCGTCCAGCACGAGGGAGGCGACGTGCTGGACGCCTCCGTGCTGATGATGCCGCTGGCCAAGTTCATCGCCCCGACCGACCCCAAGTGGCTGTCCACCCTGGACGCCCTGACCGAGGAACTGGTCTCCGACTCCCTCGTCTACCGCTACGACCCGCAGGCCAGCCCGGACGGAGTGCGCGGCGACGAGGGCACCTTCTCGATCTGCTCCTTCTGGTACGTCGAGGCCATGGTGCGGGCGGGCCGGCTGGAGGAGGCACGGCTGGCGTTCGAGAAGATGCTCACCTACGCCAACCATCTCGGCCTGTACGCCGAGGAGATCGGCCGTACCGGTGAGCAACAGGGCAACTTCCCGCAGGCGTTCACCCACCTTTCCCTGATCAGCGCCGCCTTCAGCCTGGACCGCGCCCTCGGCTGAGGGCGCGGAGCGTCACGCTCCGGCAATGTCTGTCACCGGAGCGTAACAGCGGGGCGCGGCACCACAACTCCCCTTGGGTGTCCCGTGTCGAACAGGACGTCGGCCATCAAACGGGATCCGACGGGACGTCAACCGACCATGGGGGAACGGGACATGACCCGCATCGCACGCACGACCCGCCGCACCGCGGCCTCCGCCGCGGCCACGGCCGCCTCCTTCCTGCTGCTGGCAGGCGCCGGCATCCTGGCCGCACCGTCCGCGTTCGCGGGCGTTCCCGGCGGCACCAGCGCCGCCGACCGGAACAGCGACTTCAACGGCGACGGCTACACCGACGTCCTCACCGGCGTCCCCGAGGGAACCGTCGACGGCAAGAAGGGCGCCGGATACGTCACCGTCCAGTACGGCGCCCCGAACGGCATCGGCACCAACAGGACGATGCCCAAGGGCCGCACCGCGGTCATCAGCCAGTCCACCAAGGGTGTGCCCGGCACCTCGGAGGCCTGGGACGACTTCGGTCAGGCGGTCGCCACCGGAGACCTGGACGGCGACGGCTACGACGACGCGGTCATCGGCGCGCCCGGCGAGGACGAGGGCAGCGTCGCCGACGCGGGGCGGGTGACCGTCCTGTACGGCTCCAAGGCCGGCCTGGGCGCCGAACGCACCGCCACCGTCACCGCCGCGAAGCCCGCCCGCCTGGCCCGGTTCGGTCTGGCGGTCGCCGCCGCCCGGTTCACCGGGGACACGGACGCGGACCAACTCGTCGCCGTCGACGAGAAGGTGGGCCTGACCGCCTTCACCTACCACGCGGGCGTCCTCCGGCGCGTCGGCGCACCGCACTCCACCGGCCGCAAACTGCAGCCCGCCTCTGTGACCACCGGCGACTACGACCGCGACGGCTACGCCGACCTCGTCGTCTCCGGCTTCGCTCCCGGTGACTCGAGCCAGGGCTGGTCCGCGTACTACGCGGGCGGCGCCGAGGGCCTGGGCTACCGGCGGGACCTGCAGGGCGGCCTGGGAGCGGCCTCCGGGGACATCAACCGCGACGGCTACGACGACCTCGTCGTCGGCCAGCCCAGCGCCTCCGACGTCGCGGACGCGCCGGGCGGCCTGGTCGGCGTCTACTACGGTGGCGAGGACGGGCCGGCCGGCACCCAGGACCCCGGAACACCCGCGCAGTGGTGGTCGCAGAACTCCCCGGGGGTGCCCGGCACGGCCGAGCAGGGCGACGCCTGGGGCGCCGACCTGTCCGTGGCCGACGTGAACGGCGACGGCTATGCGGACGTGGCCGTCGGCGCACCCGGCGAGGACGTGGGCACGGTCGCCGACGCGGGCGCGGTGTGGCTGCTGCGCGGCACCGCGAAGGGCCTGACCGGGACCGGCGCCCAGTCCTTCGACCAGAACTCCCGCCGGATCCCCGGCATCGCCGAGGCGGACGACGACTGGGGCGCCCAGGTCCGGCTCGCGGACACCGACGGCGACGGCCGTGCCGAACTGCTCGCCTCGGCGCCCGGTGAGAACGCGGGGGACGGCGCGGTGTGGCTGCTGCCCGCGGGCGGCGGCGGCCTGCTCGCCGACGGCTCCTGGGTCTACGGCGCCGCAGCCCTGGGCGGAAACGGCCACGGTGCCCGGTTCGGTGCGGTCATCGACGAATAGTCCCGGTCCGGGCCGGTGTGCCCGTCGGGCGCACGGGTACTCGGTCGCCTGTCGGAAAGCACAGCGACGCTGGGTCAGGAGATGGAGGCAGTTCCTATGACCAGCAGCACCGAGACCGGCGACGTCACCGGCACCCGGGACAAGGACTACAACCTGGTCTGGTACGTCGAGGCGTGTCTGAGCAACGCTCTCCGCCTCGATCAGTACATCCAGGACGCGGAACGCGACAAGGACCAGGAGGTCGTCGACCTGTTCCGCAAGGCGCAGGCGGACAGCCGCAAGGGAGCCGAGCTGGGCAAGCAGCTGCTGCGCTCGCGGCTGAACGGCGGCTGACGCACACTCCGCGGCTCAGGCGAAGCGGGAACCGGCCACCGGTCCGGCAGAGGGAAGGCGGCCCCGGTCCCCGCGAAAGCCAGACGCCGCGCACGGCCGTGACGAGGGCGGCGAACGCCTCGTCACGGTCCACCGGACCCGGCCGTCGACGAATGCGACGGCCGGGTCCGCTCGTGCGGTCCCGCGTTCCCGACGCGCTCTTCCGCATTCCCGGCGCACTCCGCCGACGCCGCTCTCACGGCATCGCCTGCTCCGCCCAGATGATCTTGCCGGTGGGGGTGTAGCGGGTGCCCCACCGCTCGGCCAGCTGCGCGACGAGGAACAGGCCGCGACCGCCCTCGTCGGTGGTCGCCGCGTACCGCAGGTGCGGTGAGGTGGTGCTGCCGTCGGACACCTCGCAGATCAGGGCCCGGTCACGCAGCAGCCGTACGCCGATGGGCCCGCGGCCGTACCGGATGGCGTTGGTGACCAGCTCGCTCAGGATCAACTCCGTGGCGAACTCCAGGTCTTCCAGTCCCCACCGGCCCAACTGCCGGGCCACCGCGGCCCGTACCTCGGAGACGGCCGCCGGTTCGGACGGCACCTGCCACTCGGCGACCCGGTCGGCGTCCAGGGTGCGGGTGCGGGCGACGATCAGCGCGACGTCGTCGCTCGGCCGTGCGGGCAGCCGGTCCAGCACGGCCCGGCAGGTGTCCTCGGGGGAGTCCCCGGCCCGTTTCAGGGCGCCCCGCAGCAGCTCCAGGCCCTCGTCGATGTCCCGGTCCCGGTCCTCGACCAGACCGTCCGTGTACAGCACCAGCCGGGAGCCCTCCGGCAGTTCCAGCTCGGCCGCCTCGAACGGCAGCCCACCCAGGCCGAGCGGCGGCCCGGCGGGCACTTCGGGGAAGTCGACACTCCCGTCGGGCCCGACCAGCGCGGGCGGGGGATGACCCGCCCGGGCGACGGTGCAGCGGCGGGAGACCGGATCGTACACCGCGTAGAGACAGGTCGCCCCGGTGACCACCGCGGCGCCGTCCGCCGGCGTCTCGTCCTGGTCGATCCGGCCGACCAGCTCGTCCAGCAAAGCCAGGAGCTCGTCGGGCGGCAGGTCCAGCGCGGAGAAGTTGTGCACGGCCGTGCGCAGCCGCCCCATGGTGGCCGCCGCGTGCAGCCCGTGCCCCACCACGTCGCCCACCACCAGCGCCACCCGCGCCCCGGACAGCGGCAGAACGTCGAACCAGTCGCCCCCGACCCCCGCCTGCGCGGGCAGGTAGCGGTAGGCGATCTCCAGAGCGCCCTGTTCGGGCAGGGAGCGGGGCAGCAGACTGCGCTGCAGGGCGACCGCCATGCTGTGCTCGCGGGTGTAGCGGCGCGCGTTGTCGATGGACACCGCGGCACGGGCCACCAGCTCCTCGGCGAGCGCCACCTCCTCGGCGTCGAACGGCTCGGGCTTCTCGGAGCGCCAGAAGTTCGCCACGCCCAGCACCAGGCTGCCCGCCCGCAGCGGCACGGTGACCAGCGAGTGGATGCCGTACTCCACGACCTGCTCGGTGCGTTCCAGATCCTGCGCCAGCCAGCCCTGTGCCTCCTTCAGCCGCGGTTCCACGACCGACTGGCCCGCGGCCAGACTGCGGGCCTGCGGCGAGGTCGCCACGAACCGGATGCGCCGGCCCACCGGATACAGCGGCGCGTCCGCACGGATGCCGCTGCACGCGGTGCGGCGCAGGGCGGTCCCCGGCTGCGGCTCCGCACCCTCGATCACGGCGTCGAACAGGTCGACGGTGGCGAAGTCCGCGAACCGGGGCACGGCCAGCTCCGCGAGTTCCTCCGCGGTACGGGTCACGTCCAGGCTGGTGCCGATGCCGACCCCGGCGTCGTACAGCATGTCGAGGCGTGCGCGGGCCAGCTCCGCACGGCCCGACAGGGCGCGCAGCTCGGTGGAGTCGCGCAGCGTGGTCACGCTGCCGGGCGGGCCGCCCCTGAGGTCCGTCGGCCGCTGGTTGATCGCCAGCAGCCGGTCCTTCACCAGATGCACCTCGTCGGTGGCGACCCGGCCCGACGCGAGCAGTCCCGCGGTGGCGGCGTCGAGGCCGAGTTCCAGCACATGACGGCGTTCGGCGTCCTCGGGCAGGTCGAGGAGGCGGTGCGCCTCGTCGTTGGCCAGCAGCAGCCGGCCGTCGTCGGCGACGATGAGGACGCCCTCCCGGACGGCGTGGAGCACCGCGTCGTGGTGCTCGTACATCCGGGTCATCTCGTACGGGCCCAGGCCGTGCGTCTGGCGCAGCAGCCGCCGGCTCACCAGGGCCGTCCCCGCGGTCGCCAGGGCCAGCGCCGCCGCGGCGGCGGCCAGCAGCAGCGGCAGCTGCTGGTCCGCGGCACCGCCGACGTGCGCCGTGGTGATGCCGGAGGACACCAGACCGACCACGGTGCCGTCGGGGGCCCGGACCGGGACCACGACCTGCACCAGCGGCCCGATGGTGCCGTTGACGTGCTCGATCACGGTGTGCCCGGCCACCGCGGGCGCGATCGTCCCCACGAACTTCTTGCCGATGCGGTCCCGTTTGGGGTGGGTGTAGCGGATCCCGTCCGTGTTCATCACGACGATGAAGTCCACCCGGCCGGCCTTGCGGGCGGCCTCGGCCCTCGGCTGGAGCACGGCCGTCGGGTTCTTGCCGCGCAGGGCCGCCGCCGTGCCCGGTGCGTTGGCGAACGTCTCGGCGACGGCCAGGGAACGGTTCTCGGCCTCGATGTCGCTGTCGTGACGGACCTGCAGGACCTGCGCCACCACCGCGGAGACCACCAGCAGCAGCACGATCACCACTTGGAACACGAAGACCTGGCCGGCGACGCTGCGTCCGCCCAGCGCCGACCGCAGCCCGCCGGCCCGTTCCGGGCGCGGTCCGGTGCCGTCCTGCCGCGGTGGAAGCGGCGCCTGCGGTTCTCCGGACCGGCGAACCGGCCGGAGCGCGGTCCGGCCCAACAGTCGGACCATGCCCCATGTCTACACTGCCCGGCTTCCGTAGGCGAGGGGCTGCCCTCGAGAAGACCGCATGTGCTCCGGGCAGCCCGGGGGGCAGGGACGGGCCGGCGTCGTGGGCCACGGGCGGCCCGAGGTCACCGCCGGTCGCCCGCCGCCGTCCGCCGCATGGCGAGCTACTGCCGGTCGCCCGCCGCCGTCCGCCGCATGGCGAGCAGCAGGGCGACGTCATCGGGGCGGTCGGTGGCGTGCCGGGCCGTCGAGGTGATGCGGTCCGCCACACCGGACAGGGAGCGGCCGCCCCGGCGTCCGGCGGCGGCACCCGCCCGGGCCAGAGCCACCCGCAGCGCGCCGATCCCGGCGTCGATGTCCGCGCCGGGCCGCTCGACGAGCCCGTCCGTGTACAGGGCGAGGATGGCGCCGGGCTCCAGGGTCAGCTCCGTCACCGGATAGCGTGCACGCGGGTCCACACCCAGGACGACACCGCCGGGAAGGTCGAGGACGCGGGTGCGCCCGTCGGGGGAGCGCAGCAGCGGCGGCGGATGCCCGGCGCGGGCGACCCGGGCCACCCCGGTGGCGGGGTCGAGGCGCAGATAGCAGCAGCTGGCGAACTGTCCCGGGTCGAGGTCGATGAGCAGGCGGTTCGTGCCGCTCATCACCTCGTCGGGCGGCCGGTCCCCGAGCGCGAAGGCACGGACCGCGCTGCGCAGCTGCCCCATGGTGGCCGCCGCCTGCACCCCGTGCCCCTGGACGTCCCCGATGACCAGCGCCAGACCGTCCCCGGCCTCCACGACGTCGTACCAGTCGCCGCCGACGTCCATGCCCTGGGTGCCGGGCAGATACCGTCCGGCGGTCTCCACCCGCGGATGCGCCGAGAGCCGCCGGGGCAGCAGCGCCTGCTGCAGTCCCCGGGCGAGCGCCGCCTCGGAGTCGTAGCGCTGCGCCTTCTCCAGGGCATGCGCGATCAGTCCGGCGAGCGCGGTGAGGACGGTGCGTTCCTCGGTGCTGAACCCGCGGTTGCGCTCGAAGCCCAGGATGCAGGAGCCGACCGGGCGCCCCGAGGCGATCAGCGGCAGGAAGGCGCGGGCGCCCTCCGTGGCGTCCAGGGGGATGCCCGGGTAGGAGGCGTTCAGTTGCTGCATGGACTCGAAGAAGATCGGCCGGCCCGTGGTGAGCGTCTCCACGCCGGGCAGGTGCGCGTCGAGGCCGACCCCGTCGAAGGGCGCGAGGAAGCCCTGCGGGAAGCCGGTCTCCCAGGCCAGGTACAGGTGCCGCTCCTGCAGCAGGTAGATCGCCAGACGCCGGCCGCCGAAGGCGGGCAGCAGCTCCCGCATGACGACCTCGGACACCTGACGGGCGGTGACGGCGTCGGTCAGCGCGATGGCGAGGGCGATGGGCCGGTACAGCGGCGCGAGGGAGGGGTCGACGGGGTCACCCGGTACGGGCTCGGCCGGTGGCAGGTCGACGGTCGTGTCCGCGGCCGGGTCCATCCGGTTCGCCGGAACGACGGTGCAGGTGAGCCCGTCCGGACCGGGATGGAGGGACATCGCGAGCCAGTCGCCGTCACCGTCTCCCGGCCGCCGCACGTGGAAGTGCACCGGTTCCGGGGAGAGCAGGGCACCGCGCAGGTGGTCCTCGTACGGCGGTCTGCTGAGCCACGGCAGGACGTCCCCGAAGGGACGCCCGAGCAGCCGCGCGCGCTCCTGGCCCAGCAGACGGGCCGCGGCCGGATTGGCGTAACCGATGACGCCTAGCCGGTCGAGACGGAACACACCCTGCGGCAGCGGGTCGGCCGCCGCGTCACCGGACGTGGCGGGGCCGGGTTCGAGCACCAGGCCCCGCACCGGGGACGGACCGGACGAGTGCTCCGGCGCCCACAGCTCCAGCAGCCTCGGGGTGCCGTCGTCGGTCCGGACGTGCAGCGGCAGCGGGGGCGGTCTCCCGGCGGCCGTCTCGGCGAGCGCCGCCGTGATCCGGTGGGCGTCGGCCGGGGCCAGGGCCCGGGCGAGGGCCTCCCCGGTTCCGGTGAAGTCCCCGGGGCGCCCGCCCAGCAGATCGTGCAGCCCGCCGTCCACGGTCACCACGGAGGTCGCCGGGTCCCACGTGAACCGGCCGACGGGCCAGGGCATCGGGGACGCCGAGGGCGGGCGTGCGCACAGCGGCTCCCCGTCCCAGACGACCGCGCCCGCGTCGCCGTTCGTGAGGAGGCGCAGCTCGGCGCCCAGCTCCTCGGCCAGCGGGACCAGGGCATCGGGGTCGGGCAGCTCGTCCGCTGCTTCCGTGGCCGCCGGACGCAGCACGGTCAGTACCCCCATGGCCGACTTCGCACCGGGCACGGGCACGTACAGCGATCCGAACTGGAACGGCAGACCGGCCGCGAGCTGAGGGTAGCGGCGTACCGTCTCGGTGGCGTTGGCCAGCACCACCTGGACACCGAGCCGGTAGGCGTCGGCCACCGGGAAGGGCTGTTTCACATGCAGCTGCCACCACGGCCTGAACAGCGGTCCGGGCAGCCCGACCAGTACCGCGAGCCGGAGCAGTCCTGGTGTGGTGGAGGGCAGGTACACACCGCTCACCCATCCGCCGGCGGTGACGAGAGCCTGCTTCGAGGCGTCGACGAGCAGCCGGGCCAGCCGTCCGCGGGCCCGGTCCGCGTGCTCCCCGCTCCCAGTCATCGCCCCTGCCTCGTCCGTGCGCCACCGGGTGGGTGACACAGCAAGAATGCGTCACGACGGCCGAGAACCGCACCTGGGCGGACGGTGGAGCTTCGCTTCCGGACGGCGTCGTTCACACCGCCCGGAGCACCAGCCGCCCCTCCTCGCGCCGGGCCACCATGGCGAACCCGCAGGTGTCCACCTCGAGGCACAGTCCCACGTCCTCGGGATGGACGCCCGCCCAGCCGCGCCGGACCCCGTCCGCGAGGCGGGCGGCGCCGCCGGAGTGCCGGGCGCGGGTGACATAGGGAGCCGGGTCGGCGGTGTCGGAGGCGGTGCGGGCCGCGATGTACTGGGCGCAGGCCAGGTCCTCCTCGGCCTCGCCGCCGTCGCCGGTGACGACGAAGGTGACCGCCGCGGGCCGTGCGCGGCGCAGGAGTCCCGCCGTCGCTCCGGCCACGGCGAAACTCGCGCACAGCAGGAGCCGGGCGTCGGCGACGGCCGGCGCGCCGGCGGTGCCGGCGGTGGTCTTCTGCACCACGGTGCGGCCCGCCAGGTCGAGCGAGCGGAGGCGGGCGGGGGAGTTGGCCAGGTCGAAGCCGGGCCTGGGCTCGCCGTCCTGGAAGGCCGGCCAGCCGGGGTGGCGGGCCTTCAGCTCCAGTGCCTCCTCGGCGGTCTGGGTGAACAGGATGCGCTCGGCCCCTTGCCGGAAGGCCCCGGCGGCCACGGTGAAGGCGCGCATCACATCGACGACGACGGCGACGTCGGGCGTCCCGGACAGACCGGGGATCCCGGTGAACGTGGGCTGCATCGCACCATGGTGGGCCGGGCCGGCCCGCGGGGCGTCAGGATTCGGCCTCGTCCGGTGGCAGCGGCCGGGCGGCCCGCATGCTGCGCAGGGCGAGGAGCAGAACGCCGATGTCGTCCAGGTATATGGGGTCGGGCAGCAGGTCGGTGGGAAGGACCAGATAGAGGACGGCTCCCCAGAACACCCAGCGCGATCCGGTGGGCAGCCCGGCCCGGCGCAGGTCCCGCCGGGTGCGCACCAGCCGTACCAGGACGGCCAGAGCCGCTGCCAGCAGGGCCGCCGCGACGACCGCGGCGACCACGAACCACGTCGTGGTCCCGTCCATGAGGCCTCCTCCCGGCCGCCTCGGCCCTCGGGCAGGCCGGTTCCCTCTCGCTTTCCCCGTACCGCCCGCCCTATCGCCTCCGGGCGGATTACGAGACGGGGCGCCGCCCCTCGCCCTCGTCGGTGTCGTCGGCGTCCTCCGCGCGGGCCGGGACAGGCGCCTGTCGCAGCCCCATGGCACTGAGCTTCAGTCGTTCGAAGGTCCGGGTGAGTTGCTGCAACGGGGACGCCGGCTGCTCGGCGGGCTGCTCGGCGGGCGGTGCGGGCTGCGCGTCCCGGTAGGCGGCCAGTGCCTCGCCGGCCCGCTCCGCGGCCTCCCGGTAGAGGTCGCGGGACTTCGTCATGGCCTCGAGCGCCTCGGCGTACTTGGCGACGAGTTCCCGGTGGCGGGCGAGGTCCTCCTCGACGGTCAGCAGTGTCCACCTCTCCCGCAGCCCGGCCAGCGCCTCCTCGGCGCTTTCGGGGAGCGGACGCGGAAGGGTGGTGAAGCGGCGCAGTACGCCGACGAGTTCGGCCGGTTCCGAGCCGTCCAGGAAGACGCTGCGCACCGAGAAGTCCTTGCCGTCGTACCCGGGCGGGGCCGGCTGTGGCGGCAGGACCACCGCACCGCCGCGCGGTACCTCGACGCCGAGGTCCTTCAGGGCGTAGTTGACGGCGCGCAGCTGGTGCGGGGCGGCCCGGTGCTCCACGACCCGGTGCCGCAGCCCCGGGGGCAGCAGGCGTGCCAGCGGCTGCTTGCCGCGTTCGTCCGGGGTCATCGCCTCGTGCACCACGACGTTGACGCACCAGGACTCGCGCGCCGCGCTCCGCAGGACGCGCCGCATGTCCTTGTCGTCGGCCGGGAGCGGGTTGACGTGTCTCAGGCGCAGCTCCGGCACGGCGTGGTGATGGTCCCAGGCGGTGTCCGTGCCGTCGGAGCCGTCCGGCCAGAACATCGTGGCGGGCGACGGCCACGCGTCGTCCCAGGGCCGCTCCGCCTCCGCGACGAGGGTCCACTCCCTGCCGTCCTCCGCGCTCTGCGGGGGCAGCAGGGTCAGGCGGGCCCGTACGGTCACCCCGCCCGGGGCCCGCCAGCGTGCTTCGAAGACCCGTCCGGGGGTGTCGTCCGGGTCCGGTGGCTCGGCGAAGTCGTCGAGCACCTCGTCCACCTTCAGCCGGCGCAGGGTACGGCGGAGGACGTCCTCGGCGAGGGAACCGGTGTGGCGGCCGCGGGCCAGCCACACGGTGCGGGGGGTCGTGGCGCGGTCGGTGGCGGAGTTCGACATGGGCCAATCTGCGGAGGGGGACGGGCGGGCGGCCTCCAGTATTGCGGCCGTTGATCGCGGCACCACAGGCGGGGGCCGCGTTTCACCGGGGCTCGTGTCGCGCGCACGGGGTGTGCGCGGCGCACTGCGCGGGGTGGCGCTTCACACATACCGCGGATGTGCCCCCGGGCACGACAATGGCGCACGGACGGGGCCTGCCCACCATCCGCTTAGGGGCGGACCCCGTCCGCCCGGCATGCCCGCTTCCGGCCCGCGGCGAGGCCATGGACCCCCTCGGCGGGGGAAAGCGTCCGACATGGACACAACGAGAAGGGTGCCCGTGCGGCGCGCGGCCGTTCTGCTCGCGGTCGTCCTCGCCGCCGCGGGCTGCTCGGGCGGGGGGCACCAGGACGACCACGGTGACGGCCGTCCGCTCGCGGCTCTGCCGGGCCGATCCGGGGCCGCCCGTCTGGTGATCACCACCGGCAACGGGCTGCGGCTGCGCCCGGCCGACGGTTCCGCGGCCGACGTGGACCAGCGCGTCGACCGGCACTGGTCCCACCACGGCGACACCTGGGTGCTGGACCTGTCCTGCCCGCCGCACGGCGACCGGGCGGCCCGGTGCCCCCGCCTGCCCGAGGTGGACGTCCCGGCGGGCACGGCCGTCACCGTCTCCGCACGCGACGCCGGCATCGACGCCGCGGGGGTGTCCGGCGCGCTGGACCTGACGACCGTCAACGGTGATGTCACGGTGACCCGTTCCGGCCGCGAGGGGGCCGTCGTGCGGCTTGCCACCCGCAACGGCTCGGTGCGCGCGACCGCCCTCGAGGCGGGGCGGTTGCGGGCCGGAACGGTCAACGGCGACGTGGACCTCGACTGCGCCACCGCGCCGGCCACGGTCGCGGCGGCCACCACCAACGGTTCGGTCCGCGTCGCGCTGCCGCACGGCGCCCCGGCCTACCGGGTCACGGCCCGGGCGGCGAACGGACGTCCGTCGGTCGCGATTCCGACCGCGTCCGCGGCCGACGGCCGCCGTATGTCCCTCACCACCGTCAACGGCGACGTCACCGCCACGACCGGCTGACCCGGCCCGTCCCGCGGTCCTCGCCGGGCTTCACGCCCCGCTCTCGCGCAGCATGTCCTCGCGCTCGACGATCTTCACGCGTTCCCGGCCCTGCGGCTCACCGAGCGCCTTCTCGGCGGCGTCCAGGCGGTACCAGCCCTCCCAGGTGGTGAACCGGACGTTCCGCTCGGCGAGGAAGGCGTCGACGGCCTCCGGGGCGGGGGAGGCGGGCGTGTGCAGCCGGGCGTTCGCGAAGTCGTCCAGGAGGTTGGCCACCGTCTCGTTGGCGTCGCCCTTGGTGTGGCCGATCAGGCCGACGGGGCCGCGCCGGATCCAGCCGGTGACGTACGTGGACTGCAGGTGCGCGCCGCTCTCCTCGATGACCCGGCCGCCCTCGTCCGGGACCGTGCCCGAGTCGATGTCCCAGGGCAGCTTGGGGAGCTTGTCGGAGAGGTAACCGACCGCACGGTAGACCGCGCTGACGTCCCAGTCCTTGAACCGGCCGGTGCCCTTGACGTTGCCGGTGCCGTCGAGGGCCGTGCGCTCGGTGCGCAGGCCGACGACCTTGCCGTCCTCGCCGAGGATCTCGGACGGCGACTCGAAGAAGTGCAGGAACAGCTTGTGCGGCCGGTCGCCCACGTCGCGGATCGCCCAGTTCTCCAGCGTCTTGGCGACCATGTCTGCCTGCTTGTTGCCGCGCCGGGTCTCGATCGAGCCCTCGTCGTAGTCGATGTCCTCGGGGTCGACGATGACCTCGATGTTGGGGGAGTGGTCCAGCTCGCGCAGCTCCATCGGGCTGAACTTCGCCTGGGCCGGGCCGCGGCGGCCGAAGACGTGGATCTCCAGGGCCTTGTTGGCCTTCAGGCCTTCGTACACGTTCGGCGGGATCTCGGTCGGCAGCAGCTCGTCGGCCGTCTTCGCGAGGACGCGGGCCACGTCGAGGGCTACGTTGCCGACGCCGAGCACGGCGACCTTCTCGGCCTCGAGCGGCCAGGTGCGCGGCACGTCCGGGTGGCCGTCGTACCAGGAGACGAAGTCCGCCGCGCCGTAGGAGCCGTCGAGCTCGATGCCGGGGATCCGCAGGTCGCGGTCGGCCGTCGCGCCGGTGGAGAAGATCACCGCGTCGTAGAAGGCGCGCAGGTCGTCCAGGTTGATGTCGGCCGGGTAGTCGACGTTGCCGAAGAGGCGGATCTGGGGCTTGTCGAGCACTTGGTGCAGGGCCGTGATGATGCCCTTGATACGCGGGTGGTCGGGGGCGACGCCGTAACGGATCAGGCCGAACGGGGCGGGCATCCGCTCGAAGAGGTCGATGGACACGCCGGGCTCGGCCGCCACCTTGGACTTGAGCAGGGCGTCGGCGGCGTAGATCCCGGCCGGGCCGGCTCCGACTATGGCTACCCGCAGCGGGCGCGGCATGATCAGGTTCCCTTCGAGCGATGACAGGCGACTCGATCGGGAAGCCTAAACTAAGGTACGCCTAACTCAGTACGCGGGTCCGTTCTATGAGCTCATAAACCGATCTTATGGGGTGGGGTGTGATGGTGGGTTCCGGTTCGGCGCCCGTCCTGGTGACCGGCGGCAGCGGGTTCGTCGGCAGCCATCTGGTGCGGCGGCTGCTGGAGCGCGGCTATCGGGTGCACGCGACCGTGCGCCGGCTCGCGAACCCGGCGAAGGTGCGGCCTCTCTGGGAGATGCAGGAGGCCTTTCCCGGACAACTGGCGCTGTTCGAGGCCGATCTGCTCGAGGAGGGCTCGTTCGACGAGGCGATGCGGGGTTGTGCGGTCGTCTTCCACGTGGCGTCGCCGTTCCTCATGCCGGAGAAGATCAAGGACGGCCGCCGGGACGTCGTCGACCCGGCCGTGCGGGGCACCCGCAACGTGCTCGCGTCGGTGGAGCGCACGCGCTGCGTGCGGACGCTGGTGTTCACCTCCACGGTCGGCGCCGTGTTCGGCGACTACGCGGACGTCCTCGCCATGGACGGCCAGGTGCTGTCGGAGAAGTACTTCAACACCACCAGCACGGTGGAGAACAACCCGTACCACTACGCGAAGACCGTCGCGGAGCGCATCGCGTGGGAGGCCGAACGGGCCCAGGACCGCTGGCGGATGGTGTCCGTCAACCCCGGCCTGATCCTGGGTCCCTCACTCACTCCGGCGTCCGACTCGGGCAGTCTCTTCCTGCTCGACGAGCTGTTCAAGGGCTACTTCTGCTACGGCGCCCCGGACTTCAGCTTCACGACGGCGGACGTGCGGGACGTCGCCGACGCCCACGTCCTCGCCGCGGAGAACCCGGCGGCGAAGGGCCGCTACATCGTCGCGGCCGAGACCATGACGTCCTTCCACGAGATGTCACGCGTCATCCGCGCCCGCCGTCCCCACGACCTCCGTCTGCCGCGCACCGCGCTGCCGCACTGGCCGGTGCGCGTCCTGGGCCCGGCCTTCGGTCTCACCCAGGACTACATCCGCAAACACCTCGGCATCCGTTTCCGCGTGGACAACAGCCGGAGCGTGCGCGAGCTGGGTCTCACCTACCGTCCGGTCGAGGAGACCCTGCTCGATCACTACGAGAGCTGGCGCGGGCGCTCTCACGCCGGCCGTATCACGCGCTGAATCGCCGCCTCTCCGGCGCCGTAGACCGACTCCTCGCGGATGTAGGCGCCCTGGCCCGGCGCGTGGATCATCATGCCGTTGCCGACGTACAGGCCGACGTGGCTCGCGTCGTCGAAGAAGAACACGAGGTCCCCCGGCTGTGCGTCACCCAGGGTCACCGGGGTGCCGGCGTCCGCCTGCTCCCGGGCGGCACGCGGCAGCGTCACGCCCGCGGTGCGCCAGGCGGCCTGGGTCAGACTCGAGCAGTCGTAGGAGCCCGGCCCGGTCGCACCCCACACACAGGGCCGCCCGATCTGTGCCCGGGCGAAGGCCAGCGCCTTCGCGGCCCTGCTTTCGAACGGGGCAGGGGCCGCGGCGGGTGCGGGTGCGGGTGCGGGTGCGGGTGCCGGTGCGGGAGTGGGGGCCGGGGCCGGTGGGGCGGGTGCGAGGGTGGGCGCCGCGAGAGGGCTGACGGTGGCGAAGGCGCCGGTGGTGGTCACGGGGGGCGCGGCGATGACCGCTCCAGCGCTCATCAGGGGGTTGGGGGCGCTGAAGGTACCCGCGCCGGGGACGGGGCCGGGCGCGGTGACGGTCGCCGTGTTGGTGAGGGGCGCGGCAGCGGTGACCGTCCCGGTGCCGGCGACGGGGTTGGGAACGGCGAAGGCTCCTGCACCTGCGGCCGGGTTGGGGACGGCGAAGGTTCCGGTGCCGGCGACGGGGTTGGGGACGGCGAAGGAGCCGCTGTCCGTCAGAGGGTTGGGGACGGCGAAGGAGCCGCTGTCGGTGAGGGGGTTGGGGACGGCGAAGGTTCCGGTGCCGGCGACGGGGTTGGGGACGGCGAAGGAGCCGCTGTCCGTCAGCGGGTTGGGGACGGCGAAGGAGCCGCTGTCGGTGAGGGGGTTGGGGACGGCGAAGGAGCCGGTGCCGGCGACGGGGTTGGGGACCGCGAAGGAGCCGCTGTCCGCCAGAGGGTTGGGGACGGTGAAGGAGCCGCTGTCGGCGACGGGGTTGGGGACCGCGAAGGAGCCGCTGTCCGTCAGCGGGTTGGGGACGGCGAAGGTTCCGGTGCCCGCGACGGGGTTGGGCACCGCGAAGGAGCCGCTGTCCGTCAGGGGGTTGGGAACGCTGAAGTTTCCGGTGCCGGTCATGGGGGCGGCACCCTGGGCGGCGACGCCCAGGGAGGCGCCGGGGAACGCGCCCCCGGGAGCGGCCGTGCCGGCACCGGCCGTCGCGCCTGTCGCACCTCCGTCGGCGGTACCACCGCCCACGGCGGACAGACCCGCGCTGAGCCCGGACCACTGCCGGCGCAGCCACTCGTGCTCCTCGGGCTGAAGAGCCTGCTCCGGGTCGCCGCGCCAGGTCTGCATGGCGGGACGGGCGGGCTCGGCCGCCGGGCGGGGTGCGGACGAGTCGGGTTGTGCGATCCGGCGGGAGAGGAGTTCCCGGGCCGCGGCGAGCTTCTGCTGGTACTTCCCCTTCGAAGCCAGCGGCGAGGACCGCCGCGGCGCGGCAGCGGGCAGCGCCAGGGCCGTCTCCCGCCGCGGCTCCGGCACGGCGGGCAGCGCGGCGACGGGCCCGGCGGTCAGTTCCGCTCTGGGGCGCGCGGTCAGCTCCGGTACGGCACGGCCGCCCCCCTGCCCGGTGGGCCCGGCGGGCAGCTCAGGCAGGGAGCGCCCGGCCGCTTCCAGCAGCTCTTCCGGGATCGGGACAATGGCGCCGGGGCGCCGCTCCGGCGAGCGCTTGGGCGTCCGGTCCTTGGGCAGTACCGCCGGAACGGTGGGACCCAGCTTGGAACGCGCCCCCGTCATCCACTCCCGGGCGACATTGTCCAGCCCGGCGCTGGACGTGCGGGACGGCGTCCGGTCCGAGGGCAGCGCGGCGGGAACGGTGGGACCCAGCTTGGAACGCGCCCCCGTCATCCACTGCCGGGCGATGTTGTCCAGCCCGGGGTCGGCACCCCGGTCCGGCCTGCGCAGGCGTACGCCCCGGCCGCGCGTTCCCCCCGATGACGCGCGGGTCGCGTTGAAGTTCCCCGTGGCGTTCTCGGTCTGGTCGTAAAGGCTGTCGATTCGCTGCCGAACCTCGTCGCGGCTTTCGCGCGCCATGGGGGCCGTACTCCTTCCGTGCTCCGCCTACCGGGTTAGCTGTCGGGTTCGGGCGGTCGATGGTGGAAGGCATGCCCTACGACCCCTGCCCCGTCGGGCGGTCGGGCCGATTCACCCCAAGTCGGTTGGGTCCCCGGCTCCGGCTGCCCCGCGGGGACACCGGACTCGGCGGAGGCCGCGCGGCCCGGCGGGGTTCGCCGGGGGGAGCCGTGCGGTCTGGTCGCCAACCTAACCAACTTGTGTGGCTGGTGTGAAGGTTGAAGCGCGGAATGTCCGATACGTAATTGTGATATTCGTCCTGCTGCTGGTGATCATTTGGTGAAGACGGCTCAAACCGTCCTCGCGGGCGCGTCAGTTGAACCGCCGGAGGACCCAAGGTGGCCTTCCCGAGGCGGGGTTGCGCCTGTGGCCCGGTGCGCTCGGCGCGTTGCCCGGGGCGGTGCGGTCCGCGGGCGGCGACGTGCGTTGTGGGAGCGCTTCCATAGGCGTCAGGATGGCGTTCATGGACCCCATGCCCCGTATTCGCCCCTACCGTCCGTCGGATCGTGCGGGCGTCGCCGACGTATGCGTCCGCACCGCCCACAACGGCGGCGACTCGCGTGCCCTGTATCCCGACCACCGTCTGATGCCGACCCTGTTCGCCGAGCCGTACTGCGCCCTGGAGCCGGAACTCGCCTTCGTCCTGGACGACGGGCGGGGACGGCCGGTGGGCTACGTCGTCGGGACCGCGGACACGCAGCGGTTCGTCGAGAACTTCCGGGAGACGTGGATCCCCCGGGTGGCCGATCGCTACCCGAGGCCCTCGGCGCCGCCGCGCACGCCGAGCGAGGAGATGGTGGCGCTGCTGCACCGCCCCGAACGGATGCTCCTGCCGGAACTGGCCGCCCATCCCGCGCACCTGCACATCGACCTGCTGCCGGCATGGCAGCGGCGCGGCTACGGGCGCCGGTTGATGGACACCCTGCTGAACGCGCTGCACGAGCGCGGGGCCCCCGCGGTCCACCTCGGCATGGTGACCGCCAACACCGCGGCTCGCGCGTTCTACGACCGACTCGGCTTCCAGGAGATCCCGGTGCGGGACCCCGGCCCCCTCACCTACCTGGGCCGCTCCACCCGGCCGTGCTGACGGCCGGGCCCGGCGTTCACACGATGCGCAGGGTCCGCTTCGCCAACTCGTACGCCGGACGCATCTTCTCGTGCTCCTCCGTGTCGAGCCCGCCGAGGTGCAGCACGACCGGGCCGTGCGGCGTGGTGACCGCGAGGGCGGTCTCCTTCTTCGACTCCCCGAGGAGCTTGCTCGTGTAGACGTAGTCGACCTCGACGCCGGAGACACCGCCCGTCCTGAAGGCGCGGTACTTCTCCTTGCCCGTGTTGTCCTCCGCCGCGACGAAGGCCCGCAGGACGGCGCGCGCGTCGGCGCCGCCCGGCTTCCCCTTCCAGACGCGCAGGAAGCCGATGTGGCCGGCCGGCTTGGCGTCGATCTCGCACACGGCGGTGACCGGGCCCTGGTGGAGCAGCGCGTCGGCGAGGTCGCCGGCCGCCCCGCTCGCGTCCGCCTCGGCCTCGATCGCCTTCGCCTTCCAGCCCTTGGCGACATCGAACGTCACGGGCAGCTCACAGGCGGAACCGGCGGCGCCCGTCCTGCCGCCGCTCTCGGTGACCTCGCCGGTCGCCGTCCCGGAGTCGCCGCCCGTCGTCGACGCGCTCGGCGACGACCTCACGTCCTCGCCGTCCGGCGATCCCGCGCAGCCGCCCAGCACGGCCGCCAGCAGGACGACCGGAACCACTCGGCCCCGCACGGCCCCCATGTCGACACGCAACGCCGTAACCCCCCTCTGTCCAGGCCGGTCACCTTAACCGAGGGCACCGACAAGGTCGTACGCAATTGTGGTCGGCCACCGTCGGCCCACCGTCGGCCACCGCCGGTCCCCGGTGGCCTTGCGGCCGGAGGGCGGCCGCGGCAGGGTGCGGGTGTGCGCACCCTGCTGATCGTCCACCACACGCCCTCGCCCAACTGCCAGGCGCTGTTCGAAGCCGTCGTCTCCGGGGCCACGGCCCCGGAGATCGAGGGGGTCCGCGTGGTCCGTCGTGCGGCCCTGACCGCGACGGCGTCCGATGTGCTCGCCGCCGACGCATACCTGCTCGGCACGCCCGCCAACCTCGGGTACGTCTCCGGCGCGCTCAAGCACTTCTTCGACCAGATCTACTACCCGTGCCTGGACGAGACGCGCGGCCGCCCCTTCGGCTCCTACGTGCACGGCGGCAGCGACGTCACCGGGGCGCTGCGTGCCATCGAGACGATCACCACCGGCCTCGGCTGGCGGCGGGCGGCCGAACCGGTCGTCGTGACCGGCGAGCCCGGGAAGGCCGACACCGAGGCCTGCTGGGAACTGGGCGCGACGCTCGCCGCGGGCCTGATGGACGCCTCCTGAACGGTCCCCGGGGCAGCGCGTCCCGATGCCGGACAGCTCCGTGACGCGTTCGGGGGCCGGTGTGGCGGCGCGGGTGGGCCGGCTGCTGGTCCAGGTGCCGGGCCCGACCTACCCGGGGGGCGGAGTCCCATCGGGACGACGACAGCGCCGCCCGGGGTCAGGGCCGGCGCCGGCGGCGCAGCAGGTGGCGGGCGAGCAGGGCGGCGGCCAGCAGGCCGAGGGCGATGAGGACGTAGCGCTCATAGCGGGTGATCTGCTGGTAGACCTGGTCGATGTGGTTGCCCGCGAGGTAGGCCAGGGTCGTCCACAGGCCGACCCACAGCGCCGCGCCGAGCGCGTTGAACACCAGGAAGCGCCGCCAGGGCATGCCGATGGTGCCCGCGATGATGCCGTTGGCCTGCCGTAGTCCCTCGATGAAGCGTGCCACGGTGACGATCCCGCCGCCGTGCCGGATGAAGAACTCCTCGGCCGCCTGGAAGCGCTTGGGTGTGAGCAGGACGTATCGGCCCCACCGGTGCACGGCGGCGCGACCGCCGGACCGGCCGATCAGATAGCCCACGTTGTCCCCGAGCACGGCGGCGACGAACGCGATGGCCGCCACGGCCCCGATGTTCAGCTGCCCCGCCCCCGCGTACACGCCCGCGGCGATCAGGATCGTCTCGCCGGGAGCGGGGATGCCGAAGTCCTCCACGAAGACCACGGCGCCGACGGCCCAGTAACCGTAGTGACCGAGCAGCGGTGCCAGGTGGGCCAGCGGGCCCGGAAGGGGAGGGGCCATGCCTCCACCGTACGTCAGCGCCGATGACGCGCCGTCAGCGCGCGGGATGCCGGAAGCGCCGCTGGGGATGGTCCGGGCCCGGTTTGGGACGGGTACGGGTCCAGGAGGGATCAGCCATCCGGACCCGGGGGTGCGCCGGGGCGAGAGGGGCCATTGCGGTCACCGGGGTGCGACGGGGCCGTGAGCCGTGTCGCCCGGTGGGGTGGGATCGGATCATCAGGCGGGTGTCCTTCGGCCGAGTGGGGGATGGGCCGGGGTGGCCGCGGAGCGCGTGGGGGCGCCCTGCGGCCGGAGGTCAGGGAGTGGGAGCGGGAGGCGGCGGTGCGGCGGGCCCGGGGCCGTGCGGGGTGGTGATGAGCTCGGCCCAGACGACGCGCCCGTAGCGGTGGGGGACGCCCGCCACGCCCCAGTCGGTGCTCAGCGCCTCGACCAGCAGCAGCCCGCGGCCGCTCTGGTCTTCGGGCCCCGGCTGCCGGGGCGCCGGACGGGAGGGGCCGCGGTTGTCGTCCTGGACCTCGATGCGCAGCCGCTCGGGGCTGATGTGCAGCCGGCACACGATGCGCTCGCCCGCGGAGTGCGTGAGCGCATTGGTGACGAGCTCGGAGGTGATGAGGACGGCGCTCTCGGACACGTCCTCGTCGATGCCCCGGGCGGCGAGCGCCTTCCGCACGCAGGCGCGGGCCCGGGCCACCGATGCCGGGATCGAGGCCAGGGCGAACGCGTGCGTCCGGTCCGGCGGTTCGGCCCCGGAGGCGAGCCGGTCGGGGCCCTCGGGCCCGGGGAGTCGACCGGTGTGCTCGCCTCCGGGTGGTCGGAGGGGGTGTGCCGCCGCCGGCGGCCGGTGGGGACGTCCGTCCGCGGTCAGGTTGTCGAGGTGCTCGGCGCCGGGGAGTCGGTGCAGGGGCTGGGGGAGGGAGGGCGGGGGCATCGCCGTCGCCTTTCGTCCGGCTCGCATCGTGGGGGGTGTGCTGGTGTCGCGGCCGCCGGCCCGCTGGGGACGGACGGCGACCCGGGCACGGCGGCGCCCGATCGCAGCCCGGTTTCCCCCAACTGGGCTGCACCGCCTGCTCCTTTCTGGGCCGGAGCAGTGAGTCCACTGTGACACCTGCCAACAACACCCCGCAACCAGCAAGTTGAAATTTGCAAGAAGCCGCGTGCATGCTGCTTTCGGCAATAAGTGATCGAATGAGCCTGTGTGGCGATCGCGTGAGACGGTGACCCTGCAACCGACGGTGTGAGGGGGTAAGGCGTGACCGCGGAGACCGACTGGGGCGGCGCGCCCTCCGTTCTGCGCATGATCCTCGGCAGGCAGTTGGAGGAGCTGCGGACCCGGGCCGGTCTGACGTACGAGCAGGCGGGCGCTGCGATCGGGGTCAGCCACTCGACGATCCGCCGGATGGAGGCCGCCAAGGTGGCCCGGCTCAGACTGGCCGACGCCGAGAAGCTGCTGAACACCTACGGGGTGCGGGACCAGCAGGAGATCGACACCTTCCTGCAGTCGGTCCGGGAGGCCAACAAGCGCGGCTGGTGGCACACCTACCGCGATGTGATGCCGGACTGGTTCGCCGCGTACCTCAGCCTGGAGCAGGCCGCGTTGCAGATCCGGGCCTACGAGAACCAGTTCGTCCACGGACTGCTGCAGACCAAGGAGTACGCCACCGCCCTGCTGGGCGCGGGCAACCCGCACGCGTCCGGGCAGGCCACGGAGCGCCGGGTCGCGCTGCGCATGCGCCGCCAGGAACTGCTGTCGCGGGACGCGCCGCCGAGGCTGTGGGTGGTGATGGACGAGACGGTGCTGCGCTGGCCGGTCGGTGGGGCCGGTGTGATGCGCGCGCAGATCGACCACCTGATCGAACTGAACCGGCTGCCCCATGTGACCCTGCAGATCATGCCCTTCGCCAACGGACCGCATCCGGCGATGCGTGCGGGCGCGTACCACCTCTTCCGGTTCCGGGCCCGCGAACTGCCCGACATCGTCTACCTCAACGGCCTGGTCGGCGCCGTCTACCTCGACAAGGCGGACGACGTCGTGGTGTACCGCGAGGCCCTGGACCGGCTGGGCGCCCAGGCGGCGCCCGCCAGGAAGACCGAGGCGTTGCTCGGTTCTATTCGCAAGGAGCTCTGAGTGCACCACCACATACGCAACGGCATGCCGTCCCGGGAACTGGGCGCGCGCGGCTGGACCAAGCCGTGGAGCGACGACGCCGGGGGTGCCTGTGTGGAAGTGAAACAGCTCGCCGACGGACGCGTGGCCGTCCGCCAGTCCACCGACCCGGACGGGCCTGCGCTCGTCTTCACCCCGCGCGAGATGACGGACTTCCTGACCGGCGTGAAGGCGGGTGACGCCGACTTTCTCCTGTGAACATGCCTTGTTCTGCTGAGCGTTGCCCCGGTTCCGGTGGATCATGGATCCGCTTCGGATCCCTGTGACCGCCCCTACTCGAATGGGAGACACGGCGTTGCCCGACAACGGATGGCCGGCCGACCGCATCGACACCGAGAACGCCCACTCCGCCCGGATCTACGACTACATCCTGGGCGGCAAGGACTACTACCCAGCCGACAAGGAGGCGGGCGACGCCATGGCCCGGGAGTGGCCCGCCCTCCCCGTCCACATGCGCGCCAACCGGGACTGGATGAACCGCGCGGTGCGCTGGCTCGCCGAGGAGGCGGGCATGCGCCAGTTCCTGGACATCGGCACCGGCATCCCCACCTCCCCGAATCTGCACGAGATAGCCCAGTCGGTGGCCCCCGAGTCACGGGTGGTCTACGTCGACAACGACCCCATCGTCCTCACTCTTTCCCAGGGCCTGCTGTCCAGCGCGCCGGAGGGGAGGACGTCGTACATCGAGGCGGACTTCCGCGACCCGGCGGCCATCCTGGACGCCCCCGAACTGCGTGAGACCCTCGACCTCGGCGAGCCGGTCGCGCTCACCGTGATCGCCATCGTGCACTTCATGCTCGACGCGGACGACGCGGTCGGTGTCGTGCGCCGCCTGCTGGAGCCGTTGCCCTCGGGCAGCTACCTGGCGATGTCCATCGGCACCGCCGAGTTCGCGCCCGAGGAGGTGGGCCGCGTCGCCCGCGAGTACGCGGCCCGCAACATGCCGATGCGGCTGCGCACCCTCGACGAGGCCCACGAGTTCTTCGAGGGCCTGGAACTGGTCGAGCCGGGCATCGTCCAGGTGCACAAGTGGCACCCGGACGGCACGGGGGAGAAGGGCATCCGCGACGAGGACATCGCGATGTACGGGGCGGTCGCCCGCAAGCCGTGACCGAACCCGGGCCATGACACGACCCGGGCCATGACACGGCCCGGGCCATGACCGAACCCGGGCCGGGGCCGTCCGCCCCCGGGCCGGGGCCGGTCCGGTGACTACGGCGCGCTCAACAGAACCTCCGCGCCCACCGGCCGGTACCCGGCCGCCTGGAAGGCGCGTACCGCCCGCGCGTTGCCCGGGGCCTGCTGCGACCACACCGGCCGCCCGTCCGGCACGAGATGCCGCGCGGCCGTGGCCAGCAGCCGGCCCAGGCCCCGGTGGCGTGCGTCCTCCTCCACGTCCACCGCCATCTCCCAGCGGCCGGCCACGCCCCGGCCGAGGACGAGCAGCCCGCCGTCGGCCGCCCAGGCCCGGACGTCGTCGCGGTGTTCGCGGGCTCTGGACACCCGGGGGTGCTCGGGATCGGCCAACTCGAACAGCTCGAGGGGTGGTTCACCGGGCAGGGCGCTCGCCACGGCGAGCAGGTCGACGGTGTCCGTGGACCGTCCGGTGCGCTCCAGGAGCGCCGCGAGGAACCGGGGGTTCATCGCGGCCGCCAGCGGATCGCAGTCGACGGCGGCCAGAGTCTCGTGCACCCACCGGGGGTCCTCGTCGGTGAACACGACCGAGTGCGCGGTGAACGCCATCACCCCGGCGTCACGCCGACTGGGCTGCCGCACCACGGTCGTACCGCCGTCGGCCGGGGGGAACATCCCCCGTGCGGCCGCGTCCAGGATGTCGGCCAGAGCCGGACTCATGGCGCCTCGCTTCCCTTGTCTTCCCCACGTCTGTTTTTGAACATGTTCAATTCTGGGCTAAGGTCGTGGTCGGCGACAAGAGGGGGAGTGGGATGAGGTACGTGCTGCCCGGAGGCACCGGACAGGTCGGTACGGTCCTGAAGCACGCGCTGACCAGGGCCGGTCACAAGGTGGTCGTGCTCACCAGACGTCCGGCGGGCCCGGGTGAGCTCGCCTGGGACGGAAGGACGCTGGGGCCCTGGGCCGAAGCCGTCGACGGCAGTGACGTGGTGGTCAACCTGGCCGGGCGAAGCGTCAGCTGCCGCTACACCCCGGTCAACCTGAAAGCCATGATGGACTCGAGGGTGGAGTCCGCCCGGGTCGTGGGCGAGGCGATCGCAGCCGCCGCCCGGCCGCCCCGTCTGTGGCTGCAGATGAGCACGGCCACCGTGTACGCCCACCGCTTCGACGCGCCCCACGACGAGGCGAGCGGTGTCATCGGCGGTGCCGAGCCGGGCGTGCCCGGCTACTGGTCGTACAGCGTCGACATCGCCAAGGCCTGGGAACGCGAACAGGAGCGGGCCGACACGCCGCACACCCGCAAGGCCGCCCTGCGCTCCGCGATGGTGATGAGCCCCGACCGGGGAGGTGTGTTCGACGTCCTGCTGCGGCTGGCCCGGCTCGGCCTCGGCGGTCCGGTCGCGGGCGGCGCACAGTACGTGTCCTGGATCCACGACCGCGACTTCGTGCGCGCCGTCGACTTCCTGGTCGACCGGGACGACCTCACCGGGCCCGTGAACCTCGCCGCCCCCGTGCCCCTCCCGCAGCGGGCCTTCATGCACGCCCTGCGGAAGGCGTGGGGCATGCCCGTCGGCCTGCCCGCCACCGCGTGGATGGCGGAGATCGGTGCCTTCGTACTGCGTTCGGACACCGAGCTGCTGCTCAAGAGCCGGCGCGTCGTCCCGGGCCGACTGCGGGACGCGGGCTTCACCTTCGCCTACCCGGACTGGCCGCGGGCCGCGGCCGACCTGGTGGAGCGGGTGCGGGTCCGCCGCTCCTGACGTCACGGGGCCGGGGCGGCCCACTCCCCGTCGCGCATCACATGCCGCCCCTTGAGCTCGTGCGCCCCGTTCCAGGCCTGTATCGCCCGCGGCAGCGCCTGGAAGTACGTGTAGGAGGGATGGTCCTCGCGCGGATCCCACCCCCACCGCTGCGCGAAGGCGTCCGCGGCGGCGGCCGGTACGTCCCGGGTGGCGAAGGTCTTCACCGCGGCGTCGATCAGGACGACGTCCTGGGTGTCGCCGAGGGCGAGACGGGCCCGGCCGGTGTCGCGCAGGTTGCGTCCCGTCGCGCTGGTGATCCTGGTCGACAGCCACAAGGCGGCTCCGTCCCACACGAACCACAGCGGGACCAGGCACGGCACACCGTCCGCGCCGGAGGTGGCCACCCAGACGTCCGCCCGGCCGCGCAGCTTCTCGAGCACGTCATGCCGGCGCCGACCGGGGTCCCGGGGCCTCTCGGTGATCTTCATACCCGGTGACGGTACCCACCGCGGGGCCGCGCCGCCTCGGGCGATGGTCCTACGGCCCCGGACCGAGAGGGGCGGTGTCACACCCAGGGTGTGGCGCGGTCACCGCTCCCGGTCACCCGGCACAGCAGCCGGAAGGCCGCCAGCAGCGTGGCCGGCCATATCACGGCGAACCCCCACACCAGAGCCGGATCCGAGGTCCGGATGCCCAGGACGCCGAGGACGATCGACGCGCACATCAGGACGGCGACCGTCAGCGGCAGCCACACCCGAGGGGGCGCGGCGCTCATCCGGCGGGTGAGGCGACGGTCGCGGCGCAGTTCCGCTTCGATGCGGAGCAGGGCGAGCCGTTCGTGGGCCGTGAGTTCTACATCATCCGGGTGGCTCCGGTCGTTCATGGCTCACCGTGTTCCCCGGGTGCGGCATCCAATGCCCGCCGGGCCCGGTCGTGTCCTCGGGCGGCCGGCGGGTCAGTGCCCGCAGCAGGTCGTCGGCGCTGTCCGGCGTCCGCCCGGAACGGAAACCGGCCCGGTTCCGGCGTGCGGTGTCCGCTCCCTAGGCGAGGCACCAGTCCCACCAGCGTTCCAGCCGTTCGTCGTCGAGGTGCTCGGCGGCCACCAGCGCGGGCCAGCCGCAGGACCGGGCCTGCGCGGTGACCCTGGCACCCGACTCGACCGGGTCGACCGCCAGGGCCGGCACGCCGGCCCGCAGGGAGAGCACCAGTCCGTGCAGCCGGTCGGTGACCACCAGGTCCAGCCGCCGCAGCACGGAGTCCAGCTGCCCGGGCGTCGCGCACAGCCGCCAGTCCTTGGTGTCGAGCCGGGTCTCCAGCTCGACGCGGGCGCAGTCCCTGGCCAGCAGCCAGCGCGTGATCCGGTCGGCGGTGTCCTCATGGCGCCGCCGGTCACCGTACTCGTGCTGCCCCCGGGTGAGGATCACCCCACCACCGGCCGGGCGGGGCCGGCCGGGACACGCGCCGACAGGTCCCGCACCGGTTCGAGCGCCGGACCGTCGCGGGCCAGTACGCGGTGGAACCCGGTGACGGCCGGGCTGCCGGGTTCGGTCACGGAAGTCCCGACGGCGATCCGCAGACAGTGCGGGAACCGCCGGTGCAGATCGGTCACTTGCGGCCCGTGCAGCGGCCCGCACACGAACACCAGACTGCCGTACGCCTGGGGGCGCACGTCGTCGAGGTGCAGCGCGTCCGGCTGGAAAGCGGGGCCCCAGACCGTGTCGTAGGCGTGCCCCGCGCGGTCCAGGACGCCCTGGACGCGGCACAGGGCGAGGACGTCCCCGGCGGTCGCCTCGCCGTCCCGGAAGCTGAACCATCCGGTGAGCAGGGTCCTGTCCGAAGCCGTCAAGCGGCCCTCACCCGCCCGCGCCCCGCTCGCCCGCCCATGCCGTGACCTCCCTGCCGTACGGGCGGGCGAGTACCCGCGGACGGGACGGATCACACCCGCTCCTGGCTCCGCCCCCCTTCCCCGCGACCAAGGCTCCGTCCGCTGCAAAGGCCCCGCCTATCGAAGCACCCCGGGCCGGTGGACGCCCCGGACCCGCCACCAGGGCACGAGCTGGGCGACACCGAACGACACCTCGACGACGAGGAACAGCAACAGCAGCCGTGTGACCCCCTGGGCGACCGCGTACGACATCCACACCGAGAACAGCACGCGGGCGGCGCCGTCGTACAGCCCGTGGGCCGGCAGGGGCCGGAGGATGCGCAGCAGAGCCCAGACGACCACCACCGAACCCATCAGGTTCGCGTACATGGTCTGCACCGGATCGACCGCCGGCAGCGCACCCAGCCCCAGCGCCTCGCCCAGTGCCGACAGGGTGCGGTTGACCAGGGTGTACGTCCAGGGCGTCGCGAACCCGGCGGTGACGACCAGGTCGTACCAGGCGCTGGCCCGCACCACTCGCGGATAGGCGGGGTGGGACGGGGCGACAAGGGGGATCATGATGTGGCTCCTGCTGGTTGCGTGACAGCGACGCGCGTCACGCTAAACAGTGGAGTAGGGTCCAAGGTCAAGCCCGCACAAGGGAACTGACGGGGAGTCATGCTGATCGGAGAGCTGGCCGCACGGACCGGCATGACCAAGGACGGCATCCGCTTCTACGAGAAGGTCGGCCTGGTCAGGGGCCGGCGGCTGCCGAACGGCTATCGCGACTTCCCGCCCGAGACGGTGCCCTGGCTCGCCTACGTCCGCACCGCACAGGCCCTCGGCTTCTCCCTCGCGGAGATCGCTCGCCACGGCGAGGAACTGCTCGACGCCCCGGACTCGGCGGCAGCACTTTCCGGGCTGCTGGCGGAGAAGATCCGGCTCATCGATGCCCGTATGGCCGAACTGGCCGAGCTGCGGGACGAATTGCAGCAGCGTGTCGGCACCGGGTGTCCGCTGCGAGCGGCGGCCGGTCAGGCCGGCTGAGCCGGGACCCGGACCGCCGTCAGCGGCCGGGCAGACGGTGCGGAAGTCCGGCCGCCCGCTCGAGCGCGGCGCGGTCGCACAGCTCCGGCCGGCCCGTCGACGAGGTGCGACGAGGGGTGCGCCGCTCGGCGGTCGGGCGATGCCCGCGCCCAGGCCGGTGCAAGTGCGAGGACCGCCCGCACCGTTGTCCGTGGGCTCGGTCAGGCCCGGACCAGCGGCGTGTCGACCAGGTGCTCGGCGATGAACCACGCCTGCAGTTCACCGGTCCTGATCACCTGCGACACCAGCAGGTCGTTGGTGCCGTCGTCTCCCAGCTCGGCGGCCCGGGCCGCTGCGTCATGGGCGTCGACGAGGATGCTCTCGTGGGCCTCCAGCAGCCGTGACAGCATCGCCGGGACCTCCTCCACCCCGTCCGGCGGCCGGGGGATCGAGGTGATCTCGGCGACGTGCCGGGGGTCGCCCACCGCGACCCCGCCCAGCGACTGGACGCGTTCGGCGACGGTGTCCACCATCTCCAGCTGTTCCCCCGCGTGCTTGTCCAGTACGAGGTGCAGTTGGTAGAAGGTCGCCCCGCGCATCAGCCAGTGGTGCTTCTTGTACAGGCCGTAGAGGATCTGCGTGTCCGCCAGCACCTTGTTCAGGCGCTGACAGGAGTACATGCGTGCCTCATGGGACAGGCCGACCGGGAACTGCTTGACGGTCCCGAACTCCTGGATCACCTCGCCCTGCTGGTGCAGCCAGGGCCGGCTGCCGGTAACGGACCGGGGGCTGGTGGTCATGTCTCCTCCTGTGGTGCCGAACTGTGCGTACCCGGGGGACGCTAGGCGCCCGGGAAGCCGGCGCCTTGTCCGGCAGCGCACCGGGTGCTGTCCGCCGGTGCACACCCCGCCGGCCGTGCGCTCTCGGGCAAGAGCCCGTGCACCGGCGGACACGGCACCGGTACCGGGCCGCCCTAGCCTCGGCGGGACGGCCCACGTCCGGGAGCCGGCACAGCGAGGAGCGCGGCATGAACACCATGCGGGGCCGGGACCCCGGCGAACCGCACCGGTCCGCCACCCCACTGGAACTCTTCTTCGACCTGTGTTTCGTCATCGCGGTGGCACAGGCGTCAGCGAGCCTGCACACGGCGCTGACGCACGGGGCGTACGCGACCGGTGCCCTGCGCTTCGCGCTGGTCTTCTTCACCATCTGGTGGGCGTGGATGAACTTCACCTGGTTCGCCTCCGCCTACGACCCCGACGACGTGCCCTACCGGCTGACGGTGTTCGCCCAGATCACCGGCTCGCTCGTGCTCGCGGCCGGTGTGCGCCGGGCGTTCGAGGCGGGCGACCTCAGGATCGTCACGCTCGGATACGTCGTCCTGCGCACCACCCTGGCGGCCCTCTGGCTCCGGGCGGCGCTGTCCGACCCCGCCCGGCGCCGGACGGCCCTGCGCTTCGCCGGGGGAGTGACGGCCTGCCAGCTCGGCTGGGTGACCCTGCTCGCCGTACCGCCCGCGCTGCGGCTGCCCGGCATGGCCGTCCTGATCACCGCCGAGCTCGGCGTGCCCGTGTGGGCGCAGTCCGCCGGGATGACGCCCTGGCACCCGCACCACATCGCCGAACGCTACGAACTGTTCACCCTCATCGTGCTGGGCGAGTCCGTCGCCGCGGCGACCGTCGCCGTACGGAGCGCCTTCGACCGCCACCAGGGCACCGGGGCGCTCGCCGCGGTGGCGGCCGGCGGCCTGCTGACGGCCTACGCCCTGTGGTGGCTGTACTTCGCCCGGCCCGCCCACACGCTGCTCGCCACGACGCACCAGGACCACCGCAGGAGGTTCCCCTGGGCCTACGGCCACTACCTGGTCTTCGCCGCGGCGACCGCCGAGGGGGCGGGCCTGGCCGCGTACGCCGACCACGTCACGCGGCACACCGGTGCCTCGGCCCCGGCCGCCGGAGCGGCGGTGACCGTTCCGGCGGCCGTGTTCCTGGTCACGGTCTGGGCCGTGCACCTGCGCCCCCACCAGACCAGGGCGGCCGAGTGGCTCCCGTACCCCGTCACCGCGGCCGCCCTGGTGCCGGCCGCCTGGTCCCCGGCCCCCGCCCTCGTCACGGGCGCCCTGCTGGCCGTGCTGGTCGCCGTGGGGCCGACCCATGCCGGGAGTTCCGGCTCCCGCCCTCCCGGAACGGCCTGCGCAACGCCTCACCGGAGCACCCCGCCCTAGACGACCGGATCGGCGACGGTGACGGCGTTGCGTTGCCGGCGCCGCTCGCCCACCGCGCCCCGCCACTCCGGCCCGACCCCGCGGCGTTGCGCCCCGGACTGCCGGGTGTGGAGGACGTACCGCTGATCCGGGCTGCGTGACCCGGACCAGACCGGGTACGTTGCCCCACCATGGACGGCTACGACCCCCCAGACCTGGACGAGATCGACTTCCTGCCCGGATACGGCACCGCCGAGCGGCTGGCGGAGCTGTACCAGGAGGAGTCGCAGGACCTGCTCGACCTGCTGCAGGCAGGCACCGCACAGGACGGCCAGCCGGTGTCCCCCGAGGCCCGCCGCATGGCACGCGAGATCGCCACCCGTATCCCCTCACCGAACTGACCGGCCGCAACCGTGCGACGGCGGCCGGGGCGACCCACGGCTCCGCCGCGGGAAGGGCATCGAGTGGTCCGCGGTCCGCACGGTGCGCTGCTGCCGTGCGCGGTCCCGGCGCCGTGCCGGGCGGACGTGCTCCGGCTGAAGCGGCACCCGGCCGGTGCGTGGCCGGGAAACCCTCACCGGGTTGCCGCGTGGTGGACGTCCCGTGCCTATTCTGTGGATCCGCCGGGCCGGAAGGGCCGCCGCAACCAGCCGGAGGAAGCACCCCGCGATGCCCCGCAATGCCGACAGCCCGGTCCCCCCGCGACGCAGCCGGCGGGGTTTCGCGGGCGCCCGGCCCGTGATGGACGACGTGGCGCGGCTGGCGGGCGTCTCCAAGCAGACCGTGTCCCGGGTGATCAACGACAACCCGGCCGTCCGCCCCGAGACCCGCGAGACCGTGCTGGCCGCCATGCGCTCGCTCGGCTACCGTCCCAGCCGCAGCGCCCGCTCGCTGGCCAGCGGCCGGACACGGATGCTCGGCGTGATCTCCTTCGACGCGGCGCGGTTCGGGCCCGCCTCCATCCTGACCGCGATCAACTACGCGGCGCAGGAAGCCGGTTACCTCGTGAGCTCCATCGCCCTCGACACCGCCGACCGGGACACGGTGGTGCGGGCCGCGGACCGGCTCTCGGCCGAGGGCGCGGACGGGGTGATCGCCATCGCCCCCCAGCGCCGGGTGGGCCGCGCCCTGGCGGAGGCACACCTGTCCACCCCTCTGGTGGTGCTGGAGAACGACCTCGGTGGCAGCACGTCGCTGATCACCGCGGATTCCATGAACGGCGCCCGACTGGCCACCGAGCACCTGCTGCGTCTCGGCCACACCACCGTCCGGCACATCGCGGGGCCGGCGGGCTGGACGTCCGCCGACGCGCGGGTGACCGGCTGGCGTGCGACCCTTCGGGCGGCCGGGGCGCCCGCCACCGAGCCGCTCTTCGGTGACTGGAGCGCCGACTCCGGGTACGACCTCGGCCGCCGGCTGGCCGAACGCCCCGAGGTCACGGCCGTGTTCGCCTCCAACGACCAGATGGCCCTCGGGGTGCTGCGCGCCTTCCACGAGGCCGGGCGCCCGGTTCCCGACGAGGTCAGCGTGGTCGGCTACGACGACATCCCCGAGGCCGCACACCTGCTGCCTCCGCTGACCACCGTGCGCACCGACTTCGCCGAGATCGGCACCCGTTCGCTGCGCCTCCTGCTGGACCGTCTCGAAGGCGCCGACGCGCGTGGCCCCGCCCCCGTCGACCCGGTCGTCCCCGTCGAACTCGTCGTCCGCCGCAGCACGGGCCCGGCGCCGGGGCGATAACCGATTGCCCTTCTCCTCGCCGACGTGGGAGCGTGCACCGGACCTTGTGCCATGAACCGCCCCGATTCCCCGAAGGACTGAAGCCATTGACCGCGGCGTCCCCCAGCGGCCGCCGTCGGCACTGAACGTGCCGTTCGCCCTTCTCCGCACGGCGGCCCCACGACGCCCGGCCACGGCCGGGCGACAGCAGCGTGCCCACTCCCTGCCACTCACGTGAGGTCACCATCACCATGGACACCGACGTCCAGAGATTCGCCGTCCGCAACCTCCGGCGCCGCCCCGAGGTCGCCGAAACCGGCGGCTTCGTCGCGGGCTTCGACCCCGCCACCACCAGCCCGTACGTAAGCTACGCGACGCCCCTGACCGGCGCCCGACCGGACGACCGGGACGTCGCGGCACTGGTCCGGGCGTTCCGCGAGCGCGGTCTCAGGCCCCGGCTGGAGTTCGCCCCCGACGCCGCGCCCGCCGTGGAACCGGCGCTCCTCCGGGCGGGTTTCACCGTCGAGGCCCGGCACACCTACCTCGTCTGCACACCGCACACACTGGCGGTGCCGTCGTTCACCGGCGGGCCGGTGGTCGAAGTCCCCACCACGGACGAGGACTACGCTTCGATCGACGCCGCCCTGTCGGAGGCCTTCGCCGGTGAGTTCCCGCCCTCCCCGGAAGGCGCCGCCCGGCTGCGCCGCACAGCCGACAGCGGCGGAGCCGTCCGCTTCGTCCGGACCCCCGACGGCGGCTGCGCGGGCGCGGCGACCTGCTCCGCGCCCGCCGCGGGGACCGCGGAACTGGCGGGCGTGGGCACCCGCCCGGCCCACCGCGGCCGGGGTGTCGCCGCCTCGGTGACCGCCGCACTGACCGGGGCGGTGTTCGCCCGGGGCGCGGAATCGGTCTGGCTGGAGTACTCGGGTGACGGATCCCGTCGGGTGTACGAACGCGTCGGCTACCGGTCCGGCGGCACCCGCCTCTACATGTCCCTCTGATGCGACGTGACACGCCGCCGGACGGCTCATCCGGGCCGTCCGGCGGCATTTGGGACGTAACGTGCGGAATATGAAGAAATGTCATACCGTCTACGGCGCCTGCGCCGCAGCGCTCCTCGTGGCCGGAGTCGGCGCGGCCGCGCCCGCCGGCAACTGCCCCACGCTGCACGTCGTGCGCCCGGGGCAATCGATCCAGAAAGCGGTGGACGCGGCCAAGCCGGGAGACACCGTGCTGGTCACCGCCGGTACCTACCGCGAGAGCGTGAAGATCACCACCCCGTGGGTGACCCTGCGCGGCGACGGCCGGAAGACGGTGATCGCACCGGGCAAGAAGAAGACCGACAGCAGCTGCGCCGGGCGCGGCAACGGCATCTGCGTGGTCGGGACGAAGAGCTGGCGCGTCGACGGCGTCACCGTCGCCGACCTGACCGTGACCGGCTTCGCCCGGGCCGGGGTGTTCGCCGTCGGTACCGACCACCTGACCGTGCGCCAGGTGACCGCCGACAAGAACAAGCTGTGGGGCATCGCCGAGGAGCGCTCGGTGCGCAGCCTGGTCCGGGGCAACACCGTCCGCAACAACGGCGACGCGGGTGTCTTCCTCGCCAACACGATGCTCACCGAGGCGGGCGCCAAGGACACCAAGGGCACGATCGTCGACGGCAACGTGCTCGCGGGCAACCGCATCGGCGTCACCGCCCGCCGCCTGCGCAACATCACCGTCGCGCACAACGACGTGACCGGCAACTGCGCCGGGGTGTTCGTCGTCGGCGACGAGAACAAGCCCAAGGCCGGCAAGGCGACGGTGGCCTACAACAGCATCGTCAAGAACAACAAGTACTGCCCGAAGACCGCCCGGCTGCCCTTCCTGCAGGGCTCCGGCATCGTGCTGACCGGCGCCGAGGACTCCCTGGTGACCGGCAACGTCATCACCGGCAACGTGGGCAAGTCCCCGCTCTCCGGTGGCGTCGTCCTCTACAAGAGCTTCGTGGGCACCACCAGCGAGCGGAACCGGATCCACGACAACCGGGTGAAGAGCAACGCGCCGGCGGACCTCGTCAACCAGGAAGCCGCGGCGCGCAACAACACCTTCGCCCGCAACAACTGCGGGAAGTCCAAGCCCGCGGGACTGTGCTGACCGGCCGAACCCATCCGTAACCCAAGGAGGAGAGGCGGCACATGACGACCGCACCCACTGCCCCACCGCCGTCCATGCGGCTGAGGGAACTCGTCTTCGGGGCGGCGTGTGCCGCCGCCCTCCGCGCGGCGGCCCGGCTGGGCGTCGCCGACGCGCTGGGGGACGGCCCCATGGCCGTGGCGGACCTCGCGGCCGCGGTGAAGACCGAACCGGGGCCGCTCCGGCGGCTGCTGCGCGCGCTCTCCTGCTACGGCGTGTTCGCCGAGCGGGAGGACGGGACGTTCGCGCACACCGACATGTCCCGGCTGCTGCGCGAGGACGACCCGCACAGCCTGCGCTACATCACGCTGTGGTGCACCGAGCCGTGGACGTGGGACGCCTGGCCGTGCCTCGACGAGGCGGTCCGCACCGGCCGCAACGTCGTGGAGGACCTGTACGGCAAGGAGTTCTTCAGCTACCTCAACGAGGACGCCCCCGAGTCGGCCGACGTCTTCAACCGGGCGATGACGACCTCCAGCAAGCAGTCCGCGCGGGAGGTCGCCGAGCTGCTGGACCTGTCCGGGGCCAAGTCGGTCGCCGACATCGGCGGCGGCCAGGGCCATGTGGTGGCCAGCCTGCTGGAGAAGTACCCGTCGATGCGGGGGACCCTGCTCGACCTGCCCCGCGTGGTGGAGAACGCCGACCCCCGGCTGCGTCCGGGCGGCTCGCTCGCCGACCGGGTGCGCATCGTGCCCGGCGACTGCCGCGAGTCCGTTCCGGTGCAGGCCGATGTGTACATCATCAAGAACATCCTGGAGTGGGACGACGAGTCGACCGCCCGCTGCCTGCGCAACGTGATCGAGGCGGGCGGGCCCAAGGCCCGCGTCGTGGTCATCGAGAACCTCGTCGACGACACCCCCTCGATGCGCTTCAGCACCGCCATGGACCTGCTGCTCCTCCTGAACGTCGGCGGGGCCAAGCACACCACGGACAGCATGGTCAGCCGGCTGACCGCGGCGGGCCTGGTCATCGACGAGATCGGCCCGGTCAACCCCTACCTGCACGCGTTCGACTGCACGGTTCCCGGCTGATCCGTCCGAAGCCGCGCACAACACCGGTCGCCGGGCCCGCGACGCTGCGGGCCCGGCGACCGGTGGCCGTCCGCGGGGGCGGACGGCGGGTTCAGACGGCCCGGTCGCGCTCCCAGAGGTAGAAGCGCCGGGCCATCGCGTCCTTCGGCGAGCGCCAGGTCTCGGGGTCGTACGCGCCGACGTACGCCGACAGCCGCTCGCTCACGTCCCGGAACTCCGGATGGCCGGTCACCTTGGCGATGGCCGGGCCGGGGTCCTGCTCCGACTCGATGAGATGCAGGTACACGTCACCGAACTGGAAGAGGCTGCGCCGGGCGACACCGACGAGCCGCGGCAGCTCTCCCCGGTCGGAGTCCTCGAAGATCTTCGCGATGTCCGGGGCCGACCCCGGGGCCATCCGGGCCACGATAAGGGCTTGGTGCACGGTGTCTCTCCGTCCGGCTCAGTCGGTCAGGCCCGGCTGGGCCCCCTGCTCGGCGGCCACCTTCTCGATCCGGTCCCGGATCAGGGCCATCTGGATCTTGGAGTTCTTGTTGATGTTGTCGGTCATCCAGTCGTCGTCGACCGGGGCCTCGGGCTTCATCGCGAAGTCCTGGGTCCAGACCATCCGGGTGCCGCCCGGCACCTCCTCGTAGTGCCACCGGATGTTCATGTGGGCGAACGGGCCGGTCTCCACCCGGCGGGCCTTGACGGTGAGGGTGGGGCGGTCGGTCTCCCGTTCCGAGACCCAGCTCCACACGGTGCCGTTCTCGTCGGGATGCATGGTCAGCCGGAAGGTGGTCCTGTCCCCCTCCTGGGACAGGATCTCGGCGGAGGCGTACTCGCTGAACAGCTGCGGCCAGTTCGCCACGTCGTTGGTGATGTCCCACACCAGGTCCACCGGTGCGGCGATGGTGATCTCGTTCTGCGTGTGTCCAGCCATGTCAGGCTCCTGCCAGAAGGGCGCTGTTGACGAGGTCGAGGAACTCCCGGGGGGTCTTGCAGCGCTCCGCGTCGGGAGGCATCGGCGTGCCGTGCCGGTTCTCCAGCTCGCCGACGATGCCGAGCAGACCGAGCGAGTCGATGCCGAGCTCCCCGAAGGCGGTGTCGGGGCGGTCCGACAGCTCCTGGGGGCTGACGGTGATCCCAGCCGCCTTCTTCATGAGTTCGGCCAGTTCTTCGACGGTGATTTGGGCACTCATGTCGTTCCTCTCTCTCCTTGCTTGGGTTCCGCTCCGGCGACCTCGCTACGAGGCGTCGGCGGCGCCGTGCCGGAGCACGAGCGCCGAGTTCGACCCCATGAGGCCCCGGCTGAGGACCAGTGCCGTGCGCAGCTCGGCGGCGCGGGCCCGGCCGGTCACGAGGTCGAGGTCGTGGCAGACGTCGACCACGTTCGGGGTCGGCGGGATCAGACCGTGCTCCATCGCGAGCACCGCGGCCGCCGTGTCGAGCACGGGAGCCGCGCAGTAGCCCCGTCCGGTGCCCGTCTTCGGCGCCGTCACCGGCACCCGCCGGCCGTGACCGCCCAGGGCGTCGGCGATCGCCAGCGCCTCCGCCCGGTCCGCCGCCGGCACCCCGAGGGCGTCGGCGAAGACGACGTCGACCTCCTCGGGCGCGCAGCCGGCCTCCGCCAGGGCGCCGCGGATCGCCTCGGCGAGTCCCTCCCGGGACGCCTCCCAGCGCGAGGCACCGGTGAAGGTCGCCGCGTGCCCGGCGAGGACGGCCCGCACGGGCAGCCCCCGTTCCCAGGCCGAGGCGACCTCCTCCACGACGAGCATCGCGCCGCCCTCGGCGGGGACGAAACCGCAGGCGCCGTCCGTGAACGGGCGGTAGGCGCACGCCGGATCGTCGACGGTGCTCAGCTCCTCGTAACCGAGCTGGCAGACCATCGAGTACGGCGCCAGCGGCGCCTCGGTCGACCCGGCCACGATCACGTCGGTGCCGCGCCGCACGGCCCGCGCCGCGTGCGCGAGGGCGTCCAGGCCGCCGGCCTCGTCGGCGGCGACCACCGAGCAGGGCCCCTTGAAGCCGCGGCGGATGGAGATCTGGCCGGTGCTGGCGGCGTAGAACCAGGCGATGGACTGGTACGGGCCGACGAACCGGCTGCCCTTTCCCCACAGTCGCTGCAGCTCCCGCTGGCCGAACTCACCGCCGCCGGAGCCGGCCGCGGTGACCACGCCCACCGAGAACGGCGCCTCGTCGGTGTCGGCCTGGCCGAGGCGGGCGTCCTCCAGTGCCAGGTCGGCCGCGGCCATCGCGAAGTGAGTGAACCGGTCGGTCTGGACGAGGAACCGCTCCTCGACGGCCGCCGACGGTTCAAAGCCGCGGACCTCGCCGGCCACCCGCAGCGGCAGCTGCTCGCAGCCCTCGCGGGTGACGCGGTCCAGGACGCTCATGCCTTCCTCGGTGGACTTCCAGAAGGCCTCCACGGTGGTTCCGTTCGGCGCGACCACACCGATCCCGGTGACGGCCGCGCGCCGCGGATACGGTTCGCTCATGGTGTCCTCTCCCTCGGCCGGGTCAGGATCACCGCGGACTGGAAACCGCCGAACCCACTGCCCACGGACAGGACGCTGGACAGCTTCCGTTCGCGTGCGACGCGCGGGACGTAGTCCAGGTCGCACTCGGGGTCGGGGGTCTCGTAGTTCGCGGTGGGCGGTACGGCCTGGTGGGTCAGGGCCAGCACACAGGCCACGACCTCGATCGCCCCGATGGCCCCGAGGGAGTGACCCACCATCGACTTGATCGAGCTCATCGGTGTGTCGTAGGCGTGCTGCCCCAGGGCCCGCTTCACCGCGGCCGTCTCGTGGCGGTCGTTCTGCCGGGTGCCCGAGCCGTGCGCGTTGACGTAGTCGATCGCGGAACCGTCGAGCCGGGCGTGGTCCAGGGCGACCTCGATCGCCCGGGCCATCTCCAGGCCCTCGCTGGTCAGACCGGTCATGTGGTAGGCGTTGCCGAAGGTGGCGTAGCCGCCGAGCTCGCAGTACACGTGCGCGCCGCGGGCCCGGGCGTGCTCCAGCTCCTCCAGGACGAGCACCGCCCCGCCCTCGCCCATGACGAACCCGTCACGGTCGTTGTCGAAGGGGCGGGAGGCGTGGGCGGGATCGTCGTTGTTCGGGGACGTCGCCTTGATCGCGTCGAAGCACGCCATGGTGATCGGTGAGATCGGCGAGTCCGAGGCACCGGCTATGCAGATGTCGGCCCGTCCCTCCTCGACGGTGTGGAAGGCGTACCCGACCGCGTCGAGACCCGAGGTGCAGCCCGTGGAGACGGTCTGCACCGGGCCGCACGCCCCGAACCGTTCCGCGACCGCCGAGGCGAGGGTGCTCGGCGAGAACGCCCGGTGCAGATGCGGCTCCGATTCCCGGTGGTCCACGTCCCAGCGCTGCCCGCGGTGGCTGACCAGGACGTAGTCGTGCTCGAGCCGGGTGGTGCCGCCGACGGCGGTGCCCAGGGACACCCCGACCCGCCAGGGGTTCTCCCTGGCGAGGTCGAGACCGGAGTCGCGGACGGCTTCGTCGCCCGCGACCAGGGCGAACTGGATGTACCGGTCCGCCCGAGCGGTCTGCTCCGCGTCCAGTCCGTACGCCGTCGGGTCGAAGTCGCACTCGGCGGCGATCCGGGAGCGCAGTCCGGCCGGGTCGAAGAACGTGATGCCCCGGGTCGCGGTACGGCCACCGGCGAGCAGATCCCAGAAGGCCGGAACGCCGATGCCGCCGGGTGCCACGATGCCTATGCCGGTGACCGCCACCCGCCTGGTCATGACCGGCTCCCGCCCGCGCCGGCCCCCTCGGCGGCGACCGCGGCGGGCACGGTCTCCTCCGTGTCGACGTGGCCGAGCGGCGGGCTCGGGGCCAGCGGGCCGAGGTGGAAGACGATCCGGGCCTCGACGTCACCGACGTTGCGGAACCGGTGGCGCACGTGGGCGGGGATCATCAGCCCCTGCTCCGGCCGCAGCGGGTGCGGCTCGCCGTCCAGGTCCACCTCCAGCTGCCCGCAGACGACGTAGACGAACTCCTCGGAGTACGGGTGGTAGTGCTCTGCGATGCGGTCGCCGGGCTGCACCATGGCGACGCCCATGAAACCGCTGGTCGAGCCGACCGTGGTGGGGGTGAGCAGGGCGCGCAGGTCACCGCCGCGCCTGGTGTTGGGCTCGATCTCGCTGACATCCACGATAGGGGGACGGGATCTGGTCACGACGTTCCTCCGATGCTGTGCTGCGTCGACGTGGGGGGTGTGGCCGTCGCGGGCCGTGTACTGCCGGTCAGACCTCGGGCGAACGGCGGTCGGTGACGAGGGCCATGCGGGCGGACTCCAGCAGGCGCGCGGGGTCACCGCTCCTGGCGCCGGCGTCGAGGAGCGTGGTCAGCTCCGCCGCCTGCGAGGGGTCGGGCAGGCCGAGGGCGACGACGGGGTCGGCCGCCTCCAGGGCGCCCCGCATGTCGATCAGCCGTACGACGACGTCGTCGCGCTGGAAGATCGTGCTGCGCAGGATCGGGCTGCGCGGGTCCTTCGCCGCCACCGCGTCCTGCTCGGCGAGGACCTCGGCCAGCCGCATGCCGAGCCCCTCCCGGGCCGGGTAGTACAGGGCGTGCCGCTGCGCCTCGGGGATGTCCTGGGCCTGCGTCACGTGGTGGACGGCGGGCAGGGCCGCACGGGTGAAGAAGACCCGGGCGGACTCCTGGTCGTCGAGGTCCCGGTCCTGCTCGAGGTAGGGGTTGATGGCCTCCTCGACGGCCCGCACCTCGGGCTGCCGGGCGACGTGGCGCAGCGCCGTGAGCAGGTCGCCCCGCACCTCGATGGCGCGGACCACGCGGTTGCCGTGCATGTACAGGGAGGTGCGGCACAGCCGCGTGGTGTCGTCGACCTGCGGCTCGGGCGAGGCGTACTCCGCCAGGATCCCGGCGACCTTCTCCTCGCTGCCCGGCTTGACCGTGAAGGTGAGGGCGTGGCGGACCACGCCGTCACCGATCCGGGGAGCCGCCTGCAGCCGGCGCTGGCCGGCCGAGGTGTCCGTATCCGTCTCGCGGACGATGTGGAAGCGCAGCGACCGGGTGTCCCGGACGCAGGAGTGCAGCGGCTCCACCATGCGGACGTGCTCCTCGCTGTTCACCCAGGACAGGAACGGCGGGGCGCTCTCCCACTCACTGGTGATGAGCCACTGGGAGGGGTTCTCGATCGACTGGCACAGCTGGTCGCTGACGTGCCCGGGGACGGAGGCGACCTGGTTGCACAGCTGCTCGTAGGCCTCCAGGAACTGCTGCTGGGCTCCGTCGTAGACGTCCACCAGCAGGACGACCCGGAGCCTGGAGCCGTCGAACACGGACTGGGAGACATGGTGCGACGCCTGTCGCACCGACAGTTCTGAAACCCGCTCAGACATCGTGGTCATCCTGTGCGCATCTCCTTCGCGGGCCCCTGTGTCTGTCGTCAGGGGCGGCCGGTGGGCGGAACGGACAGCGACCGGCGCGCCGCGCAAGTAAACGCGCCGGTCGCATGGGCACGATCCTGCGCCGTGCCGTGCCACACCACGAGCGCAGCGGGGTAAGTGGGTGAAGGGTCGTCCGTACGGGCTCACCCGGTCGGCCGGTGCCCGGCGTGGGCGCCCGGCTCCGGCGAAGCGCCCCGGCGTCGTCGAAGTGCCGCTGGGCACAGGGCCGCTCGGTGCTGTTCCGGGATGTCCCGGCGCGTCAGGAGCCGGCGGCGAGCCGGTCGGCCTGCTCGGCGGCCTCGCGCGCCTCCCGTTCGGCCCGCGCCAGCGCCTCGCCGGCGGCCGCGTGGCGTTCCGCCGCCCGCTGCCGCTCGCGCTCCGCCCGCCGCAGGGTCTCGCGGGACTGGTCCAACTGCCGCTCGGCATCGGCCAGTCGCGCCTCGGCCTCCGCCTGTTCCGCGCGCTTCTCGCGCAGCCGCTCCGCGGCCCGCTCGGCCGCCTTGCGGGCGCGGTCGAGCTGCTGCCGCCTGCGCTGCCGGCGCCGCTCGGCGAGCTCGTCCGCCGCCCGGGCCGACGCCGGCGGCGGTGCGGCCGTCCGCCGGGCAGGCGTCCGCGACACCCCGGGCAGCCGGGCGGCCTCGAAGTCCGAGGGCGGGGTGAGCGCGCCGGTCAGGCGGCCGGACGCCCACCGGTCGGCCGCGTCCGGGTCGGCCAGCACCGCGCGCAGGGTGGACTCGACCTCCTGCCGTGCCGCGTCCGACAGCCCGTGCCCGGCCTCCCGGGCGAGCTCGGTCGCCTGCCGGGACAGCGCGGAGACGATCCGCCGGCGCTCCGCGGACAGCTCCTTGAGCCCGGCGGCGTCCAGCGTGCGGTACGCCTCGCGCAGCGCCCGGCCCAGCTCCAGGAACTGCCGGCTCTCCTCGGGACGGGAGCGCAGCAGCAGGTTCGCGGCCCAGGCGGCCAGGGTGGGCCGCCGGGCGGCGCGGATCCGGCGGGCGTCGTCGGTACGGCCTTCCGTCCGGGCCGCGGCCGCCAGTTCCTCCCGGCGGGCGACGAACCGGCCCGGCGGGGTGGTGTACAGCTCGTCGAGCACCGACTCCACCGCGTTGTGGGGCATGTCCCCCAGACTCCGCCGGACCGGCCCGCCGCGCACCCGCAGCGGGCCGGGGTCAGTCCTCGGGCGACTGCTGGAGCATGGCGAGGGTCAGTACGTTGCCGCCGATGCCCCAGCCGCCGTCGGTGACCTCCTCGACCAGGACGAGGGTGTTGGCGCGGGCGCGCTCACCGTAGAGGTCGACGTACAGCTGGGTGGCGCGGGTGACGATCTCCTCCTTCTGCTTCTCGTCGAGGCTCCCGGCGGGCACCTTGAAGTTGGCGAACGGCATGGTGTTTCTCCTTGAGTGCGAAGGGGTGGTTGGGTAAGGGGTTTCCGGTGAGCGGGTGACCGTCAGACGATGCCGCCGTTGGCGCGGATCACCTGGCCGTTGACCCAGTGACCGGCGGGGGAGGCCAGGAAGGACACGACCGCGGCGATGTCGGCCGGGGTACCGAGGCGCTCCAGCGGGGGCTGGGCGGCCAGCCGGGCGACCGTCTCCTCGTCCTTGCCCTCGAGGAACAGATCGGTGGCGGTGGGCCCCGGTGCGACGGTGTTCACGGTGACGTCCCGCCCGCGCAGCTCCCGCGCGAGCACCATCGTGAGTGCCTCGACCGCGCCCTTGCTGGCGCTGTACGCGCCGTACCCGGGGAAGGCCAGGCCCACCACGGAGGTCGAGAAGGTGATCAGTGTGCCACCGGGGCGCAGGGTCCTGGCGGCCTCCCGGGCGATCACGAAGGTGCCGCGGATGTTGGTGCGGTGCAACGCGTCCAGCTCCGCCAGGTCCAGTTCGGCGACCGGCGACAGATACATGCGTCCGGCCGCGTGGACGACCACGTCGACCCCGCCGAACCGCGACTCGGCGGTGGCGAACAGCGCGGCCACGTCCTCCTCGTCGGCGACGTCGGCCCGTACGGCGACCGCCCGGCCGCCCGCGGCGGTGACCTCCTCGACGGCGGCCTCGGCCAGTTCGCGGTTGCCCGCGTAACCGACCACCAAGGCGTGTCCGTCGGCGGCCAGCCGGCTCACCGTCGCACGGCCGATGCCGCGCGAGCCGCCGGTGACGACGGCGACCCTCGTCGCTTCCTGGGTGGACATGGTTGCTCCTCTGACAGTGCGTGGTGCCGTGCTTGCGCTCTCCAGCGTGGTCCGGTGTCCCCGTGGGAGCCATGGCTGTCTCCACCCAGGGGTCGGCAACCCCTGGCTCAGCAGGCCGGGACACGAGATCATGGCCGGGTGAACCAGTCCGAACTCGCCGCTTTCCTGAAGTCCCGGCGCGACCGGGTCCGCCCGGCCGACGTCGGCCTGCCCGCGGGTCCCCGGCGCCGGGTGCCCGGACTGCGGCGCGAGGAGGTCGCCCTGCTGGCCGGGCTGTCCGCGGACTACTACACCGAGCTGGAGCGCGGCCGCGGCGCTCAGCCCTCCGCCCAGGTCCTGGCCGCGCTCGCCCGCGCGCTCCGGCTGAACGGCGACGAACGCGACCACCTGTTCCACCTCGCCGACCGCCCGCTGCCCGCGGCGGCGCACGGCCCGGCCGCGCACGTCCAGCCCGCCCTGCTCGGTCTGCTGGACCGGCTCACCACCACGCCCGCCCAGGTGATCACCGACCTGCACGAGACGCTCGTACAGAACCCCCTGGCCAGGGCGCTCCTCGGCCCGCCCCCGGCGACGACCGGACCCGACGCGAGTTTCGTGTACCGCTGGTTCACCGACCCCGGAGCCCGCGCGGTCTACCCGGCCGAGGACCACCCGCACCACTCCCGGGTGTTCGTCGCCGACCTGCAGGCGGTCGCCGCCCGGCGCGGCAAGGACTCCGCGGTGGCCCGGATGGTCGCCGCGCTGCGCCGGCACAGCGATGAGTTCGTGGCCCTGTGGGAGACCCGCGACGTCGCCCTGCGCCGCAGCGACCACAAGCGCATCGTCCATCCCGCCCTGGGCGTGATCGAGCTGGACTGCCACAACCTGTTCAGCGAGGACGGCCGCCAGCGCCTGCTGTGGTTCACCGCCCCGCCGGGTACGGAGGGCGCCGCACAGCTGGAGCTGCTCTCGGTCATCGGCACCCAGGACCTGACGGACGGCAACCCGCCCCTGCCGACCGACATCCGCTGAGGGAAGCGGAAAACGTGCGGTGAATCGCGATCGGACCCGGCTGGCGGGGGCTGGGCCTGCCCCCGGAGTGCGGGCGGCTCCTCGACACCGGGCCGTCGGCCGCGGTGGTCGGACTGTTCACGTACATCGCGGTCGTCCGACGTGCGCCGGTGGTCTTCGCCCTGACCGGCGGATCCATGGTGTGCGAGTCGGTGGCGGTGCCCAACCTCGCGGGTCGAGAACACCTGGTCGCGGTGGGCGCGGCCATCGTGCTGGGCCTGCTCCACCCGCGTGAGCGCACCCTGCCGCGGCCCCGGCCCGCCGGCCCTCCCGTGACGGCGCATCCCGCGTCCGGGGCGGGGCTGTCGCGCCGGTAGCCCCGCTCTCGCGAGGCCCGTGTACCACGACGGGACCGACAGGGGGTGAATCGGCCGATCCCGTACCACGGCGACGCGGGATGCCCTACCGTATAGCGCCGCGAAGCGGTCCATGCCGGGCCCGCACCGTCGCTGGGGGAGGACCGGGTGCAGACAGGGGACGATCGGCCCACGGGCCCTGACCGGTACCACGACCACGTCGACTTCCGGAACGGCCAGTTCCACGGGCCGGTGTCGTTCGGCGCCGGCTGCGAGCACGCGGCCCACGAGCCGACCGCCGTCTCCACCCTGCCGACGGTCCAGCACGGCTTCACCGGACGCGAACGCGAACTCGACCTCCTCCTGGAGGGGTTACGGCCGTCCGGCGACACCCCGCCCGCCGACTCACCCGTCATGTGGGCGGTGACCGGGCTGGGCGGCATCGGCAAGACGACCCTCGCGCTGCAGGCCGCGCACATCGCCAAGGGCAAGGGCTGGTTCACCGGGGGCACCCTCTTCCTCGACCTCGCGGGCTACGAGGACACCCCGGTGGCGCCCGCGCAGGCCGTCATGTCCCTGCTGCACGCACTCGGCACCGGCAGCGCCCACCTGCCGTCCGAGGAGGTCGACCCCTACGGGCTGTACCGCGGCAAGCTGGCCCGGCTCGCCGACCTCGGCCAGCGGGTGCTGCTGCTCTTCGACAACGTGTGCGAGCCGAGCCAGCTTCCGCCGCTGCTGCCCGGCGGCACGACGCACCGCGTCCTGTTCACCTCCCGCGAGTCGCACCCCTCGCTGGCCGCCCGCAAGTTGTACCTCGGCCCGCTGCGTCCGCAGGACTCCGCCGCGCTGATCGCCAGGGCGTTGCGCCTGCGCCAGGCGGACGACGACCGGCCGGAGCGGGAGGCCGAGGCCGTGCGCGAGCTGACCCGGCTGTGCGGCCACCTGCCCCTGGCCCTCCAGATCGTGGCCGCACTCCTGAGCGGCCGCCCCTCACGCCGGGATGTGGCGTCCCTGGTCGAGGAACTCCACTCCGGGACCGATCTCACAGACACACTCCGCAGCGAGGGCGTGGACCATTACGGCAGGCCGCTGTCGCTGGCCCCCGTCTTCGAGGCCTGTATGCGTCGCCTGCCCGAGGACCGGGCCCGGGCCCTGTGCCTCCTGGCCCAGGTCCCGTGCGCCGACTACGGCACCGACACCGCCGCGGAGATCATGGGCCGAGGGGAGCACGCGGCACTGGACGTGCTCGACGACCTGGCCCGGGCCCACCTGGTGACGTGGGAGCGGCAGGGTGACGGGACGGCCGTACGCTGGGGCATCCACGACCTGGTGCGCAGCTACGCGGCAGCCCTCGCCGGGGCCGATCCCCGGCTGGCCGAGGAGGCCCGGACCGCACGGGCGCGGGCGAGAGCGCACTACCACCGGCAGGCCGCGCACTGCGACCGCCATCTGCTGGTCCCGGTCCACGACCCCTCTCCCGACGCCGCCGCACGCCGGGACACCGCCCTGGCCTGGTTCGACAGCGAGCGGACCAATCTCGTGGCCGCGGTGCAGTGGCCGGACGAGGACGACCCCCAGGCCCGGGTCGGCCTGGCGCTGCACCTGGCCAGGTACCTCCGCTGGCGCCGCTTCTTCGAGGACTGGGCCGCCGTCAGCAGGATCGCACGTGCCGTCGCCCACCGGCTGGGGGACGAGCGAGCCGAAGCCACCGCCTGCAATCACCTGGGCAACGCGCTGTCGCTCGGCGGACGCCCCCGCGAGGCCTTCGCACCGCTCACGCACGCGGCCCACCTCTTCCGGCGCATCGCGGACCCGACCGGCGAGGGCATGGCCTGGAACATCCTGGGCCTGGCCCACCGCAGGACCGGGCAGTACGACGTCGCCCTGGCCGCCCATCTGAGCGCCCGGGACCGCTTCCGGGCCCTCGGGGACGCCTGGAACGAGGGCCGGGCCCAGCACAACCTCGGCCTGGCCCTGGACGACGCGGGTCGCCACGCCGAGGCCGTCACCGCCTTCCGTCAGGCCTGCGAGCTCCACCAGGCGCACGACCGCATCTTCCACGGCGACTCGCTCAACAGCCTCGGCTGTGCCCTGCACGCGGTGGGACGGGTCGAGGAGGCCGTCACCGCGCTGGAACGGTCACTGCGCATCCGTCAGGAGTACGACAACTGGTACGGCACGGTGCAGACGCAGTACAACCTCGCGCGGTCCCTCGAGGCGGCGGGCCGCCAGGCCGAGGCGGCAGGGATCCAGCGCGCGGCGGACGAGGCCTGCGCCCTCCGGGGCGTCAGCCCGGTCGGCTGCGGACACCACTACTGACCGGCGAGGCGGCTCGCCACCGGCCGACGATCATGCCCTTCTGAGCGAGCCGTCGCCCGCCCGCGCGCCCAGCGCCGTGACGGACCATTCGACCGCCGGTGCCACAGGCTCCGGGGCGGGCCAGCCGTTGACCAGGGCGAGCAGTTCGAAGTACCGGTCGCGGCGCGGATCGTGCGCGGCCGACAGGCGCCGCACCAGCCATCGCCGCAGCTCGGCGTCGTCGGGGCGGTCGAAGGCCCGGGCACAGTGCCCGGTGAGCGCCGCTACGACGGGACCCGCCTCGCCCGAGTCCGGCGCGATGCCCGACCGCACGGCGGCCGTCGCGTGCTGGCGGACGATCGCCACCGCGTCGGGGCGCGGCAGGACGGTGCCGCTCGCGCGACGGACGGCCGCATGGTCCGCCGCGCCACGCCGCAGACCGGAACGGAAGCCCGGGTCCAGGGACAGTTCCGCTAGTTCCACCCAGGCCTCGACCTGTTCGTCCGTGGGATCGTCGGGAAGCTCGGGCGTCATGGAACACCGCGCCGCGGCGTAGCCCGGGTCGTCGTCGAGACCGTCGAAGACGGCTTCCAGGAAGTCGTCGACCAGGCGACGGCGTTCGGCCGGGGCGAGCCGGGCCAGTCGGTGCATGTTCTCCATCTCCTCGAACTCCTCGCAGGTGGGCCGGCGCCTGGCGACGGCCGTCAGCAGCGCGCGGCGCAGACGCAAGGCCCCGATCTGTGCGTCCAGGGCGGCGGCGTGCCGAGCGGCGACGTCGCCGAGAGCCAGCTCCCGGCCCACGACCCCGCGGATCGCCTCGAGCCCCAGCCCCAGTTCGCGCAGCGTGCGCACCAGGGCCAGCCGTGCCACGGCGTCGGGGCCGTACCGGCGGTGGCCGGCGGCGGTACGCCGGGCCGGCGCCACGATGCCGTGGTCCGAGTAGCGCCGGACGGTCTTGACCGTCAGTCCGGTGCGCCGCGCCAGTTCACCGATCGAGTACAGGGAATCGCCGTCCATGACCTCACCCTTCCGTCTCCCCCCGGGGGAGATTCAAGTCCGTGGCCGGGTGATCCGGCCGGCGGCGCCCCTGCGTGGGCGAGCGTGACGGTGGCGCACTCGCGTACAGGCGTGTCGAAGGGGAAAGATGGGACGCCGAGCGAGACGTCAACCGAAGCGGAGGAACGCACCCATGCCGCACGAGCGAGCGGGCACGCCGGCCGGTCCCGAGGATCTGGTCGACGTGGCCCGGCTGGTCACCGCGTACTACGCGCTGCACCCGGATCCGGCCGAGCCCGGGGAGCGGGTCGCGTTCGGCACCTCCGGACACCGCGGATCGTCGTCGGCGAGCGCGTTCAACGAGGACCACATCGCCGCCACCAGCCAGGCCATCTGCGAGTACCGGGCCGACCAGGGCACCGACGGCCCGCTGTTCCTCGGGGCCGACACCCACGCGCTGTCGGAGCCCGCGAAGGTGACCGCGCTGGAGGTGTTCGCCGCCAACGGCGTGAGGGTGCTGATCGACAGCGCGGACGGGTACACACCGACCCCGGCGGTCTCCCACGCCATCCTCACCCACAACCGGGGCCGCACCACCGGTCTCGCCGACGGGGTCGTGGTCACGCCCTCGCACAACCCGCCCTCCGACGGCGGCTTCAAGTACAACCCGCCGAACGGCGGCCCGGCGGCCTCGGACGCGACCTCCTGGATCCAGGACCGGGCCAACCAGATCATCGCGGGCGGCCTGAAGGACGTACGGCGCGTCTCCTACGCCAAGGCGCTCGCCGCGGACACGACCGGCCGGTACGACTTCCTCGGCACCTATGTCACCGACCTGCCGAGCGTCCTGGACCTCGAGGCGATCCGGAGGGCCGGCGTGCGCATCGGCGCCGACCCGCTGGGCGGGGCGTCCGTCGCCTACTGGGGCCGGATCGCCGAACAGCACGGGCTCGACCTGACCGTGGTCAATCCGCACACCGACCCCACCTGGCGGTTCATGACCCTGGACTGGGACGGCCGGATCCGCATGGACTGCTCGTCGCCGTACGCGATGGCCTCCCTCATCGAGCAGCGCGACCGGTTCACCATCGCCACCGGCAACGACGCCGACGCCGACCGGCACGGCATCGTCACCCCGGACGCGGGCCTGATGAACCCCAACCACTACCTCGCGGTCGCCATCTCCTACCTCTACCGTCACCGTGAGCAGTGGCCGGCCGGGACGGGCATCGGCAAGACCCTGGTGTCCTCCGGGATGATCGACCGGGTCGCCGCCGAACTCGGCCGGGAACTGGTCGAGGTGCCGGTCGGCTTCAAGTGGTTCGTGGACGGGCTGATCGGCGGCTCGCTCGGCTTCGGCGGCGAGGAGTCGGCCGGCGCGTCGTTCCTGCGCCGGGACGGCTCGGTGTGGACGACGGACAAGGACGGCATCATCCTGGCCCTGCTGGCCTCCGAGATCACCGCCGTGACCGGCAGGACGCCGTCCGAGCACTACGCCGAACTGACCGCCCGCTTCGGCGAACCCGCGTACGCGCGGATCGACGCCCCGGCGTCCCGCGAGGAGAAGGCGCTGCTGGCCAAGCTGTCGCCCGCCCAGGTCACCGCGGAGTCCCTGGCCGGGGAACCGGTCACCGCCGTGCTCACCGAGGCCCCGGGCAACGGCGCCCCCCTCGGCGGCATCAAGGTGACCACCGAGCACGCCTGGTTCGCGGCGCGTCCCTCCGGCACGGAGGACGTCTACAAGGTGTACGCCGAGTCGTTCCTGGGGTCCGACCACCTCGCCCAGGTGCAGGAGGAGGCCAAATCCGTGGTGCTGACGGCACTCGGCGGCTGAGGACTTCGGACGGGCCTGTTTGCCGGGGAACTGACCGGCAAGGCGATGTCCATGAGTGAATCGAACAACGACACGAAGCGAACGTCCGACTCCCAGCAGGGGACGGCTGCCAAGGCACGGAACGCCGCGGCCGACGCGACGGCTCCGGCGTCCCGGGGCGCGAAGAAGGCCGCCGCGAAGGCGGATGACGCGGCGTCAGCGGCCAAGGAGGGCGCCGACAAGGCGACCGGGGCCGCGGCCGAGGCGACGAGCGGGGCCGTGCAGGCCGGGGCCGAGAAGCTGGAGGCGGGCCGCCGTGCGGTCGTCGCGGCCTCCGGCCAGGTGGCGGCGACGGCCAGGACGGCCTGGACGGTCATCAGCCAGCGCAAGCTCGTCGCGGTCGCGGCGGGGGCCGGCCTGACCGCGGTGAGCGCCGCGTCGTACGCGGTGGGCCGCCGCACGGGACGCCCCGCGCAGGGCCCCCTGACCCGACTCACCGGCGGCCGTATCTGACATCCCGGGGGCGGCCGTGCCCGCCCCCGGGCCCCTGTCCGGGAACCGTTCGCCGCTTTCCAAACCAGCAACTAGCCGGATCGGACGCCTCCGGCCGGGTGAACGAGCCCGAGCGCGTCCCCGTCCCGCGGGGCATGCATCACAGTCCCGGCCGTTTCCGGCCGAGTCGGAGGAGACGACGCGCTGGAGGCGAGTGATGAAGGAAAGAGCCGATTCCGCCGACCGCGGCACCCACCGGGTACCGGTCCTCATCGTCGGCGGTTCCCTGGTCGGCCTGTCCACCTCGGTGTTCCTGGGGCGGCTGGGAGTCCCGCACACGCTGGTGGAACGCCATGCCGGTACGTCCATCCACCCCCGTGGGCGCGGCAACAACGTACGGACGATGGAGCTGTTCCGGGTGGCCGGCGTCGAGCCCGGGATCCGGCAGGCCGCGGCCACACTGGCCGGCAACCACGGCATCCTGCAGACCCCCACCCTGGTCGGCGACGCCGGTGAATGGCTGTTCAAGGAGATCGACCCGGGCGGCGGGCTCGCCCGGTTCAGCCCCAGCACCTGGTGCCTGTGCAGCCAGAACGACCTGGAACCCGTGCTCCTCGACCACGCCGTCGGCCAGGGCGGCGATCTGCGGTACCACACCGAGCTGATGTCGTTCGACGCCGATCCCACCGGGGTCACCGCGGTGGTCAAGAGCCGTGACACCGGCGAGCACACCACCATCCGCGCGGACTACCTGGTCGCCGCCGACGGCCCCCGCAGCCCCGTCCGCGAACAGCTCGGCATCGGGCAGAGCGGCCCCGGCGACCTGTTCCACAACATCAGCATGACCTTCCGCTCGCGCCGCCTCGCCGACGTGGTGGGCGAGCGCCGGTTCATCGTCTGCTACCTGACCAGCCCGGACGCCGACGGCGCGCTGCTCCCGGTCGACAACAGGGAGAACTGGGTCTTCCACGCCCCCTGGCACCCCGAACACGGCGAGACCCTGGAGGAGTTCACCGACGAGCGGTGCGTCGACCACATCCGCCGCGCGGTCGGTGACCTGGACCTCGACGTGGAGATCACCGGCCGGGCGCCCTGGCACGCCGCCCAGCGCGTCGCCCGCGGCTACCGGTCCGGCCGGGTCTTCCTGGCCGGGGACTCGGCGCACGAGATGTCCCCCACGGGGGCCTTCGGCTCCAACACCGGCATCCAGGACGCCCACAACCTCGCCTGGAAGCTGTCCGCGGTGCTCGGCGGCTGGGCGGGGGAGGGCCTGCTGGACACCTACGACACCGAGCGCCGCCCGGTCGCGGAGGCGACCAGCGCCCGGGCCGCCGGCCGTTCGGTGGAGCACAGCCACCCGGGTTTCGCCCCGGCCCCCGGCCTGGGCAGCGGCGGACCGCAGCGCGGCATCCTCAACGTCGCCCTGGGCTACCGCTATCCGCAGGGCGCGGTGGTGGACGCGGACCCGGCGACCCCGGTCGTCCCCGAGGCACTGCACCTGACCGGTGCACCGGGCAGCAGGGCCCCGCACATGTGGCTGCGGCGTGACGGAGAGCGCGTGTCCACCCTCGACCTCTACGAACGCGACATGGTCCTGCTCAGCGACGCGGAGGAGAAGGGCGGGACGGGCGGCTGGCACGAGGCAGCCACCCGCCTCGCCGAACGGATGCCGATCCCGCTGACCTCGTACCGCGTGGGCACCGGCCCCGACGCCGACCTGACGCCCGAGGGCGACGTGAACTGGGCGGAGCGGCACGGCACGACACCCGGGGGCGCCGTGCTCGTCCGCCCCGACGGGTTCGTGGCGTGGCGGTCGCCGGGCCCGGTCGAGGAGCCCGCGCTGACGCTGCGCGAGGTCCTGGGCACCGTCCTGGCACGCGCCGACCTCATCGGCCCGGGCGACCTGCCCTAGGAGGCCTGGGCGTTCAGCCGCACGGGAAGCTCGAACAGGTCGTTCTGCGTCACCACCGGCTTGTTGCGCAGCTCGGACGCGGGCACCGCCAGGTCCAGCCCGGGGAAACGGTCGTACAGCGCGGGCAGTGCCACCCCGGCCTCCAGCCGGGACAGGGCCGCGCCCGGGCAGACGTGCGGACCGTGGCCGAAGGAGATGTGACGGTTCCCCGACTCGCGGGTGATGTCGAAGTCACCCGCCGTCGGCCCGTGCGCCTTCTCGTCCCGGCCTATCGCGCCGTACGACACGATCAGGGCGTCGCCGGCCGGGATCACCCGGTCGCCGACCGGCACGTCCTCGGTCGCGAAGCGGATCAGGACGTGCGAGGTCGGAGTCGACCAGCGCAGCGTCTCCTCGATCACCGCCGACCAGTCCGCCTCCCCGGACAGCACGAGCGCCCGCTGGTCGGGATGGGTGGAGAGGTTGACGACGGCGTTGACGATCAGGGAGATGGTCGTCTCGTGGCCCGCGGCGACCATCAGCTGCAGGGTGGAGACGATCTCCTCGTCGGTGAGCCGGTCACCGTCCTCGGAGGCGAGGATCAGGGCGCTGGTCAGGTCGTCGCCCGGCGCCGCCCGCTTGGCGGCCACCGTCTCGGCCATGATCTGCGCCAGCTCCGTCAGGGTCGCGATGACCTCCTCGGGCGGGGTCTGGGTGGAGAAGAACTTCTCGAACAGCACCTTCAGCCGGGGCAGCCGGCCCTCGTCGAGCCCCATGAGGTCGGCGACGACGTACATGGGCAGCGGGTAGGCGAACTCCGTCTTGAGGTCGACGACGTCCGTGCCGGTGGGCAGCCGGTCGAGCAGTTCCTCGGTGAGCTTGGTGATCCGCTCCCGCATCTGCTCCACCCGGCGCGGGGTGAGCGCCTGGGCGACCAGGGTGCGCATCCGGCGGTGGTCCGCCCCGTCCACGGTCAGCATGGAGCGGCCCGGGTTCGCCAGGCCGATCAGCGGCCAGTCCGCGGGGATCTCGCCGCGCTGCCAGGCGCCCCACACGTTGATGTCCTTGACCAGACGCGGATCGGTGAGCAGCGCCTTGGCCTCGGCGTGGTGGGTGACGGCCCAGACGGGCACGCCGCCCGGCAGTTCGACGGCGGCGAGCGGACCGGCCGCGCGCAGGGCGGCGCTCTCGCCGTCCAGGTCGGTGACGAAGGGGTCGAGGGCGATCCGGGTTGCTTCGGTACCGGTCGTCATCGTGACATGCCTCCAGGGCGGGCGGGTTCAGAGGGCGGGTACGGGCGTGAACCGCACGGGCAGTTCGGTCAGGCCCCGCAGCCAGGGCGAGGGCCGGCGGGTGAGGGACTCGGCGGGCACCGCCAGGTCGATGTCCGGCAGCCGGTCGAGGACGACCTCGATGCCGGTCCGTGCGATCACCTCGGCGACCTCCTGCGCGGGGAACGGGCAGCGGTGCTCGCCGTGGCCGAAGGAGAAGTGCGCGTTGTTGCCGCCGGTCAGGGCCGAGCCGTCGGTGCGGACCTGCGGGTCCGAGTTGGCGCCCTGCAGGCCGAGCAGCAGCAGGTCACCGGCCCGGATGCGGCGCCCGCCGAGGTGGGTGTCACGGGAGGCCCAGCGACCGGCCACGTTCTGGGTGGGCGCGTCCTCCCACAGGACCTCGTTCATGGCCTCGGCGACGCTGTTGCGGCCGCCGAAGAGGGAGGCGGCGAAGCGGTCGTCGGTGAGCATCAGCCTGAGGGAGTTGCCGATCCAGTCGGCGGTCGGCTGGTGCCCGGCCGCCATCATCACCATCAGGTACTGGGCGATCTCCTCGTCGCTGAACCCGCTGTCGTCCGCGAGCATCCGGGAGACGACGTCGTTCGCGGGCTCAGCCCTGCGGTCGGCGAGCAGCTGCGCCATCGAGGCCGCCAGATGGGTCTGGCCCGCGATGGCCCGCTCCCGGCCGTCGATCATGTCGTTGAGGGCGGTGACCAGGCCCGGCCCCTCCTCGTCGGAGAAGCCGTAGAGCCGGGCCAGGACCCGGACGGGCAGCAGCATCGCGTACTGGGCGACGAGGTCGGCCTCGCCCACGGTGCACACGGCGTCGACGAGTTCGTCGGCGAACCGCTCGGCGTGGCCGCGCAGCGCGGACGGGTCCACCGCCTCCAGGGCGTCGCTGATCATCGCGGCGCGCTGCCGGTGACGCTCGCCGACGGTGTACAGGATCGACGGCTGCTTGCGGCCGATCATCGGCAGCAGCGGCCAGTCCGGGGGAATCGTGTCCCACTGGTTCCACAGGTCGGAGTCGCGGCTGAACAGCACCGGGTCGCCGGTGACCTGGTGCAGTTCGCGGTAGCCGAGCACCAGCCAGGCGGGCACGTCACCGTCGAGCAGCACCGGGGCGACGGCCCCGTGCTCGCGCCGCATCTCCCGGTACAGGCGCGCGGGCTCGGTCTGGAACCGGGGTCCGCCGAGGGGGACGGCGTCGGGGGTCACACGAACTCCTGTCGGGGCTGGGCCGCCGGGGCGGACCGGCCGGCGTAGTGCTGCTGGATGTGCTGGACCAGGGTGATGAGCACCTGCTTGCTGGACTCGCGGGAGCGGGCGTCGCAGTCCACCAGGGGCACGTGCGGGTCCAGGTCGAGGGCCGCGCGGACCGCGCCCGGCGGGTGTACGGGGCCGCCGAAGTCGTTGCAGGCCACGATGAACGGCGTGCCGTGGTGCTCGAGCCGGTCGATGGCGTACCAGGAGTCGTCGATCCGGCGGGTGTCGACGAGGACGACCGCGCCGAGGGTGCCGGAGAACAGCCGGTCCCACAGGAACCAGAACCGCTCCTGGCCCGGCGCACCGAACAGGTACAGCACGTTGCGCGCGTCCAGCGTGATCCGGCCGAAGTCGAAGGCGACGGTGGTGGCGGTCTTGCCGCGTACCTGCTGGATGTCGTCGACCGACTCGCCCGCCTGGGTCATCGTCTCCTCGGTGTTGAGGGGACGGATCTCGCTGACCGAGCGGACCAGCGTGGTCTTGCCGACGCCGAAACCGCCCACGACCACGATCTTCAGACCGTTGTCGGCGGAGGCACCCAGCGGGGTGCGCGCGTCAGAGGTTACGGAGTCCAACGAGCACCTGCTCCAGGATGTCGGGGTCGTGCACGGCCGCTCTGCGGGGGTGTCGGGCGCTGACCCGTCCCGCCGCGAGCAGGTCGCACAGCAGGACCTTGGTGATACTCACGGGCAGCCGCAGCTCGGCGGCGATCTCCACCACGGAGGTGGGGGACTCGGCCAGGCGCAGGATCGCCACGAGCTCCGACTGCATCCCGGTGACCGGCGCGGATTCGGCGACGACGAGTGTGACCAGGTCGAAGGGGTTGTCGGGGCCGGACCTGCTGCGTCCACCGGTGATGGTGTAGAGGCGGTCGGGAGCGTCGTCCCGGCCGGGGCGGCTCATGAGGTACGGGGCGGGGCGCTCAGGTGCTCGCCGAGCTGCTCCACCAGTTCGCTCATGTTGTGCCCCACCAGCCCGGGGTCCGCGTCCTCGGTGGTCACGACGGCGAGGTGGGCGCCGTTTCCTGCCTCCACGATGAACAGCACGCCCCCGTAGAACTCGGTCATCGCCGACCGCACGCCTCCGCTGCCGTCGCCGAACTCCACGGACGCCCCGTGCGAGAGCGACTGGATGCCGGCCGCGATGGCCGCCAGCTGGTCGGCCTGGTCGACGCTCAGCTCGGGCGTGCGGCACAGTTTCAGCCCGTCGCGGGAGAGCACGAGTGCGTGCCGCGCGCCCGGGGTGCGCTCCAGAAGACCCTCGATGAGCCAGGTGAGCTTCTCGTCGGCGGTGGTCGTGCCGGTCATGAGGTGGTGTCGCCTTCCGGGTGGGCCTGCGGTGGGGAGGGGTTCGTGTTCGGCGGCGCGGTGTCGTCGTCCATCGTGTGGGCCGGTGTCGTGTGGTCCGGCGCGCTGCGGTCCGCGGCGGTCGTGCGAACGGCCTGGCGGAAGCTGCTGAAACGGGCGGCGCGGACCTCGGCGTCGGCGGCGGCGTGCGGACGGTCCGGCCCGGCGGCCGGGGGAGTGCCGCCCGGCTCCGCGGTCCGGGGCGCGGGCCTCGCCCGCTCCGCGGCGGCGAGGGTACGGCCCCTGCGGCGCTTGGGCAGCGACGTCGGCTGATCGTCCGTGCCGTCGGCCGCCGCCTCGTGCGGCGGGGCCTGGTCCGGCTGCGGCGCTTCGGCGGCCGGGGCCGGGGCGTCCGGTTCCGCGGGACGCGGCCGCTCGGCGGCGGGTGGCGCGACGGCCGCCGGGGGGTCGGCGGCGTGCGGGCCGGTGAGGATCTCCTGCGGGATGAGCACCAGGACTCCGGTGCCGCCGCGCGCGGACGGCCGGAAGGACACGCGCAGCCCGTGTTTGCGGGCCAGCCGGCCGACCACGGCGAGCCCCAGCCGGGTGCCGGTGAGACCGCCCAGCTCCGAGCTGTCGCCCGACACCGCCCGTTCGGCACGGCGCAGCTGGACGTCGCCCATCACCAGTCCGCTGTCCTCCACGGACACGATGGCGCCGGCCGGCACCTCCTCCACGTACACGTGGACCTCGGCCGTCGGGGGCGAGAAGTTGGCGGCGTTGTCGAGCAGCTCGGCCAGCGCGTGCATCACGCCCTCGGCCGCGTGACCGGCGACGGCCGTGTCGCTGACCGAGTGGACGCGCACCCGCCGGTATCCGCTGATCCGTCCCATGGCGCCGCGCAGGATCGACTCCATTGCGATGGGCCGTGCCCAGCGGCGGCCGGTGCGCGCTCCGGTCAGTACGGCGACGGAGTCGGCGAGCCGGCCCGCCTGTGCGGTGCGGTGGTCGAGGTGGAGGAGGTCGGCGAGGACGTCCTCGTCGGTGTGGCGGTCCTCCATGGCCCGCAGGTCGGCGAGGGTGGCGGTGGCCAGGGCCTGCATACGGCCGGCCGCGCTGGACGTCGCCGCGATCGCCGCCGCCCGCTCCCGGGTGGCGCGCTCGAGCCGCGCGGCGAGGTCGGCGTTCTCCTCGTCGAGGCGGTCCAGCTCCCGTGCGGCCTCGGCCTCGACCCGGCCCAGTTCCCGGTGGAAGGACTCCGTCAGTTCGGCCCGCTGCTCGGCCAGCTCGTCGATCAGGCGCTGCTGCTCCTGCCGGGACTCCTCGGTCGCGCGGGCCTGCTGCTGCAGGAGCCGGCCGAGGTCCTGCGTCACGGTCTCCAGTCGGCGCCGGGCGCCGCGCTCGCCCTGCACGGCGTGCACCGCGGAGGCCACCGCCGCGCACAGCACCAGTGCCGCGGCGCTCGACCCCAGCGCGAGCGGCGTACGCACCGACGGCGGCGCCAGGTCGACCGCGGTGACGACGACGAGCGCGGACAGGAGACCGGTCAGCACCAGGGCGGGGGCGATGGTGCGGAGGGTGGTGCGTTCGCCGTCAGGTGTGGGCGCGGTCATCAGTGGGTCCTAGGGCAGCTGCCGGCGTGGTCACCGGCAGATGTGAGTGAGTGGTGACGCTTGGTGCTCAACTGGCGGTCACTATACGAGAGTTCTTGATCGGATTGGAAAGGTTCCGGACTCATTGCATGAATCAAACGGGTACTCGCCCGAATGACGTGACCGCAGGGAACAGGAGCGAACCGGTGGAATTGGGCACGCACGGGGGTGACGGGAGCGACCCCAGGCGCTGGAAGGCCCTGGCGGTGACACTGGTGGCCGGATTCATGAGCCTGCTCGACGTGACGATCGTCGCGGTCGCGCTGCCGTCCATGCAGCGGGCCCTGCACGCCTCGGCACCCGACATCCAGTGGGTGGTCTCCGGCTACGCCCTGGCCTTCGCCCTGGTGCTGGTGACCGCCGGGCGTATCGGGGACACGGTCGGCCGGCGGCGTGTCTTCCTGCTGGCCCTCGGCGGGTTCGTGCTGTGCAGCGCCGCGGCCGGTGCGGCCCCCACGATCGGTCTGCTCGTCGCGGCCCGGCTGGCGCAGGGAGTCGCCGCGGGCTGTCTCGCCCCGCAGAACTCCGCCCTCATCCAGCAGATGTTCCGCGGAGCCGAACGCGGAAAGGCCTTCGGTCTCTTCGGCGCCACCGTCGGCGTCTCCAGTGCCGTGGGGCCGGTCGTGGGCGGGCTGATCCTCAAGCTCGCCGAGGGTCCCCAGGGGTGGCGGTGGATCTTCTACGTGAACGTACCGGTCGGCGCCCTGGCGCTCCTCCTCGGCCTCCGGCTGCTGCCGAGGCCGGCCCCGGGCCGGCGGGAACGGCTCGACCTGGTCGGTGTGCTGCTCCTCGGCTGCGGGGTCCTGGCGCTGATGTTCCCGCTGGTGCTGGCGGAGTCGGGCGGGGTCGAGCGGCTGTGGTGGCTCTTCCCCGCCGGGGTCGCCCTGCTGGCCGCGTTCGGCCGGTGGGAGCGGCGGGTCTCGGCCCGTGACGGCCGGCCGCTGCTCGACCCACGGCTGGTGACCGGGACCCGCGGGTACGCCGTCGGCGCCGCCATCGCCGCGCTGTACTTCGTCGGCTTCAGCGGCGTGTGGCTGGTGTTCGCCCTCTTCTTCCAGAACGGCCAGGGCTACAGTCCGTTGCGGTCCGGTCTCGCGGTGACACCGTTCGCCATCGGCTCCGCCGCGGCCGCGGCGATCGCCGGCCGCCTGGTGGAGCGGCTCGGGCGGCTGCTGACCGTGTGCGGGCTGACCGCCGTCACCCTGGGACTGGGCGCGACGGCGCTGATCCTGCGCCTCGCACCCGCCGACAGCGCGGTCTGGCTCGCTCTTCCCGCCCTCTTCGTCGGCGGTGTGGGCAGCGGGTGCGTGATCTCCCCCAACGTGACGATGACACTGCGGGACGTACCGGTGCGGATGGCGGGAGCGGCGGGCGGAGCGCTCCAGACGGGGCAGCGGCTGGGCGGGGCCGTCGGCACGGCGGCACTCCCCGGGCTCTTCTACGTCGCGCTCGGCGCGCACGCCCACGACTACCGCACCGCCGTCGCCGTCGCCGTCGGCTCCGGTGTCCTGCCCGTGCTGTGCGCACTCGGCCTGGCGGTGCACGACTGGCTGCGCGACCGCAGGGCGGCGTCGCGGCACTGCGCGCCCGAGGTGTCGCACAGCCACACGCACGCAGGTCAGGGCTGACCTCACTCGTACGGAGCCTTCTGTCCCCGATGGGCCGTCATGCGGCGCATCCCGGCGTGCGACGAAGGCCGACTGCCGATCAGATGATGTCTGTGCGACCACTCATAGCCCTTCACCCCAAGCGTGCCCGCCTGTTCGCCGCCGGTGCCCCGGCTGCCCTGCTGGCGCTGCTCCTCTCCCCGTTCACCGTCCCCGCCTCCGCCGACGGCACCCCGGTCCGCGGCTCCGCCCACATGGGCATGGGCGTCGCGGCCCACGACGGCTCGAGCCCCGCCTCGGCCGGCCCGCGCGCCGGCCAGACCGAGGGCGTCGACGTCGCCAGCTACCAGGGCGACGTCGCCTGGCCGACCCTGTGGGACGGCGGCGTCAGATGGGCTTACACCAAGGCCACGGAGGGGACCTACTACACCAATCCCTACTTCTCCGCGCAGTACACCGGTTCGCTCGGCACCGGCATGGCCCGCGGCGCGTACCACTTCGCGACCCCCGACACCAGCGGCGGCGCCACCCAGGCCGACTACTTCGTCGACCACGGCGGAGGCTGGAGCGGTGACGGCGTCACCCTGCCCGGGGTCCTGGACATCGAGTGGAACCCGTACGGCGACGACTGCTACGGCAAGACACCGAGCGCGATGGTGACCTGGATCCGTGACTTCCTCGACCGGTACCGGTCCCGCACCGGGCGCGACGCCGTGATCTACACCGCCACCTCCTGGTGGAACACCTGCACCGGAAGCCACACCGGCTTCGGGAAGACCAACCCCCTGTGGGTCGCCCGGTACGCGTCGGCGGTCGGCGACCTGCCGGCCGGCTGGTCCTCGTACACCATGTGGCAGTACACCTCGACCGGACCGACGGTGGGCGATCACGACCGGTTCAACGGCTCCGGCGACCAACTGCGGGCCTTCGCCAAGGGCTGACGTGGCATCATGCCCGGATGCCCCTGACAGCGCACACCATCCGGCCGCGCCGGATCGTCGCCGTCGTGGCGGCGGCCCTGGCGGTCTTCGCCGGCTCGTTCAACACCTTCAAGGGAACGGCGCCTCCTCGCCCGGCCGAACCGTCCGCCATCAGGCCGTGTGCGACCGGGACGGGGGACCTCCTGGCCGACCTGGACGCGGACGGCCACCGGGACCGCGTCTCCGACCCCTCCGCCACCGGTGCCCGGCTCACCCTCACCTTCGGTACGTCCTCCGGCGACGGCAGGCGGGTCGGCGTCCGGGAGCTGGTCGGCGGGTTCGGGCACGGGAAGGAGGACGACCTGGCCGTCGTGGCGGACTTCGACCGCGACGGATGGGCCGACCTCCTCGTCGTGGCCACGGGGCCGTGGCGGGGCGACGAACCGATCGAGCCGCGTCTGGCCGAACTCAGGCGCGGCCCGTTCTCCAGGACCGGCCGCGGCCACGCCCCCCGGCACGTCGACCTCGGCGAGACCCGCGGCCTCGCCGTCGGCGACTACAACCACGACCGGTATCCCGACCTCGCCGCGTTCACCTACTCCGGGGACGGCGTGTACGCGACCCGGGGCCTCCTCGGTGAGAAATCCGCAGGGATCGGCGACTACACCGGCACGTACTCCGTCGACGCGGAACAGACGGACGACGACACACCCGACAACATGCCGGCCGACGGCCTGCTCTCGTTCTATCCGAGGTGTGCGGGGGAATGACTCCGCTCCCGCGTGACGCCGGCACCGACGTCGGCCTCCGCGACGGCCAGCGCGGCGCGCACCAGCGCGGCCGTGGCCGTCGAACGGGACTGCTGGGGCCAGGCGACGGCGAGGACGGCGGGCGGTGCGTCCACGAGCGGCCGGTACACGACCCCGGGACGCGGATAGCGCGCGGCCACCGACGCGGGCAGCACCGGGGTCGCACCGCCGAGCCCCACCAGGGTGAGCAGCTGGGCCAGGTCACGGCCCAGGCCGCGGATCTCGTCGATGTACCGGTGCAGACCGCCGGGGCGCAGCCCGAGGTCGGCCAGGACCAGGCTGTCGCGGGCGGCGAGGGGGTGCGTGGCGGCCAGGGCCACCACCCGCGGTTCGGCGGTCAGCGTCTCGGTGTCCAGTCCCGTACGGTCGAACGGCTCGTGCACCAGGGCCGCGTCGGCCTCTCCGCGCCGCAACAGCCGCGGCTGCTCCTGCCAGGCGCACAGCCGGACGGCGACCGGCACGGCCCCGGGCTCGGCCGCGTACCGCGCCAGCACCGGCTCCAGCAGCCCCGCGTCGCCGTCCGCCTTGACGGCCAGCACCAGTTCCGGTTCGCAGGCGGCGGCGCGCCGGGCCCGCCGGCCTGCCGCCTCCAGCGCGTCCAGGGCGATCCGCGCCTCCGCGAGAAGCACCGTGCCCGCTGCGGTCAGCGTCACCCTGTGGGTGGTCCGCTCCAGAAGCGTGACCCCCAGCTCCGTCTCCAGCCGGCGGATCGCACGGGACAGGGGAGGAGGGGACATGTCCAGCCGCTCGGCGGCCCGGGCGAAGTTGAGCTCCTCGGCGACGGCGACGAAGTAGCGCAGCAGGCGGGAGTCCATGCATCCCCTCCGTTCGGTGTTACCCGGAGGGTAACAAGCGGGAGCGAACCGGTCCTTCAGTTCGGGAGCACGACGCAGCAGGCTCGGCGACATCCGGAACATCCGGCGCAGCATCCCTGTATGGAGTTGTTCATGATTGTCGTCACCACCCCGACCGGCCGGATCGGCCGGCAGGTCCTCGACCGCCTCCTCGACACCCCCGACGCCACGGCGGGGATCCGGGTGATCGCCCGCGACCCCGCCCGCCTGCCCGCGCGGGTGCGCGAACAGGTCGAGGTGGTACGGGGATCGCACGCCGACCCCGCCGTCCTGGCGAAGGCGTGCGCGGGCGCCGACCGCCTGTTCTGGCTGGTGCCGCCGACACCCTCGGCCGACAGCGTCGAGGGGCACTTCCGCGCGTTCACCGAGCCGCTGCGCGAGGTGACCGGACGCCACGGCGTCGAACGGGTCGTCGGCGTCTCCACGCTGGGCCGCTCGGTGGCGAAGAACGCCGGGCAGATATCGGCGTCGCTCGCCATGGACGAGGCGATCGCGGCCATGGGCGTGCACTACCGGGCACTCTGCCCGCCGTTCCTGATGGAGAACCTGCTGGGCCAGGCCGAGTCGATCCGCACCCAAGGCGTGTTCTTCATGGCGGCGGCGCCGGACCGGGTGCTGCGGACCTGCGCCACCCGCGACATCGCCGCCACGGCGGCCCGGCTGCTCCTCGACGGCTCCTGGACCGGACAGGACGACGTCCCGCTGGCCGGACCCGACGACCTGACCCCCGAGGGCATGGCACGGGTCGTCTCCCAGGTGCTGGACCGCCCGGTCCGCGTCCAGGCCGTCAGCAGCGCGGAGCAGAAGGAGACGCTGCTGCGCCGCGGCGTGAGCGAGGCCTGGGCGCAGGGGCTGGCCGACATGGTGGACGCCCTGCACGACCAGGGCTTCTACGGCGCCGACCAGCCGAGCACCCCGGACACGGCGCCCACGGGCTTCCGCCAGTGGTGCGAGGACGTACTCCGGCCGGCCGTGATGGCACCCGGCTCTCAGGGGTAGGCGGTGTGACATCCGAGGAAAGGATCGTCATGACCACGTACCTGATCACCGTTCCCGGCACCTTCACCACCGGGATCGAGGAGGAAGAGCGAGCGCGGCTGAGCCGGGCACTGAGGCCGGCCGATCCCCACACCACTCGGACGGGCAGTACGGAGGATCTGGACGCCCTCACCGTCAACGACGACAACACCTTCACCATCCGCCTGACCGTGGAGGCGGACAGCGGCGCCCACGCCGAGGAGGACGCCCGTGACCTCGCCGACTCCGCACTGCGAGACGCCGGGCTCGATCCGGACAGCGCTCCCCTGGGGCCCGCGGTGATCACCGGCATCGATTCCGACGTCGGCTGACCTCACCCGTTCGGTCTCCGTCGCTCCGGCGTCGGGGGCGGCCGTCCGCCGCCCCCGACGCCGGAGCGTTCGATGCCCCGCAAGCGTTCGACGGGAGGCGACCGGTACGACGCCTCGACCATGCCCGGCGGCGGGACGGGTTCCGTCCGCCCGGTGGTGCCCGTCGCCCACGGCGCGGCCCTGCGCCAACTGGACGTCCGGCGCCTGCGGTTCGTCGCCGACGTCATGGTGTCGTCGAAGACCGTGATCCGCGCGGTCTTGGCCTGATCACGTCGCCGCATGGTCCGCCGGGCCGTCGGTATGGACCCCTCTGTCGGGTTCGCGTCCCTGGCCGTACACTGCCAACCCGCAGACATGCGGGCACAGTTCAGTGGGGGGAGCCACCATGTCCGGGGATCCGTACGGTCCGTACCAGCAGTTCAACGTGCCGCCCATGCCGTCGAGCCCGCCGCCGGCGCCGCCGGACGGCCTGCGGTCGGCCGCGGTCGCCCTTCTCAACCTCAGCGGCCTCGGCCTCGGTTACGCGCTTGTCCGAAGATGGGTCCTGATGGCCGCCTGCTGGGTGGCGACCGTCGTACTGCTGCTCGTGGCACTGCCCGCGGACGCCGACGGCGTCCCGGGGGCGGCGCTCGCGGGTTACGCCGTCTTCCTGTTGCTGGCGGCCGTGCACGGCGCGTTCGCCGGGCTGCGCACCCGGCTGTCGTGGCCGGGCCGGGCCCCGCTCGCGCTCCTGCTGGGCGTGCTGCTCCTCGCCGTACCGGCCGGTGCCGCCGTCGGGTACGGCAACGCGCACGACGAAGCCGTGGAGCGGTCGCTCCTCGACCGCCTCGAGCGGGCCGACCACCTGGTGACGGCGGGCAGCCGGCACACCTTCGCCGCGGCCAGGACCGACTACGGGACCGCCCTGGACGTCTACCGGGACCTCGCGGTCGAGCACTCCGGCTCCCGCGCGGCCGAGCAGGTGCCCGACCGGATGAGGACGTACTACGAGACGGTCGGCGCGGCCTACGGCCACAAGGACTACTGCGCCGCGATCGATCCGTTGAAGTACCTGCGTACGGTGCCCCGCACCATGCCGAGGAAGCAGCTCGGCTCGCTGACGCGCTGGCCCGACGACCGGCTGGCCACCGCGCTGTACGAGTGCGGTTCGAGCAGTCTGGCGAACGGCGAGGCGGACTGGGTCACGAAGTTCGGCGACCTGCTGGACACGTTCCCGCGGTCCGGGCCGGCCGGGGAGGTCGTACCCGCTGTCGACTCCGCGGTGAGGAAAGCGGAGAAGGCGGTCGGCGGTGGCGAACCCTGCGCGGCCGTGGAGCAGTTGCGCAGTCTGAACACCCGTATCACCGAACTGTCGGGGACGGCCCCCGAGGCGGCAGGCGACCTCGGAAAGGCCGCCGGCCGGGCCGACCGGAGCGGCGACGCGGGGGAGTACGCCTGCGGCGTCCACCAGTACAAGGACGGCGACTTCGCAGCGGCGCAGAAGACGATGGACCAGTTCCTCGCCGACAACAAGCACAGCGGCAACCGGGACCGTGCGAAGAAGACGTCCATCGCCGCGGAGGTCGCCCAGACGCTCCCGGCCGCCGGGAAGAAGCTGCCCACCACCGCCTCCGGCGGCAGCATCTCCGTCACGGTGAAGAACGACAGCCCGGACGACGTCACCGTCCTCTACACCGGGCCGGTCACCGGCAGCTTCACCCTCAAGGGCTGCGGCAGCTGCAGGACGTACACCCTCGCCGACACGCTCCTGGTCGGCTTCAAGCCCTGCCGCGGCGGAAAGAACTATCCGCAGCGCACCATCAGTCTCCCGGTCGGCACCACCTACTTCGTGCACAAGCCGCACGGCGACAGCACCGCGACGCCGGGTTCGGACACCGCCAAGCTCCGTTCCGGCTACATCTACACGGAATGCGCCTACACGACGCAGACCTTGGGGAGCGGCTACTGAGGGGCGGCTACTGAGGAGCGACCGGTTCCCGCGTCCGCGCCGTCCGCCAAGGCAGCGTGACACGGGGACCACTCCGCAGGCACCACAGCGCGATGACGGGGTCGCAGATGGCGCAGCCCATGGAGGAGCCGTGCTCGAAGGGCACGATCGGGTTGCCCCTGAGGTGGTGGACCAGGTCCCACGCGGTGTGCAGGAGCCAGGCGATTCCGATGAACGTCCAGGACTCGAGCCCCCGGTAGGCGACGTAGGTGGCCACGGTGGTGAAGGCGAACTCCCAGGCCCCGAGGCCGCCACCGCTGAGGTAGGCGGCCGAGGCGCCCCCCACCATGAGCGCGTTGAGGCGGCGTCGCCGGTCGTCGTCGCGGACCAGTGACATCAACAGGACGTAGCCGATGCCGATCAGGATCGGGGAGACGTAGCTCATGACTGCTTCGCTTTCTCAGGGTGCCGTGGATCGTGTCCGGGCCGCGGGACGCCTTGAAGCCAACCAGCCACCGGCCCGTCGCCCCAGTGGCATTGACGACACCTTCCAACGGGAAAGTGACAGGTAGGTTCTGGCTATGCACACCGTCGCCGTCCTCGCACTGGACCAGGTGATCCCGTTCGACCTGTCCACCCCGATCGAGGTCTTCACCCGCACCCGGCTCCCGGACGGGCGTCCCGCCTACCGGGTCCGGGTGTGCGCCGAACGACCGGAGATCGACACCGGGTCCTTCGTCCTGCGCGCACCCTGGGACCTGGACGGGCTGAGGGGAGCGGACACGATCATCGTGCCCGGAACCGCCGCCCCCGAGGCCGCGCTGCCGTCCGCCGTCCGCGACGCCCTGCGGGCGGCGGCCGGGGACGGCACGCGCATCGCCTCCATCTGCTCGGGCACCTTCCCGCTGGCCGCCACCGGCCTCCTCGACGGCCTGCGGGCCACCACCCACTGGGCCGCGGCCGACCTGCTGGCCGCCCTCCACCCGGAGATCGAGGTCGACCCGGATGTCCTGTACGTCGACAACGGCCAGTTCCTCACCTCGGCCGGCGCCGCCGCGGGACTGGACCTGTGTCTGCACATGATCCGCCGCGACCACGGCTCGGCCGTCGCCGCCGACGCGGCCCGGCTGTCCGTGATGCCCCTCGAACGCGAGGGCGGCCAGGCGCAGTTCATCGTCCACGACCATGCGCCGGTCCCTCAGGGATCGGCCCTGGAACCCGTGCTCGTCTGGCTGCAGGACAACCTGGGCCGCGACCTCTCCCTCGCCGACATCGCCGCCCACGCCGGAACCAGCACCCGGACCCTCATCCGCCGCTTCCGCGAACAGACCGGCACCACCCCGCTGCAGTGGCTGCACCGCGTCCGGATCCGCCAGGCCCAGCACCTTCTGGAGACCACGCGGCACCCGGTCGAACGCATCGCCGGGCAGGTCGGCTTCGGCTCGCCCACCGCCTTCCGCGACCGTTTCAAACGCACCACCGGCGTCAGCCCGCACGCCTACCGACGCAGCTTCAGCTGATGTCGCCCTTCCGTACGTGAAAATGCGGGTGCTGGGTGTGACGTCGCCCGCCTAGGCTCGACGGCATGGAACAGGGGGAGACGCTGTGGAACGTCGTCGACGTGGAGGCGACCTGCTGGACGGGCCGGCCGCCGGCCGGGGAGGTCAGCGAGATCATCGAGATCGGGCTGACCGTCGTCGATCCGGCGACCGGTGAGCGCACCGGACGGCACCGCGTCCTGGTGCGGCCCGTACGCTCCACCGTCAGCGCCTTCTGCACCGAGCTGACCGGGCTGACGCAGGCCGAGGTGGAGCAGGGGCTGTCCTTCGCCGAGGCGTGCCGGCTGCTGGCCACCGCACACCGCTCCGGATCGCGCCCCTGGACGAGCTGGGGCGATTACGACCGCCGCCAGTTCGAACGGCAGTGCCGGGCGACCGGAGTGACGTACCCCTTCGGACGGCGGCACGTCAACGCCAAGCAGGTCTTCACCGCCGCCCACGGACTGCCGAGGCGCCCCGGCATGGCCGAGGCCCTGCGGCTCGCGGGACTGCCGCTGGAAGGCCGTCACCACCGGGGCGAGGACGACGCCTGGAACATCGCGGCCCTGGTCCTCGATCTCGTCCGGCGTGGTGCCTGGCCGGCTCCCGACGAGGCCCGGTGACCACTCGGCGCAGCCGATTTCTCATGGAGGAGCCCTCGTGGACCGTGACCTGACCCTGTTTCTGGACGATCTGCACGCGCAGGGCCGTGCGCACGACGAACCGCTGGCCGACCGGCTGCTGCGGCTGCGCAACATGACCCCCTAGGCGGCCCGGCTGGTCGCCCTGCTGATCCGTGTGCAGCGCAGCGGACGCGTGCTGGAGATCGGCACGTCCAACGGGTACTCCGCGCTCTGGTTCGCCGACGCGCTGCGTGACACCGGCGGCAGGCTGACCACGGTCGAGATCGACGGGGAGCGGGCGGCGACGGCGCGGCGCAACCTCGTGCGCGCCGGACTCGCGGACCACGCGGACGTCGTGCACGGGGACGGCGGCGAGGTCCTGGCCGCGGCCCCGGACGCTTCGTTCGACGTCGTCGTCCTGGACGCCGAACGACCCGCCTACGTGGAGTACTGGCCGCAACTGCGGCGGGTGCTGACGCCTTATGGGCTCGTGGCGGTCGACAACGCGGTGAGCCACCGCGAGCAGCTCACCGCGTTCGACGAGCTGGTACGGCGGGACGGGAGCTTCGCCGTCCAACTGCACGAGGTGGGGGACGGGGTGCTCACGGCGGTCAATTGCGGCTAATCCACTAGGGGATTTGCCTAAAGGGTTTAGGTAACTGCACAATCGGCTCAGCCGAGCGAGAGGACGCCGGACGTGGCGCGTGCAGGACTGACCCCCGACCGTCTCGCCCGAGCGGGCGCGGAACTCGCCGACGAGGTCGGCTTCGACCAGGTGACCGTCTCCGCGCTCGCCCGTCGGTTCGACGTCAAGGTGGCGAGTCTGTACTCGCACGTGAGGAACTCCCAGGACCTCAAGACCCGGATCGCCCTGCTCGCCCTGGAGGAGCTGGCCGACCGGGGCGCCGCCGCGCTGGCCGGACGGGCCGGCAAGGACGCCTTGGCCGCACTGGCGAACGTGTACCGCGACTACGCCCGGGAGCACCCGGGCCGGTACGCCGCGGCCCGGCTGAGGCTCGACCCGGCGACGGCGGCCGCCAGCGCGGGCGGCCGGCATGCCGGGATGACGCGGGCGATCCTGCGGGGCTACGACCTGACGGAACCCGACCAGACGCACGCCGTCCGGCTGCTGGGCAGCGTCTTCCACGGCTACGTCAGCCTTGAGCTGGGCGGCGGGTTCAGTCACAGCGCCCCCGACTCCGAGGAGAGCTGGACCCGGATCCTGGACGCCCTCGACGCCCTGCTGCGGAACTGGCCCGCGAACCCGACCTCGTGACCGGATCCCCTGACCAGATCCCTGACCGGATCCCCTGACCAGACCCCTGACCGGATCCCCTGACCAGACCCCTGACCAGATCCCCCTGATCAGCCCCCTGATCAGGGTCCCCTGACCGGAACAGGCTGACGCAATGCCCACCCAGGACCACTGGATCACCACACCCGTCACCGCCGGCCTCCTGCGCGGCGCCCTCGACGTGGAGCGCACCCAGCACGGTGTGCTGCCGCACCGGCTGCCCGCCCGGGCCCGTGCCCAGTGCGCCGACCCGCAGCTGGCCATGGCCGAGGCCCAGCCCTCCGGGGTGCGCGTGGTCTTCCGCACCCGGGCGACCGTCCTCGAACTCGACACTCTGCCGACCAAACGCGTCTACACCGGCGCCCCGCCCCGTCCGGACGGTGTGTACGACCTCCTCGTGAACGGCCGGCCGGCCGGCCGGGGCAGTGTGCCGGGCGGCAACACCGTGATCATCGACACGGCCACCTGGACGGCCGAGCGGCGGCCCGGCCCCGTCGGCACGCTCCGCTTCGCCGACCTGCCCGACGGGGTCAAGGACATCGAGATCTGGCTCCCGCACAACGAGACCACCGAGCTCGTCGCCCTGCGCACCGACGCCCCCGTCGAGCCCGCGCCCGACCCCGACCGCAGGGTGTGGCTGCACCACGGCAGCTCGATCAGCCACGGCTCCGACGCCGACAGCCCCACCACCACCTGGCCCGCGCTGGCCGCCTCCCTGGGCGGAGTCGAGCTGATCAACCTGGGCCTCGGCGGCAGCGCCCTGCTCGACCCGTTCACCGCCCGTACCCTGCGCGACACCCCCGCCGACCTGATCAGCGTCAAGATCGGCATCAACCTGGTCAACACCGACCTGATGCGGCTGCGCGCCCTCGGCCCCGCCGTCCACGGCTTCCTGGACACCATCCGCGAAGGCCGTCCGGCCACACCGCTCCTGGTGGTCTCGCCCCTGCTGTGTCCCATCCACGAGGACACCCCGGGCCCCAGCCTCCTCGATCCCGGCTCCCTCGCCACCGGACAGCCGCGGTTCCGGGCCGCGGGCGACCCGGCCGAACGCGCCGCCGGAAAGCTCACCCTGGGCGTCATCCGGGAGGAGCTCGCCCAGATCGTCTCGCAGCGCGCGGCCGACGATCCGAACCTGCACCACCTCGACGGCCGCCTGCTCTACGGCGAGGCCGACGCCGCCGAGCTCCCGCTGCCCGACGACATCCACCCGGACGCCGCCACCCACCGCCGCATCGGCGAACGCTTCGCCGAGCTGGTCTTCGCCCCCGGCGCGGCCTTCGGCGGCCGCTGACGCCCGAGACCTTGGCCACACTCCCGGCAGGCGGCCGCCTGCCGGGGTACCCGAGTCGTGGACAGGCCTCCCGGCGATAGTTGCCATTTGACAACTATGGTCGGGGGGCAACAAAGTAACCGTGTCGGGCGTGCACGGGGAAGGATCTGGAATGTTCCGGTCGGCTCACGCCGGCTCCGTGTCCGGTGCCGCGGCCCGCGGTTCAGGCGCTCTGGCTGCCAGGGTCCTGCGCGGCGTCGTGTATCTGCGCGGCGGCCGCGTCGCAGAACGCCTCCAGCCCCTCCAGGAGCGCGGTGCGCTTGGCGGCGGGCATGAGGTCCAGCACGGCCTCGAGGGTGATCTCCCGCCGTGTCCGCAGATCGGCCAGGAAGGCGCGGCCCCGGCTGCTGAGGTACAGGCGCACCTCGCGCCGGTCGGCAGGGCTCACCGCGCGCCGGACGAAGCCGGCGGCCTGCAGCCGGTCGCACAGCCGGCTGGTCGAGGGCGGTGTGGAGGCCAGGGAGTCCGCGAGCGAGCGCAGGTTGATGCCCTCGTGGTGTTCCAGGATGAGCAGGACCCGCAGTTGCGAGGCCGACGCGGGCGCGGTCGACGCCCGGCCCCACAGGACCTCCAGCAGTTCCGCGGCCGTCGCGGTCACCCGTGCGACATCGGCGGGCTCCGGGCGGGGGCGGAAGGTAGTCACTGTCACACTCTCGCAGACACTGGGACGGCCGCCAGCGTACTAGGGACCGCCCGGTCCGGAGATGCCCGAGCCGTCCTCTGGTGGAACTGAACCGCCTCGTACGGGGAACGAGGCCTGTAACCGTTCAGTGAAGGATTGGTGCGTTTACCATCGTGAACAGATTTGTGGCCGCCGAGCGCGCTCTGCGCAGGGCGGCACCCCACGCCCTGCCGGACGCCGCCCGCGGCGTACTGGCGGATCAGTACGCGGCGGAGTCCGCCGAACTCTTCATGGCCGACTACGGCCTGTCCGTACTGCAGCCGGTCTCCGAACTGCCGTACACCCTCGAGCCGGTCTCGGTGCACAACAGCCCGGCCGGCCGCGCCTTCGGCGCCCAGGAGCCGTACGTCGAAACCGTCGGGGACGGCCGGGTACGCGTCCACCTGCCGGTCACCGTGCGCGGCGACCGGCTGGGCGTGCTGTCGGTGACCCTGCCGGACGAGGAGCGGGCACGCGACTGCCTGGACGAGCTGACGGACGTCGCGGAGGTGCTCGGCCACGAGCTGGTCGTGGCCGAACGGGACACCGACCTCTACATGCAGGCGCGGCGCAAGGACCGGCTCACCCTGGCCGCCGAGATGCAGTGGCAGCTGCTGCCGGGCCGCTCCTGCGCACGCCCCGAGTACGAACTCGGCGCTCAGCTCGAACCGGCGTACGCCATCTTCGGCGACAACTTCGACTGGTCGGCGACGGCGGACCACCTCATGTTGTATGTCACAAACGGCATGGGGGAAGGCATAGACGCCTCCCTGCTGACGAACCTGGCCATCAACGCCCTGCGCAACGCGCGGCGGGCCGGCATCCCGATCGCCGACCAGGCGGCCCTGGCCGACCAGGCCGTCTACGCCCACTACCGTGGCCGTTGCTACCTCTCCGTACTCATGCTCGACTTCGAACTCGCCACAGGACGCGCCTGGGTGGTCGACGCGGGGTCCCCGCAGATGCTGCGCCTGAGGGATGGCACCGTGGAGAGGATCCCGCTCGAAGCGCAGTTGCCGCTGGGCATGTTCGAGGAGACCGACTATGTCGCACAGGAGTTCCAGGTCGAGCCCGGCGACCGGCTCGTGTTCGTCAGCGACGGCGTCCACGAAACCGCATCCCCTGGTGGGGTGGCCTACGGGGAGGCCGCCCTGGCGCGGGCGATCACCTCGACCCGGCTGCTGCCGGCGGCCGAGGTCCCGCGGGCCCTCCTGCGCGAACTGTCGGGGCACCGCGGTCGTACGCTGCCCCGTGATGACGCTTTGGTGGTGTGTCTGGACTGGCGGGGGCGCTGACGGGCAGAGCAAGAAGAGAGGGCTGCCCGGTGGAGGCGAGCGCGTGTTGTTCGCGCCGTACGGGCAGCGCTAATGTTTGTCATACGGCAATAATCGGCCAGATGGGCCGACGGCGACCGGCAGGCACCCCGGCCTGTGCAGTAGGGAGACGATGTAAGTGTCGGACCAGCATGCGGCGGACGAGCCGGCAGCCCGCCAGGTGGGCGACTTCCTGGAGCGGCGCCGTGAGCAGATCGCCCAACGCTGGGCGGACGCCACCCTGTTCCGGGCGGTCTTCACGGTGTCCCGGGACGAGGCGACGGAGGCGTGCAGGGCCGTGGTGGACGCCCTGGCCCAGGTGGCGCACGCGGGAAGGCTGGAGGACATCGAGGCCCCGGGCTTCGAGGTCGTGCGCGACCAGCTCGGCCGTATGTCCGCGTCCTTGACCCGCACGGGATACAGCCCGGCCCAGATCGCCGGCGAGGTCGCCGGACTGCGCCCGCCGGCCGTCGACCTGCTGCGCGGTGAGTTCCCCGACCCGCCCGGCCCGGAGAGCACCGAGAGCGTGCTGGCACTGACCGTACTCCTGGACACCCTGCGCCTGGTCGTCATGGAGACCGCTCTCAGCGAGGGCGAGGAAGTGATCTCACGCCAGCGCCAGCAACTCCTCGAGGTGGCCACCCCGGTGATCAACCTGTGGGAGGGCGTCGTCGCCGTCCCGCTGATCGGCACCCTGGACAGCGCCCGCAGCCAGGTGGTCATGGAGAGCCTGCTGGAGGCGATCGTCGACCAGCGCGCCCGGTACGCCATCCTCGACATCACCGGTGTCTCCACCGTCGACTCGCTCGTCGCCCAGCACCTGATGAAGACGGTGGCCGCGGCCCGGCTGATGGGCGCCGAGTGCATCGTCTCCGGCATCCGTCCCGCGATCGCGCAGACCATCGTGCACCTCGGCATCGACCTGGGCTCGGTGCTCACCCGGGCTTCACTGGCCGACGCCCTGGCCTACGCGCTCAGTCAGCAGGGCATCCAGGTGTCCCCGAGCACGGCCGCCGGAGTGAGCCCGCGGTGAGCGGTGGCTACCTCGGTCCCACGGTCCCGGTGCTGACACTGGGGGACGTTCTGCTGGTCACCGTCCAGGGCGAGCTGCACGACGGGATGGCCGAGCAGCTCCAGCAGGACATCACCCAGCGCATCGCCCACAGCAGGGTGAACGGTGTGGTGATCGACGTCTCCGGTGTGGACGTGGTCGACTCCTTCCTCGGCCGGATATTCGCCGAGATCGCCGCCAGCACCCGGCTGCTGGCGGCCCGCACGGTGCTGGCCGGGATGCGGCCCGCCGTGGCGATCACGCTGGTCGAACTGGGGCTCACCCTGCCCGGACTGACCACCACCCTCGATGTCGAACGCGCGATGGAACTGCTCGGTCAACCCGTACCGACGGCTTCCGCCGACGCAAGGAAGGGAGGCACGTGACGTCGGCCTCCCGCCCTGCTGCGGCGACGACACTGCCCATCCGGTCGGACGCGGATCTGGCCTGGGTGCGGCAGCAGGTCCGCCACACGGCGGCCGACCTCGGTTTCGGCCTGGTACAGCAGACGAAACTGGTCACCGCCGCCAGCGAGCTGGCACGCAACACCCTCGTGCACGGCGGCGGGGGACACACCGAGATCACGCCCCTGGACAACGGACGCATGCGGGGTCTCAAGCTGGCCTTCACCGACGACGGCCCCGGCATCCGGGACCTCGAACAGGCGATGACGGACGGCTACACCACCGGCGGCGGCCTGGGCCTCGGACTGAGCGGGGCCAAGCGGCTGGTGCACGAGTTCGCCGTCGACACCGAGCCCGGCCGCGGCACCACCGTCACCGTCGTCGCCTGGGTCGTCGGCGTACCCGCCTCCCGTTCGGAGCAGCCATGAGCCGGGTGTGGGACATCCCGGTGCACGACTCCACCCGCGTGCGCGACGTCCGAGTGGCGGCCGAGGAGGCCGGCGCCCACGCCGGCCTGGACGCACACCGCACGGCGGTCACGGCGCTGGCCGCCACGGAACTGGCCACCAATCTGCTCAAGCACGCGGGCGGCGGCCGGATACTGATCAACCTCGTCGAGCCGGCACCCGCCGAAGAGGCCGCCCGCGGGCCGTCGGTGCAGCTCTTCGCACTCGACCACGGCCCCGGTATCGCAGACGTCGGGGCCGCCCTGCGCGACGGCTACACCACCGTCGACACCTCCCTCGGCGCGGGCCTCGGCACCTGCCTGCGCATGTCCAGCGCCTTCGACCTGTACAGCGCGCACGGCCGGGGAACGGTGGTGACGGCCCGCATCGACCAGCGGTCCGCCGAGCGCCGGACGGAAACCGCGTCCCGGGTCCGCGCCGGAGGCGTCAACGTGTCCCTCGCCCGTGCCGAGCACTCCGGGGACGCCTGGAGCTGGGGACGCTCCGGATCCCGTACGACCCTGATGCTGGCCGACGGCCTCGGTCACGGCGCCAAGGCCGCCGAGGCATCCGGCGCCGCGGTGGGCGAACTGCGCCGCAGGGGACACCTGGCGCCGGTGGAACTCCTGCGGCACCTGCACACGGCGCTGCGCCCCACCCGAGGGGCCGCCGTCGCGGTGGCGCAACTGGACGAGGAAACCGGGGAACTCAGCTTCGCCGGCGTCGGCAACATCGGTGCCCGGCTGCACCACGCCGGCACCTGGCAGCCACTCGTCTCCCACCCCGGTATCGTCGGTGCGCACTTCCCGGCGAACGTTCCCCTGCGGCGGGTGCCGTGGGCCGCGGACAGTCTGCTCGTCCTGCACAGCGACGGACTGCCCAGCCGCTGGTCGCCACCCGACGACACCCGACTCCTGCGCCACGACCCGGCCGTGGTCGCCGCGGTCGTCCTGCGGGACGCCAGCAGCCCCGCACGACCCGTACGCGACGACACCAGCGTGGCCGTACTCGCCCCCGACCGCCGGACCGGCACCCATGACCACAGCATCTGATGTCTGGCACATCACCTCCGTCTCCGACGCGGCCCGTGCCCGCGCCGCCGCCGCACGTCTCGCGGCGGCCGCCGGCGCGCCCACCCTGGAACGCGCACGCTTCCTGACCGCCCTCACCGGCCGGCTGCGCCAGTGCCTGGCGTCGGGCGGCGCGGACCTCGTCGTCACCACCGAGCAGCCCACCCCGGACGCGGACCGGCGCGTACGGGTCGACGTGCGCCCGGCCGGCCTGCCCGACGACGGCGCCCCCTGCTGGCAGTTCACGCTGACCTGTCACCGTCCCGTGGGGTCGGCGGGGACTGGTCACCCGGCCGACGCGGACGCCGCGGAGCTCGCCGAAGGCCTCCTGGCCGCCGACGAGGAAACCGCGGCCGCCCTCGACCGGCTGGACGAGCTGGAGGAACTGGTCCGCTTCCACCGTGAGGAACTGCACCAGACGAACCAGGGTGTCCTGGCCCTCCACGCCGAACTCGACGCCGCCTCCCGCGCCCAGCACCAACTCCTCGACGCCGAACGGGTGGCGCGGGCCGCGGCGGAGAACGCGCGGCGCCTGCTCACCTTCCTGACCACCGCCAGCGCCGTCGTGACCACCTCGCTCGACCACGAGGACATCCTGCGCCGGCTGCCCCAGCTCCTCGTGCCCGAATATGCCGACGCCGTCGACATCTGGCTCTTCGACGAGGAGGACGTCCCCCACCACGGCGAGCGGCCGGCCGCCGCCGTCACCGCCGCCCGCACCGGCCGGCCCCAGCATGCCGCCGACCACCCGGGCGGCCTCCCCGGCGTCGATGACCATCCGCCGTCCGTTCTCTCCCCGAACCGGCCGCTGCTGTGCGTTCCGCTCACGGCACGCGGTGTCCTGGGCGTGCTGACACTGACCGCTCCCGGCCCGCGCTTCGACCCGGACACCGGCGTCATGCTGCTGGAACTGGCCCGGCGCCTGGCCATCGCCCTGGACAACGCCCGCCGCTACGAACAGCACCGGGACACCGCCGAGGCCCTGCAGCGCGCCCAGCTCACCGAACTCCCCACCTGCCAGGGGATGTCCCTGGCCGCCCGCTACCTGCCCGCCACCCACGGCCTCAACATCGGCGGCGACTGGTACGACGCGTTCCCGCAGCCCGACGGCAGCGTGCTCGCGGTCATAGGGGACGTCACCGGGCACGGGCTGCGCGCCGCCGTGATCATGGGGCAACTGCGCACCGCGCTGCGCGCCTACGCGGTCGAGGGCGACAGCCCGGCCCGGATCCTCACCCGGCTGCACCACATGCTCCGCCACCAGCAGCCCGAGCTGTACGCCACCGCCGTCATCGCCCGCTTCCGGCCCGGCGACACGGAAGTCGTCTGGGCGGCCGCCGGGCACCCGCCCGCCGTGGTGCGCTCGCCCGAGGGCGAGGTGCGGATACTGGACACCAAGCCGGGCATCATGCTGGGCGTGCCCCTCGCCTACGAGTACGAGGACCACGTCGTCCGGATCCGCCCCGGCTCCACCGTCGCCCTCTACACCGACGGACTGGTGGAACGCAGAGCGCACGGCATAGACCCGGGCATCGACCGTCTCGCCCATGCCCTGGCCGCACTGAGCCCGGCGGAACTCGAGGACCTCGACGCCTCCGCCGACTCGCTGCTCAAGCCCATGCTGCACGACTCCGAACGCGACGACGACATCTGCCTCCTGCTGTGCCGCACCATGCCGGAGGCGGCCTAGGCGGCCTGGGCGGCCTGGGCGGCCTGGGCGGCTTCAGACCGGGCTGCCGGCGGACCGGGACGAAAGCGCGGTCGGCGCCCGCAGTGGTGCGCGCGGTTCAGGGTTCGGGCCCGTCCTGCCCGGGAGGTGCGTCGTCACGGGTCGCGAGGAAGGCCCGCAGACCGAGACTCAGCGCCGCGCGTTCCGCGGGGCGCATAGTCGCCAAGGCCCTCGTCAGGGCCTGTTTGCGGCGTGCCGCGACATCGCCCAGTACGCGCCGCCCGTGCGCGGTCAGCCGCAACTGCACCTCACGTCGCTTGTGCGGATGCAGGGTGCGCTCCAGCAGTCCGGCCGCCTCCAGCCGGTCGCACAGGCGGCTGGCGGTCGGCAGCCCTATGTCGAGTTGCTGCGCCAGAGCGGTCAGGTTCACGCCCGGTGCCGCCTCCAGGGCCCGCAGCGCCCGCAACTGGTGCAGGGACAGGCGCAGCACCGCCTCCTGCGCGGCGAGTGACCACAGTGTCGTCAGGTTCTCCACGGCGTCGGAGATCTCCAGGGCGACGGCCTCCGGGCCATCGCCCGCTCCCTCCGCTGGCTCCTCACCGGACCGGCCGAGACGGGTCACGAAAACATCACTTTCCATCAGCTGCGCGCCGTACGGGTTACCTCATTCCTTCGCTGTACCCGACAACCCGCAGAGCAAGCCGCCGTTGTCCGGACCGCAACACGCCCCTCCGCCGTCACCGGTGTGACGCAACCGACATCGGGCGAGGAGGCGTGCGGAGTGGAGGCCGGGGTATGCGCCGGGCGTGAGCAGTGCGGTGAAGGAAGGCAGGGTGGGACCGGACACCCGGGGCGAAGGAATCGTGCGGGACGCCGAACCGATACGGACCACGGCGGCCCTGGACGGCGACGACGGTTGCATCGCCCAGGCCCGGCATCTGGCGGCCGGGTTCCTGGCGCGGGTGCAGGCCGAGCACGGGCTGCCGGTCTCGGAACGCGCGATGGAACTCACCAGGCTGGTGGCCAGCGAACTGGTCACCAACGCCCGCAAGTACGCCCCCGGTCCGGTACTGCTGGACCTGCGTGTCGCGGGAGACCTGGTGGAGGTCGCCGTATGGGACAGTGATCCGGCGCTGCCGGTGGCACGAGCCGCCGACCCCGGGCGGGTCGGCCAGCACGGCCTGGAGATCGTGATGGCCGTCTGCCAGGGCTTCGAAGCGCAGCGGGAGCCGGTGGGCAAGCGCGTCACCGCGCGTATCGCGCTGCTGGACTGAGGGCGGTCTCGCCGGCCGCGGGCGAACGGGCTGGTCATGGTCGCCGGGCACGGCCGCAACCCCGGGGGGCGGTACGCCCGTCCGCGGCGTACTCGGTCCACTCCGCCGTCGTGACCGGGTCGCCCGCGCTTTCGCACACCAGCCGGCCGACCCGGTCCGCGTCGGTGTCCCACAGATGCGCCGCCGAGGCCGAACCACCGGTGGCGAGGATCCCGCCCGCCGGGTCGAGGGCCAGGGCGTACGTGCTGCCCTCGGGCGCGGACAGGGCCGCGTGCGGTACCGGCCGCGCCGGGGAGCCGAGGTCCCAGAGCCGGATCGCCCCGTCGCCGATGCCCGCCGCCAGGGTACGGCCGTCCGGGCCGAAGCCCACGGAGAAGACGTACCCCCGGGCGCCGGTGAGGGCCCTGCCCGAACGGCTGGGGAGTCCTGACCGGTGCAGGCGCCACAACCGTACGGTGTTGTCCGCGCTGCCCGCCGCGAGCAGTTCGCCCCGCGGGGCGAACGCCACGCCCGAGACGAAGTTGTCGAACCCCGTGAGGACGCCCGCGGTCCTGGCCCGCCCGGGAGCACCGACACTCCACAACCGCACCCGCTGGTCCGTGCCGCCCGCGGCGAGCAGTTGGCCGTCCGGGCTGAACGCGACCGACATCACGTAGTTGTCCGTGCTCGTGCGGAGCCGGGGGAGCGCCACGGGCCGTGCGGGACGCGTGAGGTCCCACAGCCACACGGTGTCGCTGCTCGTGCCGACCGCGAGCACGTCGGTGACCGGGTCGAAGGCCACCGACTGCACGGTCCCGGTCGCTCCGCGCAGCGTGGTGACGCAGGAGGGGCGGGCGGGGTCCGTCACGTCCCGGATCTGCACGGCACCGTCGGCGCACCCGGCCGCGAGCAGGTCGCCGCGCCGGCTGAAGGCGACCGCTCCCGAGAATCCGTGCGGGCCGGGCGGTCCGGTGATGTCCGGCCCGGCCCGCACCGGCGACCGGCTGGTCCCGGTCCGCCAGAGGGTGACCGGGCCGCCCGACCGCGCGACGGCCAGCAGGTGTCCCGATGCCCGGTAGGCGGGGGAGAAGACCGGGTCGTCGGTGCCCCGGAGCGTGGGCACGTGCACGTCCGCGTCGGCAACCTGGCCGTCGGCCGACGGGCCCGGTACCAGGTCACCCGTGATCCGCAGGACCTGCGCGCCGCCGAGGCCGACTACCGGGCCCTGCTCGGCCGGTCCGACCTGACCGCGGAGGACCGGGACCGGACCCTGCAGAACCTGGCCGTGACGCTGCTGGACCGGGCCCGTGCCCGGGCCGGGGAGGCCGGCGACCGGGCCCCGTCCGCGGTCGCGGCGCTCGACGAGGCGGAGGAAGTGCTGCGGGACCTGGCCCGCCGGTGGCCGCCCGGGCACGCCGACTTCCCCACCGTCGCCCTGACGCTCGCCGACTGTCTGAGAATCAGGTCCGAACTCACCGGTGATCCGCTGCCCCGCCGCGAAGGCACGGCGATCCTGCGCCGGCTGACCGGCGGCGGCCACCACCTGTCGGCCACCGGACTCGTCCGCGCCACGGTCGCCCAGGCCCGCAACGCGGCGGCCGACGGTGACTGGCGGACGGCCACCGCCACGTACGAGGCCGCGCTGGACGGGCTCGCCCAGGCCGTCTCGGCGCACGCGAACCGGCGTTCCCGGGAGACCGCGGTGGGCAGGTTCTTCGGCATCGCGTCCGACGCCGCCGCCTCCGCCCTGCACGCCGGTTCTCCCGAACGTGCCCTGGAACTCCTGGAACGGGGCCGCGGCACACTGCTCGACGAAGCGGTGGCACGCCGCCCGCACCAGCGGCCCGGACACCGCGACCTGCTGACCGGGCTCGGGGGACGCACGGTGGTCGTGCTGAACGTGAGCCGGCTGCGCTGCGACGCGCTCGCGGTGACCCCACGAGGGCTGCGGGTACTGCCGCTGCCGTCGCTGTCCACCGCCCAGCTGATCCGGCAGACCGCCCGGTTCCTGTGGGCGGTGCGCACGGCGGGGGACCGGTCGGCGGAGCAGTGGGAGCGGGACTTCGCCGAGCGGACCGTCGTCCCGGCGGTGCTGCGCTGGCTGTGGCACAGCACCATGGCGCCCGTTCTGGACGGACTCGGCCTGACCGGTCATGTGTGGTGGTGCCCCACCGGGCTGCTCACCTTCCTGCCGCTGCACGCGGCCGGCTCCCACCTCTTCGACCGGGGCGCCGGGACCGGCGGGGTGGCGGAGAGCGTCCTGGACCACGTGGTCTCCTCGTACACCCCGGCCGTCCAGGCCCTGCCCGGCCCTCGTGGCGGCCCGCCGGGGACACGGCGGCTGCTCGCCGTCGAGCCGCGCGCGGCCGGCTTCGACCCGCTGCCGCACGCCGGCCTCGAGATCGAGCGGGTGCGCAGGGTCGTCCCCGACGGTGTGACCCTCGCCGGTCCAGGCGCCACCCGGGAGAGGATCCTGGCCGAACTGCCCCGGCACTCCTGGTTCCACTTCGCCGGACACGGCACGCAGGACCCGCTGCGGCCGGCGGAGTCCGCCGCCCTGATCCCGTACGACTTCCTGCCCGGACAGCGGGCCGTGCGCCGGGCCGACGTCGCCACGCTGCGCACGGACCGGGCCGAGGTCGCCTTCCTGTCCGCCTGCCGGACCGCCACCGGCACGATGGACCTGGCCGACGAGGCGGCCCATCTCGCGGGCGCCTTCCTCAGCGCCGGGTTCCGTCAGGTGATCGGCTCTCAGTGGGCCGTGCGCGACCGGCTCGCCGCGCAGGTCGCGGGGGACTTCTACCGGCTGGCGGCGGACCCGGACCACTCCGCCGAGGCCTTGCACGAGGCCGTGCGCACGGTCAGGGCGGCCGCCGGGTCGCCCTGTGCCTGGGCGCCGTTCGTGCACTTCGGGGGGTGAACCCGCGGCACGGCGCGAGGATCGGGAGAGCGCGGGGAGCACAGGGAGACGGCTCGGGGCGGCGGGTGCGCGCCGAGTCAGGCGTCGCGGACGAACGCGGGCCGTGAGTCCGCCAGACCGCGGTGCAGATACTCGGTCACCCGCTCCCCGGCCACCCGTTCCGCCTGCGGGTTGGCGGGCAGGGGCCAGCGCAGCGCACGGTACAGCTCGGCGCGGTGGAGATCGAACGCGGCCTCCAGCAGGTCGGCGAAGTCGACGCCCGCGTGCGGCAGCAGCCAGCCCCAGCAGACCACCACGACCGCCCCCGCGATCACCGCGGCCCACGGCGTCCACAGTCCGGCCGGCAGGGCCAGCAGCCCCCACAGTCCGGCCGCGGCGGCGGAATCGACCTGGCGTCGCGCCGCCGCGAGGTTCTCCCGGGTCTGCTCGGGCAGCAGGCACCACATGTGCGGCCACACCACGGAGGCGTCCAGTCCGTACTTCGCCCGCGGGCGTTCCATGGCCGCGCGCAGCGTGTTGCCGAACCGGGTCGGCATCGTGGACTCCACGTCGACGGGACGGCGGCGCAGCCACTGTTCGAGGCGCCCGCGGCGCAGCCGGTCGGCAGCTGTGATGGTGCCGAGCGCCGCCTGGCGGGTCAGCGCGTTCCACTTCGAGCGGCGAGTCGCCCTGCGGCGCACGGCCAGGGACACCAGGGCCCGTCTCGGCAGGCCGAGGACCGACGGCCAGTCACCTTCCAGCAGCCGCAGCACGGGAAAGGTGAGCCGCTGCACCACCGTGGCCGAGGCGGCCACCCCGGCGAGCACCGCCAGCAGCAGCGTCACCTGCACCGCCCCCGGCTGCCCGGCGAGCGCGTCCAGCCGGCCGCTCAGCGCGCGGTGCCCGCCGTGTCCGGCGTACCACGCGGCGACCAGACCGAGCCAGCAGACGGAGGCGGGCAGCGCGTGGGCCACCCAGCGATCGGCGAGTCGTGTGGCGACCGCGTTCCAGAACACCGGCACGAAGCGCTCAGCCCATCCGTACGAAGACGCGGCCGCACCCGGGCTCCGGGCAGCGCGGCGGCGCCTCCTGCACACTGTGCCGGTACCAGCGCTCCACCCAGGGATGCTCCCGGCAGCCGAACTCGGGCGCCGACACCGGACCCAGCGTGGGCGGCAGCGCCCCGTACGACGCCCGCTCGAGGGAACCCGGCTGGGGCATGGCGGTGTACGCCACCGGCGACGACGCCTCGGCCCGGGCCAGCCAGTCCTGCACGAACGCCCAGACCCGCCGGTCGCTGCTCAGGACCTCGGTCACACGCCGCGTCACTTCGGGACCGGCCGGCCGCCGGGAGAGCAACTCCGCGAGTTCCGCGTCGAGCCGTTCCCCGTCCAGCGGCGCCAGTTCGCCCAGCCGCTCCCGAACCGCCTCGGCGGCGTACAGCAGTCGGTCGTCACCCGTCACGCCCACCTCGCACCCCCCTCGCCCGGCTGTCACCGTAGCCGCTTCGATCCGGAGCGGGGAAGACACGGAGGGGCGTCCGGGGTGCCCGTTCTCAGCCGCCCCAGAAGGACCATGAGGCCGTGCCGTGCACGGCCGCCAGCACGGCGAGGACGACGATGTCCGCGATGCCCAGGCCGAGACCGAGCAGCGCCCGGAACCGGCGCGGGGTGTCGCGGCGCAGCGCGACCACGGCCAGGACGATGGCGATCGGGCCGAGGACGAGGTTGAGCACGAGCAGGCCGACGAGTCCCAGGACGAAGGAGGCCACGGCCATGCCCTCGGTGTCCCGCCGTCCCGTCCGGCGCGAGGGGGGTGCGGTCAGGCGCATCGCCTACGCCCTCCCCGTCCCGCGGCGGCGACGCTCCCGCGCCGCGAAGACCAGCAGCCAGACGGCGATCACCGTGCCCAGGACGGCCGTGACGGGCCAGGGGAGGTACGCCGCGCTCCCCACGACGATGCCCAGCAGGAGCAGGGCGGCAACCAGGAAGAGCACGGGCTACCTCCCTTCGGGCAGGGGATCGGAAAGGTACTGACGTTTCCTCAGCGCGTTCATGGGATCGCGGGTTACCCGCGATCGGCCGCATCACTCAGGAGATCCCCGGAGCCGTCCAGAATCTCCCGGGCGGCCCGCAGCGCCGCCGCACGGTCCTCGGGGACCAGGCCGATGCGCGTGCGCCGGTCGAGGAGGTCCGACGTGTCGAGCGCGCCCTCGTGCCGTACGGCCCACAGCAGTTCGGCGCCGGTGACCGGATGGCCGGGGACGACGGGTTCGCGCAGCCGGCGGTCCCGGTCGCCGAGGGCGTGCACCGTCGTGGCCTCGGTGCCGTAGCGCCGGACCAGGCGCCGGGGCACGGGCAGGGTGCCGAGCCGGGACGGCGGGGCGGCGCCCACCAGGGGGAGCGCCGCGGTGGGGGAGGGACCGGCCGGCAGACGCCGGGCCGAGACGGCGGCGTCGACGGCGTCCTCGGCCATGCGCCGATAGGTGGTCAGCTTGCCCCCGACCACCGTGACGACGCCCTCGGCGGACGTCAGCACCGCGTGCCGCCGGGAGATGTCGGCGGTCCTGACCGTCCCTCCCGGCCGCTGCGGCGCGCTGTCCAGCAGGGGACGCAGTCCCGCGAACGCGCCCACGACGTCGTCGCGGTGGACGGGGGCGTCCAGGACGGAGCCGAGCACGTCGAGCAGGAAACCGATGTCCGCCTCCGGCACCTCGGGGACATCGGGGACGGGACCCTCGACGGGTTCGTCGGTGAGGCCGACGTACACCCGGCCGTCGCCCTGCGGCAGGACGAGCACGAAGCGGTCGGTCTCGCCCGGGACCGGTATGTGCAGCCCGGCCGGCAGTGGGCCGAGCCGCTCGGCACGCAGGACGAGGTGGGTGCCCCGGGACGGCCGGATCCGGACACCGTCGACCAGGCCGCCCGCCCACACACCGGAGGCGTTGATCACCGCACGGGCCCTGATCTCGCCCTCCTCACCGGTGAGTTCGTCGCGCACGACAGCGCCCGAGGCGGACAGCCGCAGGGCCCTGACCCGGGTCAGGACACGCGCGCCGTGGGCGGCGGCGGTGCGGGCGAGCGCGGTCACCAGGCGGGCGTCGTCGGTCAGCCGGCCGTCCCAGGACAGCAGGCCGCCGCGCAGCCCGTCGGTGCGCAGGGCCGGGGCCAGGTGCCGGGTCTCCTCCAGGGACAGCCGGCGGGGCGCGGGCAGGGTGGCGCGGGTCGTACGGGCCGCCAGCCGCAGGGCGTCGCCGGCCCGGAAACCGGCCCACGCGAGGGCCGCTCCGGCGCGCGGGACCAGAGGGGTGAGCGGCAGCACGAACGGCTGGGCGCGCACCAGGTGCGGCGCGGTGCGCTGCATCAGCACGCCCCGCTCCACGGCGCTCTCGTGGGCCACGTCGAGTTGGCCGGACGCCAGATAGCGCAGACCGCCGTGGATGAGCTTGGAACTCCAGCGCGAGGTGCCAAAGGCCAGGTCGTGGGCGTCGACGGCGACGACCGTCAGTCCGCGGGCCGCGGCGTCCAGGGCGGCTCCGGCGCCGGTGGCGCCCAGGCCGACGACCAGGACGTCCACTGCCGGCCCGCCGACGGTGCCGGCCAGTTCCCGGGAGCGGCGCGCGGCGGACAGGGACGAACTGCCGGTGGGGCTCATGGGGTGAGGGTCCTCTCCAGGATGGTCCGCAGCTCCGCGAGGAAGGCGGCGGGGGTCAGCTCCGGGTCGTCCTCCTCGGTCATGGTCCGCAGCGACAGGGTGAAGGACTGCACGATCAGCAGCACGGACCGCGCCTGCCGCCCCGGGGGGCACACCCGTACCGACCCGTCGGCGTGTCCGTCCCGCAGGGCACCGGCCAGCAGTTCCAGCAGGGCGTCCTGGCTGGCGCCGCGGCGGTCGAGGACGTACGGCAGGAGGAGTTCGGGATCGACGTCGACGATCTTCCGGAAGAGCGGGTGGGCGCGGAAGGCCTCCACCCCGTCCACCAGCCCCTCGACGACCAGGTCGCGCGCGGACCGGCCGGGCCGGGGATCCGGCATGGCACGCGTGGCCACGCCGATCCACTCGCGCGTCATCAGGTCCCCGACGAGGGAACGGACATCGGGCCAGCGCCGGTAGAGCGTCATCCGCGAGACACCGGCCCGGCGGGCCACGTCGGTCAGGGTCGTACGACGGACTCCGACGGCCAGCACGCAGTCGCGCACCGCGTCGAGCACCGGATCGCTGTCCCGCTCATTGTGACGAATAGGCGTCATGTGTCACAGTGTAACGCCCCTGGAAGCGAGCGACGAGGACGACCGCGATGGACATGCTGTGGAGTGGCTGGGGCGACCCGGCCGAGGCGGCACCACTGCCCGAGACGGTGAGCGCGCTGCTGCGCGACCTGCTGGGCGTCAAGCCGTGCCCGGCCGCACCGCTTCGGCTGGACGACGTCGTCGTCCCCGCCGCACCGCTCGACCCCGCCGCCCTGCGGGCGCTGTCCGAAGCCGTGGGCGGCGACGAGCACGTGCGACGGGACGCGGAGACCCGCGTCCGGCACACCCGCGGCAGGTCCACCCCGGACCTGCTGCGGATCCGCGCCGGTGACATGAGCGACGTGCCCGCCGCCGTCGTTCTCCCGGCGACTCACGACGCCGTACTCGCCGTCCTCCGCGTCTGCGCCGGACACGGCCTCGCGGTGGTCCCGTTCGGCGGCGGAACCTCCGTCGTCGGCGGGCTCGCCCCCGAACCTCGCGGACCCTTCGTCGCCCTCGACCTGCGCCGGATGGACCGGCTGCTCGACGTCGACCCCGTCTCCCGCACAGCCACCCTCCAACCCGGACTGCGGGCCCCCCGGGCCGAAGCCCTCCTCGCCGAACACGGCTTCACGCTCGGGCACTTCCCGCAGTCCTACGAGTGGGCCACCATCGGCGGATTCGCCGCCGCCCGGTCCAGTGGACAGGCCTCCGCCGGATACGGGCGCTTCGACGACATGGTGCTCGGCCTCACCGTCGCCACCCCCGAGGGCACCCTGGAGACCGGCCGGGCTCCGCGCTCCGCCGCCGGACCGGACCTGCGCCAGCTGATCCTGGGCTCCGAGGGGGCGTTCGGCGTCATCACGTCCGTCACCGTCCGGGTGCGACCCCTCCCGGAGGTCCGCCGGTACGAGGGCTGGCACTTCCCCTCCTTCGAGGAGGGCACCGCCGCGCTGCGACGGCTCGCCCAGGACGGCCCGCGTCCCACGGTGCTGCGCCTGTCCGACGAGAGCGAGACGCTGGTCGGTCTCGCCCAGCCCGACGCGATCGGCGCCGACGACGCGCCGCGGGACACCGGATGCCTGGCGATCGCCGGGTACGAGGGCACCGAGGAGGACACCGCCCACCGCCGGGAACGGGCCGCCGCCGTGCTGCGCGAAGCGGGCGGCACCTACGCCGGCACGGAGCCGGGCGAGCGCTGGGCGCACGGCCGCTACTCGGCGCCCTACCTGCGGGACTCCCTGCTCGACGCGGGAGCGTTCGCGGAAACACTGGAGACCGCCGCCTTCTGGTCGCGGATCCCCGCGCTGTACGCCTCGGTCCGCACCGCCCTGACCGCCTCCCTCACCGAGGCCGGCACCCCGCCCCTGGTCATGTGCCACATCTCGCACGTCTACGACAACGGTGCCTCGCTGTACTTCACCGTCGTCTGCGCCCAGGGTGACGACCCGGTGGCCCACTGGGGCCCCGCCAAGCGGGCGGCGTGCGAGGCGATCCTCGCCGCGGGCGGCACCATCAGCCACCACCACGGTGTGGGCACCGACCACCGCGACTGGTACGTCCGCGAAGCCGGTCCTCTCGGGGTCGCGGCCCTGCGGGCGGTCAAACAGCGTCTGGATCCCGGACGGTTGCTCAACCCCGGCGTCCTGCTGCCCACGGACTGACGAACCGCCCTCTCGCCGACCCGGCACACTCCGCGCGTACCACCGCTTTCGAAAGGCGCCCCCATGCGACAGTTCACCGCCGTCGTCAACCCCACCGCGGGCTCAGCGGGTGCGGCGGCCATCCTGCTCCGGGTGGCCCGCGTACTGCGGGAGGCCGGGGCCGGACTGGAGACGGAGTACAGCCGCAGCCTGGGGCACGCCCAGGACATCGCGCGCCGCGCTGCGGAGCGGGGGCGGGTGGTGCTGGCGGTCGGCGGCGACGGCATCGCGGGTGGCATCGGCGGCGGGCTGAGCGGCACCGACGCGGTGCTCGGCCTCGTCCCGGCCGGGCGGGGCAACGACTTCGCCAGGGCCCTGCGCCTGCCCGTGGAGCCCGAGGCCCTGGCCCGGACCCTGCTCGACGGGGACCCGCGGCCGGTGGACACCATCGAGGTGCGCTCGGCCGTCCACCGGGGGACCGTCGTCCTCGGGAGCGTGTACGCGGGCGTCGACGCGCTGGCCAACCGCCACGCCAACCGAGCCCGTCTGCTGCGCGGTGCCGCCTCCTACTACGCGGGCGGCCTGCGTGCCGCGGCCACCTGGCGCCCGGTGGACTACCGGGTCACCGTCGACGGCCTGCGACACCAGCACCGCGGCTACACCGTCGTCGCCGCCAACTCCCCCTACTACGGCTCCGGTCGCATGATCGCCCCCGCCGCCCGCGTGGACGACGGCCTGCTGGAGGTCGTGATGATCCGTCAGGCACCGCGCCGGCTGTTCTTCACCCTGATGAACGAGCTCGGCTCGGGAGCCCACGTCCAGCGGCCCGAGGTCGAGATCCTGCGCGGCCGGGAGATCCGGATCGAAGCGGACCGCGAGGTGCCCTACGGCGCCGACGGGGAGGTCGAGGCGGTCCTGCCGGTCACGCTGAGGGTGCTGCCCGGGTCGCTGCGGATGCTGTACTGACGCTCACCGCGGCCTCGGCACGACGGAGGCCGCCGAGGTGCCTCCGCGACGGGACACGTTCACCACTCACACCGCCGGTCTCAACAAATCCGACCAGGAAGAAACAGAGACTCAAAGTCAACGACGTTTCTAGTGCCGGGTCGTCGGGGCGGTCAACAGCTCGGCGTGGAGAACTTCTGCAGAACCCGACCCGACCGGTCAAGGATCAACAAAATCGATCGCGATGCTTGACGTCGACCCCGGCCCCGCCCTCTCATTGACCCCCGACTCGCCCGGAACAAGGGCATGGCCGAGGAAAGGCAAGCGCATGTCCCTCAGACCCCGTCCACCGGCCGGCCGCCGACGCAGGGCCGTCTCCGCCTTCCTGGCACTGCTCGGCGCCCTCGCCGCCCTCCTGCTTCCGGCGACCGAGGCACACGCGGCCACGGTGTCGTTCACCACGGGTGACGCACGCACCGACCAGAACGGCAACGCGCTGCAACTGCACGGCCTCGGCATCATCGAGGTGGGCGGCACCTGGTACGGCTTCGGCGAGGACAAGACCGGTGAGACCTCGTCGGACACCTCGTTCCAGGACATCACCTGCTACACCTCGACCGACCTCGCCAACTGGACCTACAAGGGCGAGGCCCTCAGCAGGCAGAGCAGCGGAGACCTGGGACCCAGCCGCATCGTGGAGCGCCCCAAGGTCATCTACAACTCGTCGACCGGCATGTACGTGATGTACATGCACATCGACAGCACCAACTACTCCGAGGCCAAGGTCGGTGTGGCGACCAGCAGCACGCCGTGCGGCCCCTACACCTACCGGGGAAGCTTCCGGCCGCTGGGCAACCTCAGCCGTGACCTGGGCCTGTTCCAGGACACCGACGGCACCGCCTACCTGCTCAGCGAGGACCGCAACAACGGCCTGCGCATCGACAGGCTCTCCGCCGACTACCTCACCGTGGACAGCGCCGTGGCGGTGCTGGGCGGCAGCGGCAGCGGCAGCGTCGAGGCGCCCGCCATGATCAAGAAGGACGGCACCTACTACGTCTTCGGCTCCCATCTGACGGGCTGGAGCCTGAACGACAACATCTACGCCACCGCCACCTCGCTGAGCGGGCCGTGGTCGGCGTTCCGTGACTTCGCCGCGCCCGGCACCCACACCTACGGCAGCCAGACGGCCAACGTGATCACCGTGCAGGGCTCCTCCGGAACCACCTACATCTACGCCGGCGACCGCTGGAACACCTCCGACCTCGGCGCCTCGAAGCTGATCTGGCTGCCGCTGACCATCAGGGGGACGACGGTCAACCTCGGCCAGTACCCGACCTGGTCCCTCGACCCCGGCGCGGGCACCTGGACCGCCGGCGGCGGACTGCCCTCCACAGGCGTGCACACCCTGGCCAACCGGAACAGCTCCCTGCTCATGGACGTGGCGAGCGGCTCCACCTCGAACGGCGCGAAGATCATCCAGTGGCCGTCCAACGGCGGCGCCAACCAGCAGTGGACCCTCACCCGGGTGGCCGACAACGTCTACACCGTCAAGAGCGTCAAGAGCGGACTGTGCCTGGACGTACCGAACCAGTCGACCGCCACCGGCGTGCAGCTGCAGCAGTGGACCTGCAACGGCGGTGCCAACCAGCAGTGGTTCCTCGACCTGGTCGGCAGCTACACCGGCAGCACCTACATGCTCGCCGGCGTGGGCAGCGACCTGGACATCGGTGCCGCGGGCGGCTCGACCACCCAGAACGCGGCGGTGGACCAGGAGACCGGCACCGGCGCGACCAGCCAGCAGTGGAACGTCTCCTGACCACGCGGCACCGAGCCGGACCGGCTTGCTCACCTCGCGTGTGTGGACGTGCCCGTGCCGGGCTACCCGGCGGACGCGCACGCGAGGGCAGGACGAGCGAGGACGGGACGTGGACTGGTACCCACTACGGCTGACCACAGCGGTCAAGCGGCACGTCTTCGGCGGCCGGGCCATCCCCGACCGCCTCGGCCGCGGTGGCCTGCCCCCGGGGCGGATCGCCGAGACCTGGGAGATCAGTGACGTGGACGGCGACGAAGCACACGTGCGGGAAGGCCCGCTGGCCGGGGCGCGGCTGCGCGACCTCGTCCGCGAGCACCCGCGGGAGTTGCTGGGACGCGGTCCGCGAGGACCGCGTTTCCCGCTGCTGACCAAGTTCATCGACGCCGCCGCCCCGTTGCCGGTGCACCTCCACCCGGACGACCGGGACGCGCACGCACAGGGCGAACCCAACGGCAAGACCGAGGCCTGGCACATCCTCGAGGCGCAGCCCGGCGCCACCGCCCTCGTCGGCGTCCACCCCGGGGTGGGACGGCAACGGCTCCGGCAGGCCCTCCTGGACCAGGACTTCGACGCCGTGCTGCGCCGGCTGCCCGTCCGGGCCGGACAGACCCTGTACGTCCCGGCAGGCACCGTGCACAGTTTCGGCCCGGGCACGCTCGTGTACGAGATCGAGCAGACCTCGGACCTCCAGGAGCACGCCATGCGCCACCGCATGCAGGACGGCGCGCCGCTCGACGACGCCGAGTGGCACGCCAACGTGGAGGCGCTGCTGGAACAGTGGCACCCGGATCACCGGCCGGAGTTCACCCAGGGGCTGAGCCTGCCCGCGGGCGACGGCACCCGGCGGGTGATCCTGTGCGCCGGCCCCTACTTCGCGCTGGAGCGGTGGCAGGTCGCGGCCGGCGCCCGGCTGGACCGCCCCGTCACCACCGCGCTCGTACTGAGCAACGCCGGCGCACCCGTGACCTTCTCCAGCGGGGGAACGGCACAGACGCTGCCCCGCGCCGAGACGGCACTGCTGCCCGCCGCGCTCGGCGCCGTACGGCTCCACGGCCCCGCCGACGTCCTCGCCGGCTACGTGCCCGACCTGGACGCCGACATCCGGAACCCCCTGCTCTCGGCCGGTTACGGTCCCGGCGCCGTGGCGAGGCTGGGCGAAGGTCTCGGCTGAGCCTCCACCATGGGTGCCCCCGCCCCCCCCGTACGGGGGCACCCGGCCGGTCGGCCGACGGTCAGAAGGCGCCGGCGTTGAGGGCCTTCTGGAGCTGGGTCGTGGTGGCGTCGTCCCAGCTGTCGTGCGGCGGCAGCCCCAGGTGCTTGTTGAGGGCGGTCACGGTGTCGGGTCCGGTGATCCCGTCGGCGGTGACCCCGACGTAGGCCTGCAAGGCCTTGATCGTCAGCGGGCCGAACGCCCCGTCGACGTCGAGTCCCGCGCCCGTCCTGCTGTTGAGGGCCCGCTGCAGGGCCGCACACGTGGCCGGCCCGAACTGGCCGTCCACGACGAGCTGCTCGGCCGCGGCGACGAGCGCCTTGGGCTTGATGACCCCCGGCTTCCCCGCCAGGGCGGCCTTCATCACCGCGGCGGTGTGCGGCCCGTACTCGCCGTCGACGGTCAGCTTGTGCTTGGCCTGGAAGGCGCGCAGCGCCTTGTCGGTGGCGGCCCCGAACTCGCCGTCCACGGTCAGCCCGGCGTGCTGCACGGTGTTCAGGTTCTTCTGCAGGGCCTTCACGGCCTTGCCGGTCGAGCCCTTGCGCAGGATGCCGTCGTGGGACGGCAGGGGCGCGGCGCCGTCGTAGGCCGGGCGGCCGTAGCCCACCACACAGGCGGAGTTGCGCAGACGGCGGCGGAACGCGTCGGAGGTGTTGCCCTCCAGGGTGGTGACGGTGCCGTTGGAGTGCACGGCCTCCACCAGACCGACGTGGTCGATACCGCTGATGGAGCGGCCACCGGACCAGTCGAAGAAGACGACGTCACCGGCCCGGACACCGCCGAGCCCGTAGTGCCAGCGGCCGTGGCTCTGGAAGGCTCGGGCGTGGGCGGTGGTCAGGGCGAACTTGCCCATCACGGCCTTGAGGTTGTCGGAGTGGGCGGCCTCGTAGCTGATGGACATGTCGCACCACGGGCCGGAGAAGCCGTACCACGAGGTGACGACGTTGTGGTTCGAGCCGGGCGGGTGCTCGGTGGTGCCCAGCAGCTGACGTGCGGCGGCGATCATGCCCTTGGCGGTTCCCATGTCACAGCTCCCAGTCTTCGTCGAGGGCGTCGATGTCCGAGGTCACTTCGTGGTTCGGGTCCTGACTGACACCGCTCTGGTCCGGATCGACGTCGAACACCCCGGCCCCTGCGGCCGGGTACGGCGGGGTCTGCTCGCTCTCGCTCATGAGCGCAGCTCCTGAGATCGGTTGGTTGCGGATGGTGAGCGGCCGCGCCACCCAGGTGCGCCCTCCCGGACGCCGTACGTTCGGGAGGCCGCCTTGGATGCTGTGCGACCGCCGTGCACCACCGAGTTCAGCGGCCCCGGAATTGAATGGGCAGCCCCATCCGTCACCCTGAACAACGGCGATGCCGCAGGTCATGGGCCCGGCCTCGAGACACTGACCGAAGAGGACGTCCCCGGCTTGCCCTACGGCCGCGGGCCTGCGTACTTTGCGGGCCTCGCGCCGCGTCCACGGGGGAGGCGGGCGGAGGGGGAGGTGCCGATGGCGGGGCGTCCGGAGAGCCCGATCGATCCCGGCGCGGGCCCGGTGCAGCGGTTCGCCGCCGAATTGCGCGAACTGCGCACGGAGGCGGGCAGTCCGACCTACCGTGTCATGGCGCGGCGCACCGGGCACGGGGCGAGCACCTTGTCGCAGGCCGCGGCGGGCGAGCGCCTTCCGACACTGCCGGTGGCCCTGGCCTACGTACGGGCGTGCGGCGGCGACCCGGAGGAGTGGGAGCGGCGCTGGCGGCAGGCCGCGGCGGAGGAGCGGGAAGCGTCCGCTCTGTCACTCGCCGACGATCCGGACGCCGAACCGCCCTACCGGGGGCTGGCGCGCTTCGAACCGGCCGACCACGACCGGTTCTTCGGCCGGGAGCGGCTCGTCGACGAAATCGCCCGCGTCGCTCTCGCCTCCCGGTGCTCGGCGGTCGTCGGCCCCTCCGGCAGCGGCAAGTCCTCACTGCTGCGCGCCGGCCTCATCCCACTCCTCCAACGCGCCCAGGGCGGCGAACGACCGTCCGCCCTGCGCATCCTGACACCGGGTGACCGGCCGATGGTCACGCATGGCGCGCTGTTCCGGCCCGCCGAGGCCCCCGGTGACACCTGGCTGGTCGTGGACCAGTTCGAGGAGGTCTTCACCCTCTGCCGTGATCCGGCCGAGCGGCAGGAGTTCATCGATCGGCTACTGTCCGCCGCGGATCCAGACAGCCGGCTGCGCGTGGTCCTGGGACTGCGGGCGGACTTCTACGGCCGCTGCCTGCGCCATCACGGACTGGTCGAGGTGCTGCGCACGGCCGCCGTGCCCGTGGGCCCCATGAGCGGTGACGAATTACGGGAAGCCATCGTCAAACCCGCCGCGTCCGACGGCCTGATCGTGGAACGGGCCCTGACCGCCCGGCTCGTCGCCGAGGCGGAGGGCGAGCCCGGCGGCCTGCCCCTGATGTCGCACGCGCTACTCGAGACCTGGCGCCGCCGCCGCGGACGCGCCCTCACGCTGGACGGTTACCAGGCCGCCGGAGGCCTGCACGGCGCGATCGCCCGCACGGCGGAAGACCTGTACGCCCGGCTCTCTCCCGACCAGGCGCGCCTGGCGCGGGGACTGTTGCTGCGGCTCGTCACACCGGGCGAGGGCACCCCCGACACCCGCCGTCCCGCGGAGCGGGCCGAGTTGGCCCAGACCGTGGCCGGGGACCGGGAGGAGGTCCTGGAACGCCTGGCCGAGGCCCGGTTGATCACCCTCGACGGCGATATTGTCGACTTGGCCCACGAGGCACTCCTCACGGCCTGGCCCCGCCTGCGCGGCTGGATCGAGGAGGACCGGCAACGGTTGCTGCTGCACCGCCGGCTGACCGAGGACGCGCGTGCCTGGGAAGACCTCGGGCGGGATGCCGGCGCCCTGTACCGGGGGGCCCGGCTGGCCACGGCGGAGGAGACCTTCGGCGCCGGTGGCGCAGCCGCCGAACTCAACTCCCTGGAGCGGGACTTCCTGTCCGCCGCCCGCGCGACCCGGAGCCGGGAGCGCCGACGGCGGCGAAGCTTCACCGCTTCCGTGGCGCTGCTGTTGGCACTCGCCCTGGTCGCCGGGGTCGTGGCCTGGCAGCAGAACCTCGAGGGCGACCGGCGCCGGGCGGAGGCCACGGCCCGGCGCGTGGCCTTCCTGGCGGACTCGATGCGCGGCACCGATCCGGTGCTGGCGATGCGACTGAGTGTGGCGGCGTGGCGGACGAGCGGGACGTCGGAGACGAAGGGTGCGTTGTTCGCGGCGGACACTCAGCCGGAGCGGGCGGTGTTCCACGTGCCGGTGGGCTCGGACGGTCACGACCCGTTCCTCAGTGCTGACGGCAGGACTCTGGTGACCGAGGGAAGCCGCTGGATACAGCGTTGGAACGTCGTCACCCGACGACCTGATGGAAAGGTCGAGAAGTCCGCCGACGACAGCCTGACGGATGTGTCATCGGACGGTCATCGGCTTCTCATGACGCTGGGCAGCGGAGGTTTCCAGGTACGCGACGCCCGCTCGGGCACGGTGATCGGAACCTTCCGGTTGTGGAGCGGTGCCTCACAGGTGGAATTGGGGCCCGGTGGCAGGACTTTGATCGTCGTCGGGGACAAGTTCGTGCAACTGTGGGACGTCCCGCGTCACCGGCTGCTGCTGGAACCCAAGGTCGCGGAGGCACAGACGGCGCTCATCAGCCCCGACGACCGGTTGATGGCTCTGTGCCCCAGTACAGAGGGCCCGTTGCAGGTATGGGACGTCGTCGGCCGACGGCGGGTGTCGGCGCCGTGGGTGCGCGCGGCCGGACGAAGCGCCTGTGAGGGGTATTCCGCCTTCGGAGCCGGCGGACTTCTGGCGGTCACCACCGACGACGGCGTGCGCGTCTGGGACACCGCCTCCGGCCGCAGGCGTGACCTGCCGGAACTCGACCAGGACGACGCGAGTGAGGTGGCGTTCAGTGCGGACGGCAGGTATCTGGCCGTGACCGGCGGCAGAACAGTCGCCGTCTGGCGGATGGCGGGCACCCCGCGTGTGGTCCTACAGCACACACCTCGCAACGAAGTGGCCGGGGACGGGCACATCGATCCGGAGGCGGGAGTGATCCGCTACCTGGTGACGGCCGGAGGGCGGCCCGCCGCGGTCAAGACGGTCGCCTTCGACACCGCGGCCGAGGTGCAGTGGCATCAGCGCGCCATCGCCCGCCAGGCGCGGTTCAGCCCGGACGGCCGGTTCGTCGGGACCGCTCGGCTCGTCGGGAACACGGCCGTGTTCGAACTGCGGCCCGCCAGCGGAAGCATCGGCACCCGTCTGACGTCCGCGCATTGCGAATCCGACGACGAGGACGACGAGTGCGTCGTCAACCTGACGTTCAGCCCGGACGGGCGTGCCTTCGCCTACGGGACCGGCACCTTCGACGGCCCGTCGACCCGAGGATGGCCGGAGCGGATCAGGGTCTGGGACACCCGGCGGAAACGGGAGACCGTGTCCCTGGACATTGCGCCCCGGGACCCGGACGCAACCCTCGACGACGGCGTCGTACTCGGCCCGGACCGGTACTCCCTCCTGGTCTACCGAACATCTGCGGACGCGTGGGAACGCTGGGACCTGCGCACTCGACACAGAACCGCGCGCCATCGGATCCGACGGCCCGGCGATGGCCCCCTCAGCTGGGCCGAAGCGTCGCACTCCATGGCTCTGCGGCCGGACGGCCGACTTCTGGCAACCAGCTATTCCGCGCTCGTCGAGCTGCCGTCCGGCCGCTCGGTCGCTCGCGAACTGAGCCGGGACGGGACATCCACCGTACTGGCCTTCAGTCCGTCCGGCGACCGGCTGGTGGTCGGTGACGACATGGGATGGGTGTCCGTCTGGGACCAGGACGGCCGACGACGCCTCGCCGAACTCGCGGGGACCCTGTCCGGGGACTTCACCGCCGGACCCTACGACGTCACCGCGTTGGCCTTCTCCCCGGACGGGAGCACCCTCGCGGTGGGCGGGCTCGATGGGACCATCACCCTGTGGGACGTGAACTCCGCGCAGCAACTGGGCTTCCCCCTGCCGACCTCCGGGGACAAGGTCCTGGATCTGTCCTTCACCCCTGACGGCCGCACCCTCCAGGTCGCGGGCGAACACATCCCGCTGCGCACGTACCCCGTCGACCCCGACCGCATCGCCGCCACCGTATGCCGACGGGCCGGCGGAGGCCTGACCCGCGACCAGTGGCACACCTACCTCCCCGAACTGCCCTACCGGAACGTGTGCTGACGCCCGCCCGATCGCGCCCGCCATGACAACGGCGCTCCCCGCTGCTGCGTATCCGTGAGCATCGGCCGGTCGGGCGCCCCGCGTGGTCCTACCGTCCGGCTATGAACACGAGTCGCAGCAGAAGAAGAACCGCGAAGACCCTGCGCAGCGCCGCGCTGGCGGTGCTGCTGACCACCGGCACGCTCACCGCGGTGGCCCCGGGCGCCCGGGCGGCGGCGGCCGCGCGGACCGAGACGCCGGTCGCGTCGACGAGTCCGGTGGCCGGGGTGACCGAGTCGGTGGTGCGGGTGAAGGTGCCGCTGCCGGCGTCCTTCGGGGACCGCCCGGCGGCGTGCGACTGGCTGTCGTACCTGCGCTACCGCGCCTCCGACGGTCCGGCCGCCTCGGCCGACGCCGACCGGATCCTGGTCGCCCAGCCCGGCATCCTGGAGGGAGCCGGGGCGTTCGACAGCGTCGCCCGCAACACCGTGGCGCGCGCCGCCGAACAGGGCCGGCACATCGAGTTCTGGGCCCTGGACCGCCGCTCCAACTGCCTCGAGGACCACACCGGCATCGACTCCGGTGACCAGCACACGGCCGTCGACTACTACTACCGCGGCAAGAAGGTGAACGGCCGCACCTTCGCCGGGTTCACCGGCAACGACCGGCTGGGCTGGATGGCGAAACTCGGCATCGAGCAGACGGTCCGCGACCAGTACGACCTGCTCACCGCCGAGTTGCCCGACCAGCAGCTGCGCAAGCGGAAGGTGCTGTGCGGCGGACATTCCCTCGGCGGTGTGATCACGGGGTACTTCGCGGCCGCCGACTTCGACGGCGACGACGCCACCACGGCGGACGCCGGATACAACCAGTGCGCCGGCTACTTCGCCCTCGACACCACCGTCTCCACCGATCTCGGGGACCTCAGCGGCAGCATCCCGGACGACACCGACCTCCCCGACATCGGTCTCGGTTACGGCGTCGTGCAGGCCGGCCTCGACAGCGGAGTCCTGCCCCGCTCGTTGTCCGCGCCGGTCCTGCTCAACCCGGAGACCATGACCCTGCTGGCCATCGCCGGCGTGGGTGCCCTCCAGGCGCCGGACGCCGAGGCCGACCTGCCCTCCTACCTTCCCGCCAACACCGACATCGAGGCCACCAACCGCTTCCTGTTCTCCAAGGACGCCGCCGCCTTCCTCACCGGCTCACCCGCGGTGAAGGACTTCCGGCTCAGCAACGACGCGGTACTGGGCGCGCTGATGGACGACGACTCCGTACCGCTGGCGTTCCTGCAGAGCAGCGTCGGCTTCTTCGACGGCGGACCGATCACCGACAAGAACTTCCCCGTCGCCAACGGCGGATCGCGGCAGCCCGCGCTGTTCGGCACCGAGTACAAGGCGATCCCGGAGCAGCCGCACGGGCCGCTGTACACATGGCGGAATTACGACCGTGTCGGCGACCCCGACGACCCCGGGTACAAGTCGGCCGACGGCACGCCCTTCACGAACGCCGGGAAGGAGGTCACCGACATCCGGGAGCTCGCCCGCAGCCTGGCCGAGCAGCCGCTGGACTTCACCGAGCAGTACTTCCCGACCAAGCTGGTCACCGACCTCGAACTGGCCACCTCCCCGCAGGTGAAGCGGCTCGTCGCGCACCCGGAGGGGCTCACCGCCGATCCGACGCTCACGGTGCTCGCGGGCGACGGACTGCTGGCCGGCCGGATACCGGCCGACCTGCACCCCGTGGTCGCCGACGGCTACCAGCACCTCGACGTGCTGACCGCGGCGCCGGTGCAGAACAACGGGCGCCCCGAGCCGGTCTCCACCAGCCTGGCGAGCTTCGCCCGCAGCCCGAAGTAACCTCTGCGGCACGGCCGAAGGGCCCGGGAGGATCTCCTCCCGGGCCCCGCCGTGCCCGCGGGTCCGAACGAATCAGACCTTGCCGGCGGCGAACGCGGCCGCCGCGTCGGCGTCGGCGGTGTAGCCGAGGTGCGCGAGGACGTCACCGCCGCCGTTCTCGCAGATCGGGTCGCCCTTGGCGCAGAAGTCGATGGTGCGGCTCTGGTAGGTGCCGGTGACGCTCTTGCCGAGGGCACGGATCGGGTTGCCGAACAGCAGCACCGCGGCGACCCTCGGCTCCAGCGCGGCCGGGATCGTGGCCACGATGGGGCTGCCGACCACCGCACCGGCGCTGCTGATGCCGATGGAGTTGTCGACGACATTCGCGCCCTGCGAATAACCGACCAGAACGAAACGCTGGTTCGGACAGGCCGTGGCCTGGCTCTCGACGTGGTTCACCAGGTCCGCGTTGCCCTGCGCGGCCGACGTGAGGGAGAGATCCGCCGGGTAGTTCACCTTGTAACCGGACAGCTTTTTGCCCGTCAGTTTCTTCTGCAGCGCGGAATACACCGGGTCGCCGACGATCGCGCCGAGCGTGCCCGGCTCGAAGGTGCCGCGGGCGGCGACGACGTCGATGTCCGAGCAGGTGGCGGCCGAGGCCGAGGGGGCCGAAAGGGCGGTCAGTCCGGCCCCGCCGAGCAGCGAGAGCGCGGCGAGGCACAAGCGGATGCGCATGGGGATCCTTTGCGGGGGTGGGGCGCGTTGACGCGCCTGCGGAAAAGGATGCCCCGAAGGTATTCGCGTTGACCGGTCAGCTGTTATGGACGGGAATTCAGAGATTCCATGTTTTTTGTTGCCGGTGTGAGTACCGAGGGTTCCCGTAATTCCCCGGCGCGTAGTGCCAGGATGAGGTCCAGACGGGTGCCGGGGTCGTGCAGGGCGTCACCGAACAACTTCTCCAGCTGGCGCAGACGGTAGCGGACCGTCTGCGGGTGGACGTGCAGCCGCGCGGCGACGTCCGGCACATTGCTGCCGCTGAGCAGCCAGGCCAGCAGCGTCTCGGCGAGCCGGGCACGCTGGCCGTCGGAGACCCCGTCCAGGGGGGCGAGGACACGCGCCTCCAACCGGTTCAGCAGCGACTCGTCGCTGTGCAGCAGCAGCGTCGAGAGATGGTCGGCGCAGCGCACCACGCCCTGCCGGGGCAGGATCCCGCGCCCCATCAGCCCCAGCGCCCGGGTGGCCCAGTGCAGCGACTGCGCGGCCTCGGTGAGCGGAACCGTCGGGCCGATCGCGGCCGGACGGCCGCGCAGCGCGAGGGCGAACGCCCGCCCGCCGAACCGGCCGGCACCGTCCGGGTCGGGTACCAGCATCCGTGGCGGCCGGGACGCCATGTCCACCAGCGCCCCGGCCGTGGCCAGGGGCCGGTCCTCCTCCCGCTGTTCGGGGGTGGCCGCGAGCGCGACGACGGCGACGTGCCGGGGCACCGGCCAGCGCGCCCCGTGCGCCAGGTCGTGCACGGCCTCCGGCGACACCGGACCGTCGCCCAGCAGGAGATCGAGCAGCCGCCTGCGGCGCCGCTCCAGCTCGTCCGTGCTGCGCAGCTGGGCCTCGGCGTACCCGGCCGCCGCCGCCTCCGCCACCTCGTGCACGGTCCGGAACGCGAGTTCGCCCAGCGCCGCCACGACCGCGGAGTCCAGCCCCAGTTCCTTGGCCGTACGGCCCATCAGCCGCCAGGCGTGCAGCCCTCCGATCCGCAGCGCGGACTGCAGCGCGTCCAGGCTGCGGCCCTCCAGGGCCTCACCGCGTCCGAGTTCGTAGTACGTCGCGGCGATCGCGTCGCCCTGACCGCGCGGATCGGCGATGTGGTCGACGAACAGGGTCAGCGCCTGCACCACCCCGGCCCGGAGATTGCGGCGGTACGTCCCGTCGGCCGGGCGTGCGTACTCGGGAACCTGGCCGCGGACCTCCTCCTCCACCTGGTCGGCCACCGCTTCGAGCTGGGCCCGCAGCAGTTCGGCAAGGCCGGGCGGCAGCGGCGGGGCCGCCGGTCCGTCCGGCACGCCGCGCGGGGTGGGGACGGCCATCGCGGACACTCCTTTCACCCGGAACCGGCTCACCCTGGGGCCGCTGCCCGTGGGGTGAGGGGGGCGTCCTGTGTCTGACGGACGTCCCCCGCGCTCCGTTCCGTGCCCCGACGGCACCGACATCACTCCGGTACCCCCAGGGCACGGGCGAGCATCGGCCACGAGGCGGTGAACTCCCTTTTCCAGTATGTCCAGCTGTGGGCGCCGCCGGTGTAGTAGTGGGTGGTGACCGGGATGCCGAGCAGGGCGAGCGTGTCGGTGAAGCCGTGGGCGGACAGCCACAGGGCGCTCTCCAGCGCCTCGGGCCACAACTCGTCGGTCCCGCCGGCCAGTCCGCTGCCGCTGGAGACGTACAGGGGGGTGCCGCGCAGCCCGGAGGCGCGGGCGCGCGGGTTGAAGTCCTGCCAGGTGAGCAGGTTCAGGATCGAGTTGCCCCAGAGATTCAGGGGCAGCAGCTTCTCGCGGGCCACGATGGCGTCGACGATCGGGGGAACACCCGGCGCGGTGGTGTCCAGGATGCCGCTGTAGGAGGCCGCCGCGGCGAACGCGCCCGGGTGGCGGGCCGCGTGGGCCATGGCACCGTAGCCGCCGGTGGAGACACCGGCGACCGCCCGTACCCCGGAGGCCCGGTAGTTCCGGGCGAGCAGTGACGGCAGCTCCTTGAGCTGGAAGGTCTCGTAGTCGGGGCCGCTCAGCCAGTCGGTGGGAATGCCGGTGGGGCCTCCGTCCGGCATGGCCACGATCAGGTCGCGGCCCTCGGTGAAGGCCTCGATGTCCGTCTCCCGCGTCCAGGAGGTGTAGTCGTCGTGGGCGCCGTGCAGCAGGTACAGCACGGGGTAGGTCCGTCCGGTCTGCGTGGCGTGGTCCGTCGGCAGGATCAGGCGTACCGGCGCGCTGCGGCCCAGTGCGGCGGAGGACACGGACACGTCGAAGGTGCGTGGTCCCAGCCGGGTCGCCGCCCGGGCGCGCGTGGTGCCGGTGGCGGCGCCGAACAGGACGGCCAGCGAGGTGGCGGCCGCGGCTCTGGTGACGGCGCGTCGGGACACTCCGGTGGTGGGGTGGGACATGGCGGCTCCTCGTGGTTCCGGTTCAGCGGCTCTGTGCGGCGAGCTCGCGCCGCAGATGGGCGGCGATCTCGTCGACGTGCGGCGGGTCGAGCAGCGACAGATGGTGGCCCGCGACCGGCACGACGGTGAGGCGCGGGCACACGTCGTCCCAGCCCAGCGCCTGGTCGTCCCGCTCGTACGCCGGGTCGCGCACGGTGTGCGGGGCGGGTTCGGTGGCCCGGTACAGCACCACCCGCCCCTCGTGGCGGCCCGGCTGGTGGGCCTCGCCGATCCTCAGATCCAGATAGGAGGCGCGCTGGTGCTCCAGCGCGGCGGCCGGCACGTCGGCGGCCTCCCTCAGGGCCCGCAGCACGGTGTCGATGCGCTCGCCGTCGTCGTCCATCGCGAGGAGCTCGTCGTACGGCAGCCGGAGCCGCACCCCGTAGGTGTCGGCGACGTGCCGGGCGAAACCCGTGAAGTGGGCGCGGAGCCGGTCGGCCGGGGAGCGGCCGGGCCGGGGGAGGGGCCGCACGGAGTCGATCAGTACCACCAGTCCGACGTCCCGCCCGGCGGCGGTGAGCTGCCGCGCGGTTTCCTGCGCGACGAATCCGCCGAAGGACCAACCGCCCAGCAGGCAGGGGCCGTCCGGGTGGGCGGCGGCGACCGCCTCGGCGTAGCGCCTGGCCTTCTCCGGCACCGTCCGGGCCTCCTCGATCCGGTCCAGCCCGTACACCGGCCGGTCGTCCCCGAGCCGGTCGGCGAGCGCGCGGTAGACGTCCGGGGTGCCGCCGGCCGCGTGCACGAGGAAGAGCGGGGGCCGGGAGCCGGTGACGCGCAGCGGGCGGAGCGGGCCTGCGGAAAGGGCCTGCTGGATGCGGTCGGCCGCGTCCCCGACGGTCGCGGCGCCGAACAGGTCGCGCAGGGGGAGCTGGACGCGGAACTCGCGTTCGATCGCGCTGCGGACGCGGACCGCCATCAGAGAGTCCAGCCCGAGGCCGGCCAGTGCGGTGGCCGGGGTGACACGGCCCTGCGGATGACCGGTGACGGTGGCGATGTGGTGGCACAGGCGGGCCGGGACCGAGGTGTCGTCCGGCGCGACGGCGGCCGCTTCCCCGTGAGCCGGGGGAGCCGCGGGCGTGGCAGCGACGGGCGGCCGTCCGTCCGTCCACCAGTGCCGGACATGCCGCCAGCGCGGTCCGGGAAGGTCGATGACCCGGCCGGGCGGCAGCGGCAGGCGTCCCCCCGCCGCGTAGAGCGCGCCCAGGTGGGTGAGGAAACCCTCGCAGCCGTCCGCGTCGCGGCGCAGTGTGCCGACGGCGAGCGCGCCGGGGACGGTGCCGGTGACGGCCCGGGTCAGCACCGGATGCGGGGAGACCTCCACGAAGGCGGTGTGCCCGTCGGCCGCGGCCGCCGCGACGGCCCGGTCCAGGCGCACGGGCCGCCGCAGGTTCGCGGCCCAGTGGGCGGCGTCGAAGGCGGAGGAGCCGCGCGGGTCGTCGAGGACGGTGGAGTAGAACGGGACACGGGGCGCCCTGCCCCGGACGTCGGCCAGCGCGTCGGTCAGCTCGGGCAGCAGCCCGTCGACCTGGGGGGAGTGACCGGCGCCGACGACCCGCATGGTCCGGGCGGCCCGGCCCTCCCGCTCCAGCCGCCGCACCAGCCGGGTCACCGCGGGCTCCTCGCCGGTGACGACCTTCTGGCCGGGCGAGGAATGGACGGCCACGTACACGCCCGGGAAGTCCCGTTCCAGGGAGTCCGCTTCGTGGTCGTCGAGGTCGACGACCGCCATCGCGCCGCCCCGCAGCCCGCTGAGCAGCCGGGCCCGTACGGCGACGACCCGGGCCGCGTCCGACACGTCCAGGGCGCCCGCGCACACCGCGGCGGCCACCTCGCCCATGGAGTGACCGATGGCGGCGGCGGGCTCGACACCGTACGCCCGCCACAGCTCCGCGAGCGCCACCTGCAGGCCGAACAGGACGGGCTGGGCCACCTCCAGCCGGTCCAGGCCGCCTCCCGAGGCCAGGTGGTCGTACAGGGACAGACCGCACTCCGCGGCGAGCTGCGCGTCGAGCTTCTCCACGGCGGCGGCGAACGCGGGCTCCTCCGCCAGCAGCCGGCGCCCCATGCCGGCCCACTGGCTGCCGTACCCGGAGAACACCCACACCGGCCCGCGCCCGACGAGGTCGCGTTCGTCGGTGACCACCCGGGCGTGGGGGCGGCCGCCCGCCAACGCGACGAGTCCCTCCGCGAGTTCCTCCCGGTCGCGGGCGACGACGGCGGCCCGCACCGGTCCGCGGCGGGTACGCCCGGCGAGGGTGCGTGCCACGTCGGCCGGGTGCGCGGCGCCTCCCTGGGGAGTGAGCAGCCAGTCGGCGAGCCGGGCCGCGGTGTCCCGCACCCGTTCCGTGTCGACGTCGCCGAGCAGGTGCAGCCGGGTGGCCGGCCCGTCGGCCGGCGGCACCGGGGCACCGGGCCGCCATTCCTCCAGTACCGCATGGGCGTTGGTGCCGCCGAAGCCGAACCCGGAGACCCCGGCGGTGGCCGTTCCGGTGTAGCGGGGCCACGGCTCGGGCTCCGTCACCACCCGCAGCCGTGTGTCAGCCAGGGCGCTGCCGTCGGCGCAGTGCAGGGACGGCGGAATCAGGTCGTGGTGCAGCGCGAGCACCGTCTTCACCAGCCCCGTGAGGCCCGCGGCCGACTCCAGGTGCCCGAGGTTGCCCTTGACCGAGCCGAGCAGCAGCGGCTGGTCCGGGTCGCGGCCCGGACCGAGCACGGCGGCGAGCGCGCCCGCCTCGATCGGGTCGCCGAGCGGGGTGCCGGTGCCGTGCGCCTCGACGTAGTCGACCCGCTGCGCGGCGAGTCCGGCCCGTGCGTAGGCGCTCCTCAGCAGTGCCTGCTGGGCCGCGGGGTTGGGCGCCAGGAGGCCGCCCGAACGGCCGTCGGAGTTGACGGCGGTGGCGCGGATGACGGCCAGCACACGGTCGCCGTCCCGTTCGGCGTCCTCCAGTCGCTTCAGAAGCACGACCGCGCACCCTTCCGCGCGTCCGATGCCGTCCGCCGCCGGGGAGAACGGCTTGCACCGGCCGTCCGGGGCGAGGGCTCCCGCCCGCCGGAACGCGACGGTCACGGTGGGGGAGAGCAGCACGTTGACCCCCGCGGCGATCGCCGTGTCGCTCTCGCCGGTGCGCAGGCTCACGCACGCGTGGTGCAGGGCGACCAGCGAGGAGGAACAGGCGGTGTCGACGGCCATGCTCGGCCCGCGGGTGTCCAGGACGTACGCCAGACGGCCCGCGGTGACACCGAGGGCCGCGCCCGCCGGCGCCCACGGATCGACCCCCGTGGGATCGGCGCCGGTCAACTGTCCGTACTCCGGGGCGGACACGCCGACGAAGACACCCGTGGCGGTGCCGGCCAGGGAGGCGGCCGGGACGGCGGCGTGGTCGAGTGCCTCGTGGACGACCTCGAGGAGGATCCGCTGCTGCGGATCCATGACGGCGGCTTCGCGCGGGGTGATGCGGAAGAAGTCCGCGTCGAATCCGGCGATGTCGTCCAGATAGCCGCCGTGGCGGGGCGCCTCGGCGGGTGGGAAGGCGGTGAAGTCCCGCCAGCGGTCCTCCGGCACCCGCCGGATCGCGTCGACACCCTCGCTCAGCAGCCGCCAGTAGTCCGCCGGGCCGTGCACACCCCCCGGCAGCCGGCAGCCGACCCCGATGACCGCCACGGGTTCGGCGGGAGCCGTCGGGACCGCCGGAGCCACCGGGGCCCCGGTGGCCGGTGCGGCCTCCGTCACCGTGGCGCACAGGCGCGCCACCAGGGCCTCGCCGGTGGGCGCCTCCCACAGCAGGGTCGGAGGCAGTTCACGGCCCGTCAGACGGGACAGCTCCCCGGCGAGGACGACCGCGTCGCGCGAGGCCATGCCGAGGTCCGCCAGCGGCCGGTCCATCGGTACGTCCCCGGCCGGGGTGCCGCTCCAGAGGGCCACCCGCTCGGCGATCAGGCGGCGCACCGAGCTCTCGTCGGGGGCGCTCACCGGGTGCTCTCCGCCGTGTAGGCGCCCTCCAGGTACCGGGCACGGGTCAGTGCCCGCGACACCTTGCCGCTGGAGGTACGGGGAACGGCGCCCGGCTGGACGAGGACCACGTCGGCGAGGCGCAGGCCGTGCCGCGCGGAGACGGCCGCGCGCACGGCGCGCACCAGGTCCGGTACGTCGATCCCCGCGAGGTTCGTGGTCCGCACGTGCTCGGCCACCACGACCACCCGCTCCCCGTCGGGTCCGGGCACGCCGAAGGCGGCGAGCCTGTCGCGCCGCACCACCGGGTGCGCGTCCTGGGCCGTGGCCTCGACGTCCTGCGGGTAGTGGTTGCGGCCGTCGACGACGATGAGGTCCTTCAGCCGACCGGTCACGACCAGCTGGCCGTCGAGGACCGTGCCCAGGTCCCCCGTGCGCAGCCAGCCGCCCCCGGCGGCCGGGTCACCGGCGAGGACGGCGCCGAAGACCCGCCGGGTCTGCTCCTCCTGGTTCCAGTAGCCGCGTCCGACGTTCGGCCCCTGCACCCAGATCTCCCCGACCTCTCCCTCGGACAGGGCGGTGCGGGAGACGGGATCGGCGATGCGGACCCGCTGGCCCGCCGGGATGCCGCAGCCGGCCAACCGCACGGCCGTGGCGTCGTCGGCCGGCGCGGGCAGGGCCTTCCCGGTGGCGAGGGCGTCGCGGTCCAGGGTGAACACGCGCAGCGGCTCCCCGGGCCCGGCGGCGCTGACGAAGACGGTTCCCTCGGCGAGTCCGTACGACGGGCAGTGGGTGCCCGGCGCGAGACCCTGCGCGGCGAAGGCGGCGTGGAAGCGGTCGGCGGTGTCCGGGCGGACCGGCTCGCTGCCGTTGATCAGCGCGGAGACACCGTCCAGCCGGAGGTCCGCCTTCTGCGCGTCGGTGACCACCGATGCGCAGTAGTCGTAGGCGAAGTTCGGCGCGGCACTCACCGTGCGCGGATGGGCGCCGAGCAGCCGCAGCCAGCGCGCCGGCTCGTGAAGGAAGGCGACCGGGTCCATCAGCACCGACAGCAGACCCCGCTGGACCGGTGCGGCGACGCTGAGCACGAGCCCCATGTCGTGGTAGAGCGGCAGCCAGCCGACGCAGGTCGGCGGATGCTCGTCGGCGCCGTAGGCGGTGAGCGCCTGGCGGGCGTTGGCGACGACGTTGCCGTGGGTGATCTCCACGCCCGCCGGGGTGCGGGTCGAACCGGAGGTGTACTGCAGATAGGCGAGCCCTGCCGGGTCGGGCGTGCCCGGCCGCCAGTCCCCGGCGGCGGCGTCGGGCACCTCGTCCGCGACGACGATCCGCACCGCCGTGCCCGCGCAGAACTCCCGCACCTCCTCCGCCGCACCGCTCGTCGTCACCACGACCGCCGGACACGCGTCCGCGAGGACCGCCGAGAGCCGGTCGCCGTGCCCGGGCAGACCGGGCGGATACAGCGGTACGGCGACCAGGCCGGCGGTGAGCGCCGCGAGGAAGGCGGTGACGTACTCCGTTCCCTGCGGGCACAGCAGCGCGACCCGCGCTCCGGGCCCGGCCTCCTCGGTGAGCCGGGCCGCCAGCGCCCGGACCCGCAGGTCGAGGCGCCGCCAGATCAGGGTGCGGTGGACGCCGCGCGAGTTCGCGGCGGGATGGTCGACGAAGGTGAACGCCCGGCGGTCGGGGATGGTCTCGGCCCAGTGCCGCACGTACTCGGGCAGGGTCCGGTACGCGGGCGCGAGCGGGGGGCGGCGGCTGTCCATCGGGCATGGCTCCTCACGTCACGGAAACGGGCTTGCGGGTCGGCGCGGGCGGCGCGGTCACGGCGGTCAGAGCAGCGGGGCGGAGCGCGGCGGTCAGAGCGGGATGTTGCCGTGCCTGCGCTCCGGCATCTGGGCACGCTTGCCGCGCAGCGCGCACAGGGCGCGGCAGACGTGGGCGCGGGTCTCGCGCGGCGCGATGACGGCGTCGACGTAGCCGCGCTCCGCGGCGGTATAGGGCGTCCCGTGCGTGCGCTGGTAGGCGGTGACGAGGCGGGCGCGCAGCGCCTCGGGGTCGTCGGAGGCGGCGAGTTCACGCCGGTGCAGCAGGCCGACCGCGCCCTCGGCGCCCATCACGGCGATCCGGGCGGTGGGCCAGGCGAGGTTGACGTCGGCGCCCAGGTGCTTGGAGCCCATCACGGCGTACCCGCCGCCGTACGCCTTGCGCACCACCACGGTCACCTTCGGTACGGTCGCCTCGGCGTACGCGTACAGCAGTTTGGCGCCGCGCCGGATGATCCCGCCCTGCTCCTGGCGGACACCGGACAGATAGCCGGGGACGTCGGCGAAGGTCAGCAGCGGAAGGCCGAAGGCGTCGCAGAACCGCACGAAGCGCGCCGCCTTCTCCGAGGCGTCGATGTCGAGGACGCCGGCGGCGTGCAGTGGCTGGTTGGCGACGACGCCCACCGACGCGCCCTCGACACGGGCCAGGGCGCAGATGATGTTCGGCGCGAACAGCTCCTGCACCTCCAGCAGTTCGGCGTCGTCGACGACCTCGCGCAGGATCTCCCGCATGTCGTAGGCCTGCTCGAGCCGGTCCGGGACCACCCGGTCGAGCCGTCGTCCGTCGGGTGCCGCTCCAGGGGCGTACCGGGGCGGCTCCTGCAGGTTGTTGGCGGGCAGGTACGACAGCAGGTCGCGCACCGTGTCGATGGCGTCCCGCTCGTCGGCGGCGAGGAAGTGCGCGTTGCCGTTGACCGTGTTGCTGGTGCGGGCGCCGCCCAAGTCCTCGGCGCTGGTGCGCTCGCCGGTGACCGCCTCGATGACGTCGGGTCCCGTGACGAACATGTGCGAGGCGCCGTCCACCATCACGGTGAAGTCGGTGATGGCCGGCGAGTACGCGGCCCCGCCGGCGCACGGCCCCAGGACGACCGATATCTGCGGGATCACCCCCGACGCCTTGACGTTCCGGCGCACCAGCTCGGCATAGAGGGCGAGCGAGGCGACGCCCTCCTGGATGCGGGCGCCACCCCCGTCGTTGAGCCCGATGACCGGGCAGCCGGTCTTCAGGGCGAGCTCCATCAGTGCGACGGTCTTCTCCCCGAAGGCCTCGCCCATGCTGCCGCCGAAGACCGCGGAGTCCTGGGCGAAGACGCAGACCGGACGCCCGTCCACCGTGCCGTGCCCGGTGACGACCCCGTCGCCGTACGGGCGGCGGGCATCGTCCCCGGTGGGGCGGGCCCGGACGAACAGGCCGGTCTCGGCGAAGGAACCGGCGTCCAGCAGCAGCCCGATCCGTTCCCGTGCGGTGAACTCACCCCGCCTTCGCGGCCCGCCGGGCGCCACCGCGCGCGCTCGGCGGTGCTCCAGCTCGATGATGCGGTCGGCGGTGCGGTCGGACCCGTGGGCCCCCGTCTCCCGCGCCTCGGACGTCGTCGCCTCTGTCGTCACAGCCACCTCCGAAGTGGCTTTCGAATATGGCAGCGACCGGGGGACGGGCCGAGTGGATGGCCTCTCTGTGTGCGTGATGTGAGTCCCGCGACGGCGGGGTTCGTGCCTGCGTGACAAGGGACCGCCCCCCGCGGGGCGGCCCCCTGGTGGGCGGGCTCAGCCGAGCAGGTGCTTGCCGATCCCCGAGGCCACCTCGGCGTGCGACAGGTACTCCACGATGCTGTGGGCCCGGTCGCGGGCGTTGAGCACGGCGATGTCCACGAGGCCGTCCGCCCAGTCGTCGGCCAGCGGACAGCCGATGGCCACCGCGTCGGTCGGGCACCAGGCGTTGAGCCAGTCCACCACCTTGTCCGGCCGCTTCGCCCCGCCGACGAGCAGCCTGCTGTACACGCTGTCCAGCCCCAGCGGGCTCCCCGCCGTGGTGAGGTGGACCGCCCGTACGCCGGGGGACAGGCGGGTGGTGAGGTCCATGCCGACGACCGTGCCGAGGCTGTGGCTGACCAGCACCACCTCTCCGGCGTCCGGCACCGTCTGGAGCACGCAGTCCAGGACGTCGTCCCGGATGCGCCGGTCCTCCAGGTAGGCGGCCACGTCACGGAAGACCAGGCTGATCGTGAGCGCGTCGAGGTCGCTCCGGGCGGCCAGCCAGCTCAGCTGCCGCTGCAGGGCCCCGACCACGTCGGGCAGGCCGATCCGTTCGGCGACCGGCAGCCCCTCCCGGGGGATGTCCCACTTGGCGGCGGCCTCGCCGACGATGTCGCCGTACACCGCGTGCGCGCCCGGAGCGGCGGGTGCGACCGCTTCCGCCGCCGCGAGGACCGTGGACTCCCCGATGGTGGGGACGGCCGCGGGCGGGGCGAGCGCCTGTGCCAGCCGGTCGCCGTAGAAGGGGAACCAGACGTCCGCCGGATCGACCGGCGGGAGCCCGGCGCGGACGAGTCCCTGGTTCAGTCCGGCCGTCCATTCGCGGCGCAGCTTCTCGGGGTCCTTGCCCTCCTGCGAGCGGCCGTGCAGGAAGACCAGGTGCCGGTCGCCACCGAACGCACCGTCCCGCGCGGCCGGGCCGGCCGTCCGGGGGCCGGCCCGCTCGGGGGCCGGGGCGGGCACGGTGACGGCGGCGGGGGCCACCGCGGGACCGGCGGGGATCACCGCGGGACCGGCGGGGATCACCGCGGGACCGGCGGCGGGCTGGGGCTGCTGCAGGCCGGACTCCGGTCCCGTCCCCGCCAGCAGTTCCCGCTGCCGCTCGGTGAGGGGGAGGGCGGCGAGGTACGTGAGGATCGAGCTGACGCGTACGCCCTCGTTGGACACCCAGTCGATGGCGTCGTCGCCGTCACCGGGTTCCCAGAGCTGCCCGTCGGCGCGCAGGACCCGGCCCTGGTCGTCGGTCCTGGGTACGCCGCTGTGGTGGAGGGCGACGACCTCCCACTGGTCGTTGTAGACCGGGGAACCGGAGTTCCCCGGCTCGGTGTCCGTCTTGTAGTGCAGGAAGTCGTCGAGCCGCACCTGGAGCATGTTGTCGCGGACGGCGATCTCCTTCAGCCGCCCCATCGGATGCCCGACGACGTTGACCGGCTCGCCGATGACCAGTTTTCCCGGCTGGGCGCTGAGCCGGTTCCAGCCGAACGTCTCACCCGGCGGCCGCCCGTCCGGGCCCGGGGCGACCAGGACCAGAGCGAAGTCCAGGCCCTGGTCGGCCAGGAAGAACCCGTCGGGGTCGAGTTCCAGCCGCGTCGATGCCTGCGGTGCGTTGTCGACGGTCACCTGGGCGTCGAACTCCACGAAGCACTGCCGGGCCGCGTCCGCGTCGGTGAGCACGTGATGGTTGGTCATCAGCAGGCTCGGCGACACCAGGAACCCGGTACCGAGCGGCAGTTCACGGCCGCCGTCCCGCACCGAGATCCGGGCGACCGTGCGTGCGGCCCGCGCACCGCGCGGCAGGAAGCTCCACGCCTGCAGCTCCTTGGACACGCCGAGGATGCGTTCGTACGCGGCGGGCGGTGCCAGCGGCTCGGCACGTACGGCCTCGACCACCATGGCGGCGGGCACCGCCTGCCGGTCGAGCAGGCGTGCGGCGCGTGCGGCGAGGTGCTCCTGGGAGTCCGGGAACGCGACTCCGGCGTCCTGCTGCCGTTCGACCTCCCGGCGCTCGTCACTGGTCTCCCGGTACCGGTCGGCCGCCGCCGTGATGTGCCGCCGAAGTTCCTCACGGGACCTGTCCACCGCGTCCATCTCAGCTCGCCGCCCGTCCGGTGGTGTGCCAGGGCAGGAAGGCGTTGTCCAGCCCGGCGAGGGCCGTACGCAGCTCGGGGTGGTGGCGCAGCAGCACGGTCACCATGGTGTTGTCGTCGATCCACGCCATGCCGGCCCTGGAGTAGACCTCGGGGGTGTAGTACTCGGTGAAGAACCGGTCGCTGTTCAGCCGGCGCGAGGCCATCAGGATGAAGATGCGGAACGCCGTGTCGCTGAACGCGAATCCGCGCGGCAGCTTCTCCGCGTACAGCCCGACCGTCAGGTCGACCTTCTCGATGTCGCCGTCGTAGAGCCGCTCGATCTCCTCGGCCCACGTCGGGTTGTCCGTCAGCTCGGTGAAGCTCTCCGCGGGCTTGAGCCGCAGCAGCCGCCGGAACTCGTTGTAGCGGGGCACGCCCAGCTCCCTGGAGCGCAGGACGTCGGTGGCGGCGAGGTCCTGCAGATGTCCGTCCGGGCGCTCGAACTCCTGCAGGAACCTGGGGAAGTTGTGCAGGGTGACCAGCCCGGGGTGGAGCGTGCCGAAGCTGTAGAGCAGGTCGGTCATCTCCGTGGTCTCCAGGAACTTGAGCGCACCGGGGCCCGAGATGTCGCGCAGCGTGCAGTGGCGCAGGGTCGAGTCGTCCGCGGCGGAGCGCAGATGCCATTCGTCGCGGATGAGCGGGTGCATGCGGTAGACGGCGACGAACTCCTCGGTCAGCGCGTACGGGACGCCGTAGTGGTCCGTCCGCGCGCCCGGAATGCCGCTGACGACCTCACTGCCGCTGATCCGGCCGAACAGGTCGTGGACGCGCTCGCCCGCGACGCCCCACCAGTTGGCGTGCAGCGCCTTGACGGTGGTGGGGTGGCTGATCACGGCCGGGGTCCACTCCACCGTGTGGATCTTGGCGAGCAGGGCGGCGTTGACGAGCCGGGCTCGCTGGAACAGCTCCTCGTCGCCCCAGGACGGGTACGCGGCGTGCAGATGGTCGCAGATCGCGTTGTGCTCCCGGGTGAACAGGTCGTGCATCATCGCCAGGCCCAGCCAGAAGCCGGGGACCTGCGAGGGGTCGCGGGAGGGGTCCGAGGGGATGGGGGACTGCTCGTCGTCCCACAGGTGCAGCTTGCCGAGGGAGCCGGTGCGCATCAGCCGCTGTTCCGTCTCGTTCGACCCGTAGATCTGGGAGGCGTCCCACCAGTGGGAGGAGGCGTTGACGCGGGTGTCGGGCGTGCCGGGCGGTGCCTGGGGGTCGCGGGTCGGGTCGTCCGGGGTCCGCATGATCCGCATGGGGTGTTCCGGCCACGGGTCGTCGTCCGTGAGCGGGACTTCCCAGGGGCGGTCCGTGGGGCTGGTTCCGTGGCTGAACCAGTCCCGGATCATGAACTGCAGCCAGGCGGACACCAGCGAGTTGACCGACTCGGCCGGGATCAACTCGCGGCGGGTGAGCACGGCCCGGCTGACCTCGCGCGGATTGGGGCCGGCCAGTACGTCCGAGGGCGTGGCCGGGGCGATCTTGTCGAGCGGGATGTTCCGGCCGAAGCGGGTGCCGGCCATGCCCATGCGCGGCTCACCGAGGTCGTTGTGGCTGCCGTCGGCGGTGCGGTTGACCTTGTGGTCCGCGGACGGGGGCGCGGGTTCGGGCAGGTTCACCGACGGCAGCCGGCCGGTGTCGTGGAGGTTCTTCCGCCGGAGCCCCACACGCAGGCCGACGATGGTGAGCAGGCCCGCGACGACGGGCAGCCGGTCCCAGCCGACGCGCCGGTCGACCTTCTCGGCGACGGTGGTGAGGATCCGCCAGGGCAGTGAGGTGCGGTAACCGGCTCGTTGCGTGCTCATCGTGGTACTCCTTGTGCGGATTCGAGGATCACGTCGCTCGCCTTCTCACTGATCATGTAGATGGGCGCGGCGACGAAGAAGCCGGGAATACGGGGGAAGACCGAGGCGTCGACGATCCGGAGGCGGTCCACGCCGCGCACCCGGAAACGGCTGTCGACGACGGCCGACGGGTCGTCCGCCCGCCCCATCCGGCAGGTGCAGGACGCGTGATGGCCCCAGGCCTCGTCCTGGACGAAACGGCGGATCGCGTCGCGGCCCTCGACCTCCTCGCCGGGCCACAGCTCCTCGCGGATCACGGCCGAGGCCCGGCGGTTCATCCCGCGCACGAACTCCACGGCGCCCGTCATGGCCTCCAGGTCCAGGCCGTCCTTGTCGGTGCCCTCGGTGAAGTAGTGGAAGTTCACCAGGGGGGTGTCACGGGGGTCGGCGGAGCGCAGCCGTACCCGGCCGCCGGTGTTGTGGGTGCGGCTCTTGAGGATGGCCCAGGTGAAACGGTCCCGGTGGCGGGTCAGGTCCTGGGAGTACCCGGGGCGGTAGCCGCGGAAGTCGAAGGGGCCGCCGAAGACGAACAGGTCGGGGGCGTCCAGTTCGGGCCGGGACTTGCGGGTGATACCGACGACGGCGCCGTTGGTCGTGTACAGGCCCTCGCCGCGCTGCCAGTCCCGGTAGCAGCGGTCCGGTTCCGCGCCGGGCGCGGGTGCGTGGAAGCCGCAGTCCTCGATCAGCCGGAACGGCCGGTCCGTCCGGCTGACCACGCCGATCTCGTACCGGTCCTGCAGATGGGCGCCGACGCCCTGCAGGTCGACCCGTACGGGGATGTCGTGCCGCGCCAGTTCCTCGCGCGGTCCGATGCCCGAAAGCATCAGCAGCTGCGGGGTGTTGAAGGCTCCTGCGGACAGGATCACCTCGCGGGACGCGAGGACCCGGTGCAGAACCGGTGGCCGGGGGGCCTCCGGTCTGCCCGGGTCGGCCCGGTAGGCGTGCGCCTCGTGCAGACAGTCGACGCCCCTGGCCGCTCCGTCTCCGTCCAGTACGACCCTGGCGGCGAGGGTGTGGGTACGGACCACCAGTCGGCCGGGGTGGTCGCGCTGCACCGCCCGGACACGCTCCCGCACCGCGCTGCGCCGGCCGCCCGCCGTGGAGAGCGGGATCTGCCACAGGCCCTGCAGGGCATGCGTCTGCACCCGCCAGTCGTTGGGGTCGACGAACGAACCGAATCCCTCCAGCGGGGACAGCGGACGGTCGAGGAAGTCGGCGAGCGTGTCCTCGGCGGCGGAGAGGACCACCTTCAGCAACTGCTCGTCGGTGACGGCGAGCCGGGGGTCGGCGAGCGCGGTCGGCAGCCAGCCGTCGAACCCGTGCCGGGCGTCGTTGCGGTACCGGGAGGACGTGAGGGGCAGGGATCCGAGCAGCGCCGCCAGCAGCCGATTGCGCGGCGGCTCCTTGGGCCGGGGCCGGTAGGTGCACCGTTCCAGCCGCTCGAAGTACCGCCGCATGGCCGTGCTGTGCCAGGTGGCGTCACCGGTCTCCTCGGCGATGGCGTCCCAGTCGCTGTTGTACGGGTAGACGGTGATCAGCGCGTGGTGCGCGGTGCAGCCGCCGACCGCCGCGGCGCGCGGATAGAGGATGCCGCGGTCCGCGACGAACTTGCTGTCGCGACGGTGCTGCTGCTCGTCGGCATAGTGCCGTACGAAGTAGTTCCAGCACTGGACCGGGTCCTCGGAGGCGTCCGCGTGGAAGGCGGGGACCAGGTAGTTGTCGTCGTCCTCGGCGCCGCCCGCGTCGAGCAGCAGCGTACGGAAACCCCCGGCGGCGAGATTGGCCGCGAGCGGGCCGCCGCCCGCGCCGGCACCCACGACGACGTAGTCGAAGCCCGTCTCGGCCGGGCCGGTGGCAGGCGGCTCCGCGGTCACTTCCGGTTGTCCTTCGGCTCCGCGAGCGAGTCGGCCGCCGTGACGGCCAGGGCCGTGTTGACGGCCGAGATGAGTGTGGTCAGCACCGCGGTACGCGGCGGAAGCCGGCCGCCCAGTCCCAGCGAGGCCGCCGTCGCGGTGTCACTGCCGTGGATCAGGACGCCCTCACGCAGGTCCTGCCGCAGCCGGTCGCCGTGGCTGGTCAGCAGGTCGAGACCGAGCAGCACCGTACGGATCCCGAAGAGCCGGAACGCGTAGACGGCCGCCGGACTGGGCGGCTCGTGACCGGGGTCGAGACGCCGGATCAGCAGGTCGGGCGCCAGCAGTCCGGTGGCCCCGTTGAACAGCCGGATTCCGGCGAGGGCGTAGACCGGGGCAGAGCGGGGGGAGGCGGATTTCTTGGCCATGACGGCTCCTGGGGAGAGGTACACCCTGGAAGCGCTCCAAGCACCACGATATGGGTGTGACCGCCCCCTCGCACCTCGGGTGGCGCCGGCCGGCGCCACCCGAGGCGGCCGGTGCGCCGGTCAGCCGTCGATGCGGTGTGTGGTCCAGAACGAGGTCAGGTCCGTGGTCGTGGCGGCCTGGGCCGCGGCCTTGAACTCGGCGGTGGTCGAGACGCCGTACCAGTGCGAAGTGGCGTAGTCCTTCAGCAGTTTCGCCATGGCGGTGTCGCCGAGGACGCGCCGCAGATCGTGCAGGGCGCATTTGCCGTAGCCGTAGACGACCGTCGAGTACCGGGAGGAGTGGGCGTCCCAGTACGCCATCGAGTTGGTGATCTTCTCCGCCGACGAGGCCCAGGAGACGCTGCTCCAGCAGTTGCCGCCGGTCTTGCCCTGCGCCAGGTCGGTGGCGTAGTCGGTGAACGCCTCGTCCAGCCAGGGGCTGTTGTACTCGTCGTCGCCGACGATGCCGTAGAACCACTGGTGACCGATCTCGTGGGTGAGCGCGGTCGTGCTGACGAGGTCGAGGACGAAGCCCGGGTACTCCATGCCGCCGAACCAGTAGTTGTTGTCGATGACCGCGTCCAACTCGCCGTACGGGTAGGCGCCGAACCGCGCGGCGTGGGCGTCCACGGCCGACTTGGCGGTGCTGAGCATCGACTGCGCGGAGGAGGAGCTGATGCCCGACACGGAGTAGACGTTCACCGTCGTACCGGCGGCGGAGGTGCCGGAGATCTTGGTGAAGGGACCCGCGGCCCAGGCGAAGTCACGGACCTTGGCGGCCGTGGCGGTGGTGACGGTGCGTCCGCCGGTGCCGGGTGTGTCGACCGAGGTGCCGGTGGCCGGGACCAGCAGGGTGCTCGGGTGGTCGAGGGTCACACGGAAGTCGGCGGCCAGCGAGTAGAACGACTCGCCGTTGTTCGTGTACGGGTCCAGGTGCCAGCCCGCGCCGTCCTTGACCGCGAGGACGGGCAGGGCGTTGCCGATGAAACTGAAGGAACCGTCGTGACCGAAGCGGTCGGCGCCGCTGGGTACGGTGATGCCCAGGTCGAAGCCGATGGTGGCCGACTGGCCCTGGGCGAGCGGCGCCGGAAGGGCGATCCGCAGGGCGGTGCAGCCGACGGAGAGCGAGCCGGCGGTGCCCCCGGTGACGTTGCTGACCGTGATCGGCATCGCCGAGCAGGTGCCGTGGTAGTTGTCCCACAGCCTGAGGTACACCTCGCTGAGCGCGGTGGCGGAGGCGTTGGTGAAGGTCGCGCTCTCGTGACCGGTCCAGACGGTACCGCTGGTGTCGCTGCTCAGACTGACGGTGTACGAGGGCGCGGCCGGGGTGCGGGTGGAGTCCGCGGGCGGGGCGGTGTCGCCGGAGGTGTCGAGGGCGACGTCGTCCACGACGAAGCTGGTCTGCAGGCTGGAGTCCTCGGTGCCGGTGAAGGCGAGGTTCACGGTCTGGCCCGCGAACGCCGACACGTCGAAGGACTTCTGGACGTATCCGGTGTTCCTGTCGAGGTTCGAGTAGGTCGCCAGCGTGGTGCTGCCGATCTTCGCCGTCAGCTTGTCGTACGCGGTGGACGAGGTGGTCTCGGCGGTGTCGACGTGCAGCCAGAAGGTGAGGGTGGCGTTGTCGCACCCGCTCGGGATCGTGACGCTCTGCGTGAGCGTGTCGGTGTGGGTGCTGCCGACACCGTCCAGCCAGGCGAAGGAGGTTCCGCCGTGGGCGGTCTGGCCGGTGCGGCTGCTGATGACGCTCGTCGACGACTGGCTCCACGGCGAAGTGCCGCCCTCGAAGCCGCCGTTGGCGACCACCTGCGCCGGACTGCAGGCGGCGGCGCGCTCCGCGGTGGGCGGTGCGGCCGCCGCCGGGGTGCCCGGCAGCGAGACCGCGGCCAGCGCGGCGACGGCGAACACGCCCGCCGCGAGGGTCCGGTGGGCGGTGGGTCTGTGGGGGGTCTGTCTCACGCGTGACTCCTTTGCGCGGCCGGGATCGACGGCCTGCTCGGCGGCCTTCCGGTCGGCTGGGGTGCGCCGGGTCGGCCGTGGGGTGCGTGTATCGCTCGAAGCCTGACAGATTTGACCGGGGCATGCCAGATCGCGGTGGTGGCGGCGGTGGTGGCGGTGGCTGTGGTGGTGGCGCCTCCGGTACCCGGCCGGCCCGCGCCGAGGAGCACGGGCCGGCCGGGGACCGGGGGCGGGGTGCGGCGGTGGTCAGTCCGCGGCGCGCACGGCGGGCGGCGCCAGGTCCACCGGCCCCGTGGCGCCGCCGCTCTTGCAGGAGTCGTGGCAGTCCTTCTCCAGGCTGCAGCACAGCGAGCAGACGGCACCCCGGTGGAAGGGGCAGCCCGCCATGTCGGGACGTTCGAAGCCGGTCGCGCACACCGAGCAGACCAGGACGGCCGCCGAGGGCAGCCCGTCGGCGCCGAGCAGCGGTTCGGCCAGGTCGTCGGTGCGGGCGATGTAGTACCTGCCCTTGGTGAGCACCGCGAAGAGGGGCGAGAGCACCATGGCCAGGAACAGTGCGATGAAGGGGGAGTACGCCTTGCCGTAGTCGCCGAAGGCCTCGAAGTACGCGGCGATGGAGACGGCCGAGGCGATCAGCATCGAGCCGAAGCCGACGGGGTTGAAGTGGTACAGATGGGCCCGCTTGAACTCGATGTACGAGGGGCTGAGCTTCAGCGGCTTGTTGACGACCAGGTCGGCGACGACCGCGCCGATCCAGGCGATGGCCACGTTGGAGTAGAAGCCGAGCACCGTGTTGAGGAAGCCGAAGACGCCGCCCTCCATCAGGGCCAGGGCGATGCCCACGTTCAGGAAGATGTAGACCACCCGCCCCGGGTGACGGTGGGTCAGCCGGGAGAAGAAGTTGGACCAGGACAGCGAGCCGGAGTACGCGTTCGTCGAGTTGATCTTCACCTGGGACAGGATGACGAAGAACGTCGCCAGGCCCAGGGCGACGGGCGCCGCGAAGGTCCTGAACCCGTGCACGTACTGCTGGATGGGCTCGTTGGCCTTGCCCAGGCCCACGGTGCCGGCGATGTAGAACGCCAGGAACGCCCCGCCGATCTGCTTGGCCGCGCCGAGCACCACCCAGCCGGGGCCGGCGGAGAGTACCGCGCCCCACCAGCCACGGGAGTTCTCGGGGGTCTTGTCCGGCATGAAGCGCAGGTAGTCGACCTGCTCACCGATCTGCGCGATCAGCGACAGCGCCACACCCGCGCCCGCTCCGACACCGAGCACGCTGATGCTCGAACCGGTGGGCGAGTTGCCCGCGAAGTGGGTGAACTGCGAGAACCTTCCCGGCTCCTGGATCGCGATGGACACGAAAGGGGCGACCATCAGCACCAGCCACACCGGCTGGGTCCACACCTGCATCTTCGACAGTGCGGTCATGCCGTGGATCACCAGCGGCAGGATGACCAGCGAGCACAGGAGATACCCGACGGGGAGCGGTATGTGCAGGCCCAACTCCAGCGCCTGCGCCATGATCGAGCCCTCGAGGGCGAAGAAGATGAAGGTGAAGCTCGCGTAGATCACCGACGTGAGCGTGGACCCCAGGTAGCCGAAGCCCGCGCCCCGGGTCAGCAGGTCCATGTCGATGGAGTACTTCGCCGAGTAGTAGGAGATCGGTATGCCGGTCAGGAAGATGACGACCGCCGCGGCGACGATCGCCACCATCGCGCTGGAGAAGCCGTTCGAGATCGCGATGGAACCGCCGATGGCGAAGTCCGCGAGGTAGGCGATGCCGCCCAGGGCCGTGGTGGCCACCACGTAGGGGGTCCATCGCCGGAAGGACTTCGGCGCGTAGCGCAGCGAGTAGTCCTCCAGAGCGTCGTTCTGCGTCCAGCCGTTGTAGGTCCGGCCGCCGGTCGTGGCAGGTGTCTCTTCGTCGACGATGTCCGTCACGGTTCTTCCCTCTTCCGCGGGGAGCAGTTCGAGGGAAGGCTCCCGTCACGGTGTTTCGCCGCCGTTTCCCGGCCTTTGCGAGGATGTCGAAGCCGAAGAGCGATCGATCAGGGCAGCGCCCGGTACACCCAGGCGGCGGTCAGACCGTAGGCGAGGTGCGGCGCCACGTCGGACAGCCACGACGTGAGACTCCACGAGGTGGGGTCGATCGTCCCGAGCGCCGTGGCCGGAACGTCGCTGCAGGCCATGGCCGCGGCGCCGAGCAGTGGCCCGGCCGCCACGGCGGGAAGCACGCCGTGGTCGTCGGTCAGGGTTCCGGGTTCTCCCGCCGCGGGGTTGCAACAGCGGCGGCGACCGGCGACCGGTCAGGAACCGAGCAGGGTCTCCTGCGGTGAGCGGCCGTAGGCGTCACGGTGCAGCGCGGCGAAGCGGCCGGGGTGGAAGAAACCCCAGCGGGCCGCGATCTCCGTGACCGTGGTTCCCGCCTGGGGGTCGGCGGCCACCAGGTCGTCATGGGCGTGCGAGAGGCGTACGCGGCGCAGGTGCGCGAGGGGCGTGGTGTCCAGGTGGCGGCGGAAGGCGTACTGCAGCGCACGCACGGTGACATGTGACGCGGCCGCGATGTCGGCGACCGTGAGGGGCTGGTCGGCGTGGTCGTCGATATGGGCGAGAGCGCGGCGCAGCACCGCCGGGTGGGCGGCGTCCTTGCGGTCCGGTCCGGTGGGTTCGGTGAGCGCGGTGTTCGGAAAGGCGGCGAGAACGCTCGCGGCCAGGTGCTGGGCGGCGGTCGAGGCCACGAGGGGCTGGTCCGTGAGCTCGGGATCGGCCAGGACGTGATCGCGCACGTAGCCGATGGTGTCCCGCAGCCGCCGCGCCGCGGCTTCGGAGTGCGGCCGGTGCCCGGTCAGGCCGACCGGCCGCGAGCCGCGTCCTTCCGCCGCCCCGGCGACCTGGGTGAGCAGCGCCGGATCCAGCATGGTGATGTTGTAGCGGGCGGAGCAGATCCGCCCGGCGTAGGACAGTTCCGGCGGGGCGAAGGAGACCACGTCGCCGGGGCCGAAGGAGTCCTCGACCCCCTGGTACACATGGTCCTGGATCGTGCCCTCGTGGACCAGGCAGAGGCAGATCCGGCCCAGCGGTGTCACCGCGTAGCTCATGTCGAAGTCCAGGTCGAGCTCGTCGATGCTGAGGTAGTCCGTCGCACTGCGGGTGATCCGTGCCCTGCTGGTGTCCGGAGTGCTGCTGCCGATACGCATCCTGGCGTAGGCCCGGCTGAGGAACTCCTCGGTCCGTTCCAGGTCGTCGCTGTCGAATGTGAGCGTCTGCACGGACACCGCGGCTCCTTTGCTGTGACGAGGATCTTTTCGTTCTCCGGACCGTCCCCCCGATGCCGTTCGTTTCGCGGATCGCGGGGGCGGCCTTCGGCACCGAGGGTGGAGGAGGAAGAACCCTGCGCCGAGGGGAGGAAGACGGCCCGAGATGACTGATCAGCACGACGAACTGGCCGAGAAGGTTGCCGCCCTCCAGAAGGAGGTCGAGCAACTCCGCCAGGCGGTGGTCTCGCACGCGGTCGTCGACCAGGCGATCGGAGTCGTCGTGGCCATGAGCCGCCTCGGTCCCGAGCAGGGCTGGGAGGTGCTGCGGAACGTCTCCCAGCACACCAACACCAAGCTGCGGGACGTCGCGCGGCACGTGCTGCGGTCGGCCCACGAGGGCGGGCCGCCACAGGCCATCGACCACGCGCTGCGGGCCGTACTGGTCGACGCGCGCCGGGCCCGGGACGGCCGTCCGCCGCTGCGGCGGCAGGGCAGGAACACGGAGCGCTGCGGCACAGGGTGACGAGGAGCGGACCGGTCCGCGGCGGCGCACGACGAGCGGGGCCGTGTCCCGCACGGCCCCGCTCACCACCGGAACACCCCTCGCGTGGCCGGCCCGCGTCCTCAGAGCGCTCGCCCCACCACGCCCACCTCCGGGCGACGGGTCCCCCCGCCTCGCCGGGACAAACCGCCGGCCGCATGCCGACGCCCGGCACTCATCTCGCGGCGGCTGCCACGGCGGCGGGGTCCTCGCCCGTCAGCTCCACGACGCGGTTCAGCGGGACACCGGCTGCCAGGGCCCGCCCGAGCAGGGCGTCCCGGCCGTCGGTGCAGTCCCGGTAGGCCAGGAGTTCCTGCTCGACCCTGGCTATGTTCTCCGGTGCGGTGTGCTGCCGCAACCGGCTCAACTCCTCGTCCCCGAGCGGGACCGGCAGCCGCTCGGCGTCCTCCGGAACGGCTGCCGTGTCCTCGGGCGGCACCACCCGCAGCCTCGGGGTCGTCGCCGTCACTCCGTGCGCGTCGAGCCACGCGCGCACGGCGGGGGTCTCCATGCAGGCGAGCTCGCCGACGGCGGCGGGCGGGACACCGAGCGGTGCGGCCGTGTCGTCGAGTAGGAACAGATAGGCGTCGTCGGTCATCTCAGGGCTCTCCGAGAGCAGTTGACAGCGTGATCAATGCTTCCGGTACCCCGTACCGGCCGGATCATCGTCGGGACGTACCAGCCGCTGGACCGCCGCGACGACCCGGCCCGGCCCGTCCTCGGCCGCCATGTGCCGCGCCGCCGCCGCGGCGGCCTCCGCATGGGCCCGCTGTCCCACGGCCCGGCCGAGCGCGTCGGCGAGCCGTTCGGCCGTGAGGGAGCGGAAGGGTACGGGGCTCGGGGCGGCGCCGATCGCGGCGACCCGGCCGGCCCAGAAGGGTTGGTCCGCGGTCACCGGCACCGCGACGCCCGGCACCCCGGCCCGCAGCACGGCCGCGGAGGTTCCCGCCCCGGCGTGGTGGACCACCGCGGCCACCCGCGGGAAGAGCAGGGCGTGCGGCACGTCCCCCACGGTCAGGACGTCGTCCGCGTCGGCCGCGAGCCCGGCGCTGCCCGACTGGAGGATGCCCCGTAGCCCGGCCCGCCGCAGGGCCCTTACACAGATCTCGCTCAGCCGCTCGCCCTCTCCCGCCGCCATGCTCCCGAACCCGATCACCACCGGCCGGGTCCCGGACCGGAGGAAGTCCTCCAGCCGGGCGGGCAGCCGTCCGGGGGTGTCGTGGTGGGGCCACCAGTTGCCCACGGCCTCCAGGCGGGAACGCCAGTCGGCGGGACGTGGCACGAGTGCCGTGCTGAAGCCGTGCAGCACGGGCCAGTCCGCCCGGTCCTGCCGTCGGCGCATGGCGGCCGCGGACAGCGGGGGCAATTCCAGACGGCGGCGCAGGTCCACGACCGCACGCTCGTAGATCCGGTCGGCCATGCGGAGCGCGAAACGCCCGGCCAGCCGGTTGCCCGGTCGGCCCAGCGAACGGGATCCGGTGACCACGGGCGGGAAGTCACCGGTCGGTGCGGTGGGCTGCAGATAGACGCCCAGGCTCGCCCGTGGCCTCCGTGACATGCCAGCCGAGCGGAGCCGTGGTGGCCGACAGCAGCAGCAGATCCGTACCCCCGGCCACCGCTTCGGCGAACCCCTGGCCCAGTTCGGCGACGAACGCGCTCGCACTGCGCACCAGTTCGCGACCGTTCGTGACCGTGCCACGGGCACGCGGGTCGGCGGGCAGGGCCCGGAAGGCGAGTCCGGCGTCCCGTACCAGTGGTGCGAAGGCATCCGACGCGGCCACGGTCACGTCGTGTCCGGCACGGCGCAGAGCGGCGCCCAGGCCCGTGTACGGCGCGACGTCGCCGCGCGAACCGGCTGTGGGGATCAGGATTCTCAACTGTCTTCTCCGGAGTAGGCGCGGGTCCGCTCGTGGCGGGAGGCGTTGGCGTGGACCGCCGCGCGCAGATAGGCGGCCAGCCCGGGCCGCTGCCGGGACGGCGGTACGACGAGGGCGAAGGCACGCGGGTCGGCCACGAAGTCGTCCGCGATGCGCCGGTGCGTCTCCGGCGGACACGGGGTGAACCAGCGCGCCAGGTGCAGGCGGTGCTCCTCGGCGAGGTCCATCGCCCGCTGACCGTCACCGGGCTCCCCGTCGTCGAAGGCGGCGAGCAGCCGCGTGCGCCAGACGCCGGCCTCGGTCATGAGCCGTCGCCAGTCCTCCTTGCTGTGGGCGCCGGCCCGCGCCATCGCCTCCCGGTGCGTCCGCGACTCCCGCCACTTGAGCTCGGCCTCGGTGGCGTAGCTGAGGTCGAAGGTGATCTCACCGAAGACGTCGGAACGTTCCTGCGGGGTCAGCGCCACGCCGGTCTGCTGCACCTCGATGGCTCGCTCCGTCATCTCGGCCAGCCGCTGCAGCCTGGCGATCTCCTCGCGCAGCCGCCGCTGCCGGGCCCGCAGCCGCTCCACGGCGCTCGTCTGCGGATCCTCGAGGATCGCGGCGATCTCGTCGAGCGGGAAGCCCAGTTCGCGGTAGAAGAGGATCTGTCGAAGCCGGGCCAGGTCGGCGTCGCTGTAGCGTCGGTAGCCGGCGTGGCCGCGCTCGCTGGGGGACAGCAACCCGGCCCTGTCGTAGTGATGCAGCGTACGTACGGTCACCCCGGCGAAGGACGAGACCTGGCCGACGGAATACCCCATGCACCTTCCCTTTCGTCGGGCGTCAGCCTGCAGCCTGACGTAAGGGGAGGGTCAACCCGCTCAGCGGCCGGCCAGGCGGGCCAGGAGACCGGTGACCTCTTCGCGGACGACGTCCCGGGCGGCGGCGGGAAGTGCTCCGACGTCCGTGCGCCCCAGCTCGGCGAGGGTCTCCTCGGTGCCGTCGCCGCACCCGGTGCTCCCGCTCAGCACCTCGTGACCGTCACGGACGGCGACCCGGAGGCGGTGCTGCCCGCCGCCCTCGGCGTGCACGGCGGCGGCGACCACCAGGGGCGGCGCCCCGCCCGGGTCACCGGGCAGCTTGCGGTATCCGCTGACCAGCGGTTCACGCCAGTGCAGGCCCAGCAGCAGCGGGCGTTTGGCCAGGACCTCGGAGAGGTCCGTCTCGTAGCGGCCGTGCGGTTCGAGCACCGTGCACCGGGCGTCCAGCACCAGTGCCGGAGGCAGCAGGCAGCGCAACGTGCTGCCGACGAGATTGCCGCCGACCGTCGCCGTGCGGCGCACGGCTCCCGTCCCCACCGAGGCGGCCGCCCGGCGCAGCACCTCCGGCGTCGGGTCACCCACCCGGTTCAGGACGACGGCCGCGCCCAGCTCCTCACGCCCGACCACGTTGGCCTCGGGGAGGTCGCGCAGTGACAGGGCCTGCTCCGGGAAGCCGTCCCGCAGCCAGGTGGCCCACACGAGCGTCGCGCCACCGACCGGCACCGCCCCCTCGGCCAGGCACTCCTGCGTTTCGGTCACGGACCTGGGCAGACGCAACAGCACCGGGCCGACCTGCCTTCCTGCCCCAGTGGGCCGCGCAGTAGGACGTCCCGGCCGTCCGGCCGCCGTCCTCGCGCATTCTCCCCGGGTGCCCGGGGGCGCGTGCAGGGCTCACCAGTGCTCGCCGTGCGCCCTCGCCGACCGGCCGTACAGCCCGGGGCGAGGCAAGACGTGATCGTGCTCGCCGTGCTCTTCGCCGTCATGGGTGCCGCCGGCAACGCCATGGGTACGGCGTTCCAGCGCAAGGCGGCCGCCACGGTGTCCCGGGGCGGTGGTCTGCGTCTGCTGCTCTCGCTGGTGCGCCGCCCCGCCTGGGCGGTCGGGGTCGCCGGCCTGGCGGGCGCCGCGATGTTCCAGGCCGTGGCCCTGGTCAACGGTCCGATGGCCCTGGTCCAGCCGCTGTTCATCCTGGAACTGCCGTTCGCCCTGCTGCTCGCCGCACCGCTGCTGCACCGGCGGCTGCCCGGCGCTGGCTGGCGGGTGGTCGGGTCAGTGGTCGCGGGACTGGCGCTGGTCCTGTTCTCGGCCGATCCCTCCGGCACCCGCAACCAGGCGGCCATGGAGCGCTGGGTGCCGGTGCTCGCGCTGTGCCTGGGGGCGATGGCCGGGGCCGTCGCCCTCGCCGTCCCGTCGCGCTCCGCCCTGTTCCGGGCGGCCGCACTGGTCTCGGGCGCCGCGATCGGCAACGCGCCGACCACCGCCCTGATGAAGTCGGCCGCGGACCGGCTCGCGGACGCCGGTCTGCCCGCCTTTCTGACCACCTGGCAGACCTACGGGTTCGCGCTCGTCGGCGTCGGCGCGGTCCTGTTGCTGGAGAACGCCCTGCAGGCCGGTCCGCTGGTCGCCTCGCAGCCCGCGCTGACCGTCGGCGACGCGACGGTGAGTCTCTGCCTGGGAGTGGCGCTGTACGGCGAGGAGATCCGCACGGGCTGGTGGCTGCTGCCCGAGCTGTTCGGTGCCCTGCTCATCCTGTGGGGCGTCCTCGGGCTGACCCGCGTGGCGCCGGGGTTCGCCGCTCCCGCGCGATAGCGCGGGTGCCTACGCGTCGGCATCCAGGCCGGGCGGGCCGGCCTGGACGCCGACGCGGGACCACGCCCTGATCGGACGAGGTCGAACCGATCAGGGCGTGGTCGAACCGATCAGACGAGGTCGAACCGGTCGAGGTCCATGACCTTGGTCCACGCCGCGACGAAGTCGCGCACGAACTTCTCCTTCGCGTCGTCGCTCGCGTAGACCTCCGCGAGCGCCCGCAGTTCGGAGTTGGAGCCGAAGACCAGGTCGGCGCGGGTGCCGGTCCACTTGACCTGGCCCGAGGCGTCGCGGCCCTCGAAGGTGGTCTGGTCCTCCGAGGTGGACTTCCACGTCGTGCCCAGGTCGAGCAGGTTGACGAAGAAGTCGTTGGTCAGCCTGCCCGGAGTGTCGGTGAAGACGCCGTGCGACGAGCCGCCCTGGTTGGCGCCGAGGACGCGCAGGCCACCGACGAGGACAGTCATCTCGGGGGCGCTCAGGGTGAGCAGGTTGGCGCGGTCGAGCAGCAGGTACTCGGCCGGCAGACGGTTGCCCTTGCCGAGGTAGTTGCGGAAGCCGTCCGAGGTCGGCTCCAGCGCGGCGAAGGACTCCGCGTCGGTGTGCTCGTCGGTCGCGTCCACACGGCCCGGCGTGAAGGGGGCCTCCACGTCGACACCGGAGTCCTTGGCGGCCTTCTCGACCGCGGCGGTACCACCGAGGACGATCAGGTCGGACAGGGAGACCTTCTTGGCGGAACCGGCGTTGAAGTCGGCCTGGACGCCCTCGAGGACGCGCAGGACCTGGGCGAGCTCGTCCGGGTCGTTGACCTCCCAGCCGCGCTGCGGCTCCAGGCGGATGCGGGCGCCGTTGGCGCCGCCGCGCTTGTCGCTGCCGCGGAACGTCGAGGCCGACGCCCACGCGGTGGACACGAGCTGCGAGACCGTGAGGCCCGACTCGAGGAGCTTGGCCTTCAGGGCCGCGATGTCACCGGCGTCGATGACCTCGCCCGTGGCCTCCGGCAGCGGGTCCTGCCACAGCAGCGTCTCCGCCGGGACCTCCGGGCCGAGGTACAGCGACTTCGGGCCCAGGTCACGGTGGGTCAGCTTGTACCAGGCGCGGGCGAAGGCGTCCGCGAACTGGTCGGGGTTCTCGTGGAAGCGCTTCGAGATCTCACCGTAGATCGGGTCGAAGCGCAGCGAGAGGTCGGTGGTGAGCATCGTGGGCAGACGCTTCTTCGACGGGTCGTGGGCGTCGGGGATGATCGCCTCGGCGTCCTTGGCCACCCACTGGTTGGCGCCGGCGGGGCTCTGCGTGAGCTCCCACTCGTAGCCGAAGAGGATGTCGAAGAAGTCGTTGCTCCACTGGGTGGGCTTGGTGGTCCAGGTGACCTCGAGACCGGAGGTGATGGCGTCGCCGCCCTTGCCGGTGCCGTAAGTGGACTTCCAGCCCAGGCCCTGCTCCTCCATGGAGGCGGCCTCGGGGTCGTCGCCGACCGCGTCGGCCGGGCCGGCGCCGTGGGTCTTGCCGAAGGTGTGGCCACCGGCGATCAGAGCGACGGTCTCCTCGTCGTCCATCGCCATGCGACGGAACGTCTCGCGGATGTCGCGGGCCGCGGCCAGCGGGTCCGGGTTGCCGTTGGGGCCCTCCGGGTTGACGTAGATGAGGCCCATCTGGACTGCGCCGAGCGGGTTCTCCAGCTCACGGTCACCCGTGTAACGCTGGTCGTCGAGCCAGGTGGTCTCGGGACCCCAGTACACGTCCTCGTCGGCCTCCCAGACGTCGGCGCGGCCGCCGCCGAAGCCGAAGGTCTTGAAGCCCATCGTCTCCAGGGCCACGTTGCCCGTGAGGATCATGAGGTCGGCCCAGGAGATGGACTGGCCGTACTTCTTCTTGACGGGCCACAGCAGACGGCGGGCCTTGTCCAGGTTGCCGTTGTCCGGCCAGCTGTTCAGCGGCGCGAAGCGCTGCTGCCCGCGACCGCCACCGCCGCGGCCGTCACTGATGCGGTAGGTGCCGGCGCTGTGCCAGGCCATACGGACCATCAGCGGGCCGTAGTTGCCGAAGTCGGCGGGCCACCAGTCCTGCGAGTTGGTCAGTACCTCGGCGATGTCCCGTTTCACGGCTGCCAGGTCGAGGGCCTGGAACGCCTCGGCGTAGTCGAACTCCTCGCCGAGCGGATTCGCGACGACAGGGTCCTTGGCGAGGATCTTCAGGTTCAGTCGCTCCGGCCACCACTGACGGTTGCCGCCGCCCTGAGTCGGGTGCGGGGCGCGCCCGTGCGCGACCGGGCAGCCGCCGCTCGTCTCCTCCGGCTTCGAGTCGGTGACGATCGCGTCGTGGTTCTCAGTCATGGAAATCCTTCCGAACTGGGTGGATCGCGGTGCTCACTGGATGGATCACTGTGCTCAGGTACTGCGGGCGGTGGAACAGTCGGGGCACAGGCCCCAGTAGGTGACCTCGGCCTCGTCGATCGAGAAGCCGTGGTCGTGGGAAGCGGTCAGGCAGGGGGCGTCGCCGACCGCGCAGTCGACGTCGGCGACGGCGCCGCACGACCTGCACACGACGTGGTGGTGGTTGTCCCCGACGCGTCCCTCGAACCGGGCGGGGCTGCCCGCCGGTTCGATACGGCGTATGAGTCCTGCCGAGGTGAGCGCGTGGAGAGCCTCGTAGACGGCTTGCAGCGAAATGTGGCCTACGCGGTCACGGACCCCGGAGGCGATCGCCTCGACGCCGAGGTGGTCGCCGTGCCGGACGGTCTCGAGCAGCGCGACGCGGGCGGCCGTCACCCGTAGGCCGACACCGCGCAGCTCCTCGGCTGGGGTCGGAGTCTGGGATGCGGTCATGGCGGCCAACCTATCCCGTAAAACACGAGCTGTACAGTAAGGCGAACGATTCAAGTTTGTGGACCTTGATCGTCACACCCACCCGGGGATGCTCCGGACTCGCCGGGGCGCCGGTCAAGTGGCATACAGGTCATGTGCGTTGGGGTGCGGCAATGGCCGGTTCCGGGCGGCCGGGCCCTCGGCGAAGGCGCGCAGCAGGTTCTCCGTGGTGCGGGTCACGAAGGCACGGGTGCGGGCGTCCATGCCGTGGTCGCGGCCCAGTTCGCCGGTGCCGGCCATGAGGGCCTCCACCCAGCGCATGGTGCCGGAGGCGAACACGCCCGCACCGCCGGGGACGGTGTAGTACGCGGTGTCGCTGTGGCTGGGCCGGCCCGCGCAGACCAGCGGCGAATGAGCGGTGACCTCCAGCGTGCGCGGGGTGGGGGCGGAGGGCGTGACACGGTCGTACTCGACGCCCACCAGGTGCGGGAACGCGTCGCCGGGGCGTACACCGGTGCCCTCGTACAGCCAGTGCCCGGCCGAGTGGACGACATGGGGCGCGTCCACCGGATAACCCTCGTAGAACACGCCGGTCAGGGACGACTCGGGGTCCGGCGCGGGGCCGGCGCGGAAGTCGGTGGTCACCAGGTCCGGCCGGGAGGCGTAGCAGGGGTCCGCGCGGTAGGCGGACTTGTAGCACACCACGGTGCGGCCGTCCGGGGCCGGACCGGCCTCCAGGCGGATCCGCCGGAAGCAGGTGTTCGCGCCGAGGAACGCGATGTTGGAGCCGGCGTCACGGGCCCGTGTGACGTGGGCGCGCTGCTCGGGCGTCCAGTACTCGTCGTGTCCCAGGCAGACGACGGCCGCGGCGCCGTCCAGCACCGCGGGGTCGTCGTGGACGTCGACGCCGGTGCTGTAGGCGAGCGGTATCCGCAGCCGTTCCGCCAGCACCACCGCGGGCCATTCGTACACCCGGAACTTCTCGGCGCCGTCGGCGTCGTAGGGGCGGTCGAAGCCGACCGCGAGGGACCGCGTGGCGTAGGCCCCCGACGGGCCGGCGTACAGACTGGCGCCGCCCCACCGGTTGTAGGCCTGCCAGGTGGCCGGGGCGTGCAGCAGCACCGTGCGTCCCGCTCCCCGGACCGAGCGCACGATCAGGGGCACGCAGCGCTGATGGCCGGTTTCCGCGTCCAGCCGCAGCAGGTAGGCGCCCTCCGGCCAGCCCGCGGTGTCCAGGGTCAGGGTGCGACGCCAGCCCGCGCGGACGGTGCGGGTCCCGGATTCGAGCCGCGGGGCGCGCTGGACGCGGCCGGGCACTTGGGGGGAGGTCCACACCCGCCGGGCCATGGCGCCGTCGTACCAGCCCGTGCGGAACGCCGACACCCGGAACGAGGGCGCCGTCGTCGACACGAACAGCCCCAGTTCCTCGCCGGGCATCACGCTCACCCGGTCGGCGTAGCCGGTGATCGCCTCCGGCGGTCCCTGGGACGTGATCCGCCAGTCGGGGGATCCCGGGGCGTCACGCTCGGCTTCCGGCCGGTGGCCGCCGTCGCGGGTGCGGGCCGGGTGGCCGGCCCGCGCGTGGTCGCAGGCCGCCGCGCCCAGGCCCGCGCCCGCGCACAGGCACAGGAACCGGCGCCGTGACACCTCGGAGCCGCCGTGGTGCGCGGGGTGCTGTGGTGGAGCCACACTGCCTCCTCGCCCCCCCGCCTCCTCACCCCCTCCGGGTCCGGTCCCAGCGTCCGGGTACGCCCGCGGCCTCGCAACCCGCGTCATCCCAGGCCGGGCTCCATGGCCTCCCGCATGGCCTTCGCGGTCGTGGCGGCGTCGTAGCCCTCGGGCACGCCCTCGACCAGGATGATGTCGCCCTCGATGTGCCGGGAGCGCAGCGGAGCGATCTCCTGGTAGGCGGGTGAGTCCCACCAGGCCCGGGCCTCGGCGATGCCGGGGAAGCCGATCACCACGACGAACCCGGGCCAGCTGCCCTCCTTCACCTCGTGCTGGGCGGCGTGCACGAGGAAGCGGCCGCCGTACGGCTCGAAGGTCGCGCTGATGCGCTCGATGTACTCGGGGATCTCCGGGTGCGGGGTGGCGTCGCGGAGATGGGCGATGGCGTAGGCGGTCATGGTGTCCCTCCGTCCGGTCGTGCTCCGTACGCCGGTGATCGTGGCACGCGGGCACGGCGGGGTCGATGACCTGACAGGTAAGCGGCGGCGCCGGCGCGCCCTCCCGTATGCGTGACGCGGATCACGGTCGTGGAGTGCACTGTACGGCGCCGGCCTGCTGGTCTCGGTCCTCGCCTCGTTCGTCGCCGCTCTCGGCATCCACGCCGTGGCAGCCCGGTTCGGCGGCAGAAGGGCCGGGCTGGCCGCGGCCGGGCTGTGGGTCGTGTGGCCCGGCTCGGGCCTGGAGCGGGCGGGCTGCTCGGAATCCCTGTACGTGGCACTCGCCGTCTGGTCCTGCCATGCCGTCATGACCCGCCGTTGGCTCGCCGCGGGATCCTCACCTTCCTGGCCGGCCTCAACCGCCCCACGGCGGCCGCGCTCGTCGCGGGCCTCGGCGTCGCCGCGCTGCTCTCCCTGGCCTTCCCACTGTTCCTCCCGCCCGCGATGGCGCTGCGCCGTCTGCCTCCACTCCTGCTGAGCGCGGTGCTCGGCATCGCCGCGGTGGCCTCGGGTTCGTACGCGGGGTACCTGCTCTTCGAAGCGGGGGTGCCGTAACAGTCGCCCGACGCCCGCCAGTTGCGATTCTTCCTCCGATACTTCCTGGACCGTCGGGCGCCGCGGTGATGACATGGGGACGTGTCCAAGACGCTGTCCACGGCGCCGCTGGCATCCTCCGAACGCGAGGAATGCTGGCACGACGTCGTGTCCCGCACCTTCATACCGCTCGACGTCGCCCTCCTCGAGAAGGAGCCGTCGCCCGGCACGATCGTCACCGAGCGGGTCGGCCCCCTGCAGATCGCCCATGTGCGGGCCGGTCCACAGGCGGTGACGCGGAGCAGGCGTCTCATCGCCCGCGACGGCCGCGAGTACCTCACCCTCAGCATTCAGCGGCGGGGGACCGCTACGAAGGAGCAGGACGGGCGGGAATCCCTCCTGCAGCCGGGCGACTTCTCCCTCTCCGACTCGTCCCGCCCGTTCCGGAAGCGACTCGAAGGCGGGTTCTCCTTCGTCTCGTTCCATTTCCCGCGCCAGGAACTCCATGTCGGCGACGAGGATCTGCGCCGTTTCACGGCGACCGCCTTCAACGGTGGAACGGGAACCGCCGCACTGGTCTCGGCCTACTTCACGACCATGGCGCGCGAAGCGGCGACCTTCGACGACGCCGCCCGCCGTCGGGTCGCCGCCACGGCGCTGGACCTGCTGACCCTGATGGTCGACGAGTACCGCGGCCGCGCCGCTTCCCCGGCCGCGGAACCCCCCGCGGCCGCACTCGTGCGGGTGAAGGACCACATCATGCGCAACCTGGCCGACCCCGGCCTGTCACCCGCAACGATCGCCGCGGCGCACTTCATGTCCGTGCGCCGGCTGCACAAGCTGTTCGAAGAGGACGGGGCCACCGTGGCCGGCTGGATCCGGACGCAGCGTCTGGAACGCTGCCGCCGCGACCTGCTGAGGCCGACGGCCCACGAGATCGGGGTGGCGGGCATCGCCCGGCGCTGGGGTTTCGTCAGCGCCAGCCACTTCAGCCGGGCCTTTCGCGCGGCGTACGGGATGAGCCCTCGCGAGTGGCAAGCGTCTCCAGGCCCGCGCGGGCCTCTTCCAGCAACGTGTCCGGAACGCCGCGCTCCATCGTGAGCACGGCGCGGTACTCGGCGGCGGCCTCGGCACTTTCGCCGAGGTGGTCGAGCGCGCGGGCCAGGTTGAGGCGAACCCTGCCCGCCTGCCGGTGACGGCCGAGGGGGTCGAACTTCCCGTGGATGGACCGCAGCAGCTCGACGGCCTCCCGCCATCGCCCTTGGTCGAGATGCACGAACGACACGTGGTACCGGGCGATCAGGTCGGTGAGGTGCCTGATGTTGGGCGGAACGCGGTCGCGGTTGCGGGGATCGACGAGAGCGTCCTGGACCTTGTGGTAGGCCGCGACGGCCTCCTGCGCGCGTCCGGCCTTCTGCAGCAGCAGGATGGTCAGATTGCAGGTCTGCAGGTATCCGTTGACGTTGCCGGCCCGGTCGAAGAGCTCCTGTGCACGGTGACAGTTGCGGGTGGCGGACGACAGGTCGCCGACCGCGTTCTGCAGCCAGGCCAGGTAGGTGTGCGCCTCCGCCTGCTGGCCGACGTCCGAGCAGTCCGTGGCGAGTTCGAGCGCGCGGGTGGCCTGTGCGACCGCTTCCGGATGGCGGTGTTCGCAGGCCCAGTAGGCCCACGCGAGATAGTTGCGGTGGGTGGCCTCCAGCACGGCGTCGCCCAGGGATGCCCCGGCCTCGGCGGCGCGGCCGTAGATCTCGGTCCACTGCCCCCAGGACACCCAGTGCTCCGACAGCCAGTGCATGGCCTCGGCGACCTCGGTGACCTTGAGGTGCTCGCCGGCGTCGGCGGCCTCCCGGAACGCCGCGAGCCAGTTGTCGCTCTCCGTCTTGATCCAGCGCAGCGCCACGTCACGGTCGTCGAGGGCGACCAGGCGGTCGGGGTCCGGCGGCGGAGCGCCGTAGCCGGGCTCGTACCAGCGGCCGGCGAGGACGGCGGTGTCCAGCAGCCAGGAACGCAGGCGGGAACGGGCCGCCGCGGTCTGGTCCGGGCCGTCCTCGGCGCGGTGGCGGGCCGCGGCGTACAGTCGCAGCAGATCGTGGAAGCGGTAACGGTCGCCGCGGGAGGTCAGCAGGAGCCCCGCCTCCAGCAGCTCCTCCAGGAGATCCTCGGTGGCGAACAGCGGTGCGGCCGTGAGCGCGGACGCCAGCGGCACGCCGAAATCCCCTCCCGGAACCAGCGACAGCAGCCGGAACATCCGTGCGGCCGAGGGCGCGAGGCGGGAGTAGGAGAGCGCGAACGCGGAGTTGACCCGCAGGTCACCGGCGCTGAGCGCGTCCAGCCGGCGGTCCTCGTCGGCCAGCCGGTCGGCGAGCCGCTGCAGGTTCCAGTTCGTGCGGGTGGCCGCCCAGTTGGCGGCCACCCGGAGCGCCAGGGGGAGATGCCCGCACAGCTCGGTGACGGAGTGCGCGGCGGCCGGCTCGGCGTCCACGCGGCCGGCGCCCACCACCGCGCGCAGCAGGGCGGCGGACTCCTCGGGACTCAGGGCCCCGAGCTCCAGTCGCCGCACCCCCTCCAGGCCGGTGAGCGTGCGGCGACTGGTCACCACGACGAGCAGCCGTCCCTCGCGCGGCAGCAGGGGCCTGATCTGGGCCTCGTTGCCGGCGTTGTCCAGAACCAGTACGGCGCGCAGGCCGGCCGTGATGGCGTAGTAACGCGCCAGCCTCTGCTCGGCGCCGAGCTGCGCCAGCTCGCCGTCGCCCACACCCCACGCGCCCAGGAGACGCAGCACGGCCTGTTCCGGCGTGAGCGGCTCGGCGTCGAGGCCCCGCATGTCCAGCAGGAACGTTCCGTCCGGGAAGGACGGCGCCGACTCCTTGGCCAGCCGGACCGCCAGCGTGGTCTTGCCGCTGCCCGGCGGGCCGAACACCACCGCCACCGGCACCGCCGCCGGATCCCCTACCCGCTGTGCCGGGCCGGCGTCACCGGCGGCCCGCTCCGCGAGGGCGCGCAGGACGGACAGTTCCGTGTGCCTGCCGACGAAGTCCGGGACACCTCTCGGCAGCGTGTACGGCGACGCCTTGACGGCGGGGTCGGGCTTCGGGGCGGGACGGGCGGCGCGGACGGCGGTGAGCAGCTCGGCACGGGCCGCCTCGTCCAGCCGCAGGCCCTGAGCGAGCGCGGTGACGGTTCCGGGATGCGGCCGCAGGCTCCTGCCCCGCTCCATGTCCCCGATGGCCCGTCCGGAGATGCCCGACGCCTCGGCCAGTTCCTCGATCGTCAGCCGGCGGCTGTGCCGCAGCTCCCGCAACAACCGTCCGAACGGCGTTCCGCGGCCGGCCCGTCCCCCTTGCTCCCCACTCACGGCGCTCAGTGTATGCGTGCGGCGTATTCGTGCGGCCATTCGTGAGTGGCGGCGTGTGCGGTCGGCGCGCGCCCTGACGCGGGCTTATCTTCGCCAGAACATCCGACATCCGGAGTAAAAATGGCAGAAGCGGATGAACTGGTTGAGCTGAGGGGTGGGCCGCCGTCCGCGCCCCCCGCCCCTGCCACCGGCCGTGCCATCGCACCACGGCCGTACGCCGTCGGCCTCGTGACCGCCGTCGGCCTCGGCGCGGTGCTGGCGCGCACGGGCGTCCACTGGGCCGGCCACCCGGCCGTGGCGGCCTGGCGCACGGTCTGCCTGGCCATCACCGTCCAGGCGTTGCCCTTCCTCCTGCTGGGCACGGCCCTGTCGGGCGCCATCAACGCCTTCGTACCGGCCGACCTGTTCACCAGGGTGCTGCCCCGGCGTCCCGCGCTCGCCGTCCCGGTGGCCTCGGTCGCCGGAGCGCTCCTGCCGGGCTGCGAGTGCGCCTCCGTACCGGTCGCCGGCAGCCTGATCCGACGTGGCGTCACCCCGGCCGCGGCCTTCGCCTTCCTCCTCTCGGCGCCCGCGGTCAACCCCGTCGTGCTGACGGCCACCGCGGTCGCCTTCCCCGGCAATCCGGCCATGGTCCTGGCCCGGCTGCTCGCCTCGCTGGGCACCGCCGCCGCGATGGGCTGGCTGTGGCTCCGGCTGGGGCGGCAGGAATGGCTGCGGCCCGCTGTCCGGCACACCGGCCACCACCACGGTCGCAGCCGGTGGCGGGAGTTCCGCCAGGGCTTCCAGCACGACTTCCTGCACGCGGGCGGCTATCTGGTGCTCGGGGCCATGGCCGCGGCCACCTTCAACGTCGCGGTGCCGCGCTCCGTCCTCGACGCCTTCACCGGCTCACCCTGGCTGTCGGTGCCGTTCCTCACCCTGCTCGCCGTGCTGCTCGCCGTCTGCTCGGAGGCCGACGCCTTCGTCGCGGCGTCGCTCACCGGCTTCTCGCCCGTCGCCCGGCTCGCCTTCCTGGTGGTCGGCCCGATGGTCGACCTGAAACTGATCGCCCTGCAGTCCGGTACCTTCGGCCGTGCCTTCGCGCTGCGCTTCTCCACGGCGACGACGCTGGTGGCCGTGGTGGCGAGCGTCCTGATCGGGGGAGCGTTGCTGTGAAGCGCATCGCCCAGGCACTCCTGCTCGCCCTGACCGGTCTCGGCCTGCTGCACACCGCCCTCTTCACCGACCTCTGCCTGCGCTACGTCAAGGAGGGCCTGCGCCCCCTGCTGATCGCGTCGGGCGTCCTGCTCCTGCTGCTGGGCCTGGCCGCGGCGGCAGCCCGCGACGAGACCTCGGGCCAGGGGCACGGCCACGACCACTCCACCGCTCCCCGGATCGCCTGGCTGCTGTGCCTGCCCGCCCTCAGCCTCCTGCTCTTCCCGCCTCCCGCCCTGGGCGCGTACACGGCGTCGCGGGCGAACGACCAGCCGCCGCAGCAGGGGAGGCGGTTCGATCCGCTGCCGGACACCTCGTCCCCCGTGCCGATGACCCTGACGGACTTCACCGCCCGGGTGCGGCAGGAGAGCCGGCAGGAGATGCGGGGCCGCAGCGTCCGCATGACCGGTTTCGTCACGCCCGCCGGACAGGACGGCGGCTGGTACCTGACCCGCATCGTCTTCACCTGCTGCGCGGCCGATTCGCGGTCGGTCAGGGTACGGATGTACGGGACCCCCGCCCCGCCCGCCGACACCTGGGTGGCCGTCACCGGCGCCTGGCACCCCCGGGCGGCGCTCGCGGCGCTCGACGTGCACGGCATCCGGCGCGTCCCCCAGCCGGTCAACGCCTACACGGACGACCTCCCGCTCACGCCCTCGTGACGTACGGGAGCCTCACCCCTCGCACGGGCAGCTCCGCAGACGGCGCGCGGTGAGATCGCCGCGGGACGGCAGGACGGCGGGGCCGGCCGGGTCGGCGGCGCCCGGCGGCGGGCCGGTCACCTCGACGTGGGCGGGGCGCAGCAGCTGGTCCCCGAGGAGGTAGCCGGGGCGGAGGATCGCCGTGCACACCAGGCGGTCGTCGCCCTCCCGGACATGGTGGGCCAGCGCCTCGTGACGCGTCGGGTCGAATGCGTCACCCACCTCCCCGAACGCCACCAGCCCCAGAGCGCCGGCCTGGCTCTCCAGCGTGTCGGCGACCGCCCGCAGTCCCGGTGTCCCCGGCTCGTGGGCACGGGCGCGGTCGACGGCGTCCAGTGCCGGCAGCAGGGCGGTGAGCACGTTGGCCGTCGCGATCCGGCGCACGGCCAGCCGGTCCCGACGCACCCGCTTGCGGTAGTTGTCGTACTCGGCCTTGACCCGCTGCAGATCGGCGGTGCGCTCCTTGAGCTGGCGTTCGAGTTCCGCCGTGCTCCGCGGGCGGATCCGGTTCATCTCAGCCTGCCCTGTCGTCCTTCTCGTCCTGGTCGTCGACGATCTCGGCGTCCACCACCTCTTCCTCCTCTTCCTCCGGCCCGGAACCCCTGGAACCCCTGGAACCCCCGGAAGGCTGGGAAGCCCCGGAACCCCCGGATGCCGCCTGCTCGGCGCGCGACTGCTCGTACAGAGCCGTGCCGATCTTCTGCGCGGCCTGTGCCGCGCGGTCCAGGGACTCCCGGATCGCCCGCGCGTCCTCGCCCTTGAGCTTCTCCTTCAGGTCGGCGAGGGCGCCCTCGACCTCGCCGCGCACGTCGCCCGGCACCTTGCCGGGGTTGTCCCTGAGGAGTCCCTCCGTCTGGTAGACGAGCTGCTCGGCCTGGTTGCGGATCTCGGCCGCCGCGCGCCGCCCGCGGTCCTCCTCGGCGTGCTGCTCTGCCTCGCGGACCATGCGGTCGATGTCGTCCCGGGGGAGGGCGGAGCCGCCGGTGACGGTCATCTTCTGTTCCCGGCCGGTGCCGAGGTCCTTCGCCGAGACGTGCATGATGCCGTTGGCGTCGATGTCGAAGGCGACCTCGATCTGCGGCACGCCGCGCGGCGCCGGGGGCAGACCGGTGAGCTCGAACATGCCCAGTTTCTTGTTGTACGCGGCGATCTCCCGCTCGCCCTGGTAGACCTGCACGGTCACCGAGGGCTGGTTGTCCTCGGCGGTGGTGAAGACCTCCGAACGCCGGGTCGGAATGGTGGTGTTCCGCTCGATGAGCCTGGTCATGATGCCGCCCTTGGTCTCGATGCCCAGGGACAGCGGGGTGACGTCGAGCAGCAGGACGTCCTTGACCTCGCCCTTGAGCACACCGGCCTGCAGCGACGCACCCACGGCCACCACCTCGTCCGGGTTGACGCCCTTGTGCGGGTCCTTACCGGTCAGCTCTTTGACCAGTTCCGTCACGGCGGGCATCCGTGTCGAACCGCCCACCATGACGACGTGGTCGATGTCCGACACCTCGATGCCGGCGTCCCTGACCGCGTTCTGGAACGGCCCCTTGCACCGCTCGAGCAGCTCGTTGGTCAGCTGCTGGAACTGGGCGCGGGTGAGTTTCTCGTCCAGATGCAGCGGGCCCTCGGCGGATGCCGTGACGTACGGCAGGTTGACGCCGGTCTCCGAGGAGCTGGACAGCTCGATCTTGGCCTTCTCGGCGGCCTCCCGCAGCCGCTGCACGGCCATCTTGTCCTTGCCCAGGTCCACGCCGTACTTGTTCTTGAACTGCTTGACCAGGTGATCGACGATCCGCTGGTCCCAGTCGTCACCGCCCAGGTGCGTGTCGCCGTTGGTGGCCTTCACCTCGATGACGCCCTCGCCCATCTCGAGGAGGGACACGTCGAAGGTCCCGCCGCCGAGGTCGAAGACGAGCACGGTCTGGTCGTTCTCCTTGTCCAGCCCGTACGCCAGTGCCGCCGCCGTCGGTTCGTTGATGATCCTGAGGACGTTCAGCCCGGCGATCTCACCGGCCTCCTTGGTGGCCTGCCGCTGGGCGTCGTCGAAGTACGCCGGTACGGTGATCACCGCGTCGGTGACGTCCTCGCCCAGGTACGCCTCCGCGTCCCGTTTCAGCTTCTGCAGCACGCGCGCGGAGATCTCCTGCGCGGTGTACCGCTTGCCGTCGATGCCGTCACCGTGCTCCGGGAACCGCCAGCCGTGGTCCCCCACGTGTCGCTTCACGGAACGGGCCGTGCGCTCCACGTTCGTCACGGCCTGCCGCTTGGCGACCTCCCCGACCAGCACCTCGCCGTTCTTGGCGAAGGCCACGACCGACGGGGTGGTCCGCGCGCCTTCCGTGTTGGTGATGACGGTGGGCTCGCCGCCCTCGAGGACCGAGACCACCGAGTTCGTCGTACCGAGGTCGATGCCGACCGGACGCGCCATCTGGGTTCCTCCTCCAGCCGCTCGGCCCCGCACCGCTCGCCGCTCACGGGGTCCTGTTCAGCGTCGGCGTTCCCCCGGGGCCACGGAGGTTCTCGTGGGCCGACCGCAACCGCCCGGGCCCGCCACCATTGTCCCGCCACCTCCGCACCTGCTGCGAGCCGTGGGGACGCGCCGCGTACCACCCTTGCGTCGCGGCGGGCGTCCGTAGGCCCGACCCGGTCCGGCGGAGCACTCGTCAACCCGCGGCGGGCGCTCCGCCGGCCGACAGAGCGATCGTCGTGGTCACCCGGGTGAGGGAGGGTGCGCGGGGAACGGAACCGAAACCGAAGCGCACCGGTGGGTCCACCGGAGCCAAGGCGCCGAGGTCCCGGCCCGCGAAGAGCGCCCGCACCGCCCGGACGGGACGCAGGTCCCGGGCCCCGTACCACTCCCGGTGGCCCCCGCCGGCGCTGCCCCGGGTCCGCACCCCGGGCAGCAGCATCCGGGCCGGCCGGTCCGTGAGCGCGCTCCACACGGGCCGACGGGCGAGCACGCCGGGGACGGCACGCAGCAGGTGCCCGAGACAGCCCCGCCGTCCCGTGGTGAAGCGCAGCAGGAGCGGCCCGGCGGTCACCGTCCAGACGCCGTCCGCCACGCTGACATCGACCGGCACGACCCGCACCGTGTCGAAGACGTAGACGCCGCTGACGAAGTCGGCCGTGCGGCGGGTGGGAGCCAGCAGCAGCCGCTCCCCGTCGGCCCGCTCGACCATCACGTCGCTGAACGGCCCGAACGGCGACCGCTGCCAGTGCCCCAGCACGATCCGCGTCCCCGAGGACGTGCCCATTCCGGCGATCCAGCCGGTGAAACGGAGCAGGGGGCGCCGCCCGCGGCCGGGCCGCGCCCGGTCACGGGAGGCAGGGCCGGGACACGCCGAGCCGCACATGGCGGACTCCTTCCGAGAAGTGCACGACGGGCGGCGCCTCAGGCGCCGGAAGGCCCGCCGCGGCGGTGAGCGTCTCGTCGAGTACGTCGAGGGTGGCGCGGGCCATCGGCCACGGCTCGTGCTCCACGGGTGTCTGCCACAACCGGCCGAGCCGGGCGGGGGTACGCCCGCCGGCGCGAGGTCAGCCATACGTCCCGTTCCGTCGGCCGGACCGGGGCGCCGGGGCGGACCACCAGACGGCAGGAGGCCGCGCGGCCCCACCGTGACCCCTCGTAGACGACGGCGTCGGCGTCCCGGGAGACGCGCAGCGTGCCGGCGTGGTACGGCGCGCCGATGGCGCGGGCCCCGAGCATCGGCGGACACGCCACCTCGAGGGACAGGAACCACAGCCCGTCCCGCCCGCCCCGGTGGCGGACGTAGGTGCGCAGGTTGGTCTCCGCGAACGTGGGGAGTCCCGGCACCGAGGCGGGAACGAAGGAAGGACGCACATCGGCCATGACGAACGGCGTGAAACCGACCCAGGCGGCGTCCTCGTACTCGTCCACGCCCAGCTCGTCGGGCAGCAGGGCCTGCACCGCCTCGGGCGGGAAGTCCCAGTGGACGAACGTCTGCGTCAGCCACCCGGCCCGCAGCGCCGGCCCCCGTATCCGCTGCTCCGCTCCGTACGCCGCCACAGCCGGCGAGTCCCCGTCCGCCGCCTGCGGAAACGTGACGGGCGGGCGTCAGAGCCCGCGCTCGGTGCCCGGCTCGGCCCCGAGTTCGCCGACCAGTCCGCGCAGGACGGGCCCGTACTCCGGGTGGGCCAGACCGAAGGCCATCTGGGCGATGAGGTAGTCGGCCGGGTTCCCGGTGTCGTACCAGCGGCCCTGGATCACCTGGCCGTACACGGCGCGGGTGGAGGCGTAGGCGTTGATGGCGTCGGTCAGGTAGACCTCGCCGCTCTGGTGCTCGTACCAGCGGCGCGTCTGCTCGCGCAGCTCGTCGATGATGCCGGGGGTGACGACGTAGCCCCCGATGGCCGCGTACGAGGACGGCGCGTCGGCGGGCTCCGGCTTCTCCACCAGGCCGGTGATGCGCAGCGTGCCCCCGCCGAGATCCTCCTTGACGACGGGTACGCCGTACCGCTGGGACTCGGCCGGGTCCATCGGCATCAGGGCCAGCACCGGGCAGCCGGTCTGCTCGTAGGCGCGGATCAACTGCTGGGCCCGGGGAACCTCGGCCACGAACACGTCGTCCGGCCAGAGCACCAGCACGGGTTCGTCGCCGATGTTGCGGGCGGCGTTCAGCACCGGGGTGCCGTTGCCGTACGGACCGTGCTGGTCGAGGTAGGTGATGTGGCCCCGATGGGCCAGCTCGGCGACCTCCTCGACGGCGTCCGCGTACGCCGTCTTGCCGGCGGCCCGCAGTTGCGCGACGAGCTCCGGGTTCGGCCGGAAGTGGTCCTGGATCAGGGACTTGCCGCCCGAGACGACGATGGTGACGTCGGTGATGCCGGAGTCCACGAGCTCGCGCACCGTGTGCTCGATGACCGGCTTGTCGCCGACCGGCAGCATCTCCTTGGGGGTGGCCTTGGTCAGGGGCAGCAGCCGGGAGCCGAGTCCGGCGGCGGGGATCACGGCCCTGCGGATCGTCGGTGACATCAGGTCTTCCTCGGTCGAGCGGCACGCCGTGCCGGCCGGCACGGCACACCACCGACGCTACCAACGCGAGCCGCCGCACCCGGTCCTTCCGGTCCGGGCACGACCGGTGACCTGGTCAGGACTGGTAGGGCTGCTGCTGAGGCTGGCCGTAGGGCTGACCGGCGTGGCCACCCGCGGCCTGTGCCTGCAGCTGCTCCGCCTGCTCCTTGGTCAGCTTCTGCTCCGCACCGCAGAAGGTGCACTGGGTGGCGTACCTCGTCGCGATCGGGAAGAGCGGCACGAAGAACAGGGTGAACTTCGTGACGCGCTTGCGGAGGGTGTGTGCGGCCGGATTGCCGCAGCGGCCGCACACCAGCGTCAGTATCGCGAGCTGGTACAGGTATCCCCTGGTACCGAAGATGATCATGTTGTCGTCCTTCCCGGGTCGGTGCTGTCGGTACAGTACCGGCGGGGGCGCGACGCGATCACGGGTGGCGGCGCGTCAGCTCTCCAGTGCCTGCCTCACGTCGGGATAGCAGGGGATCAGGACGTCGATCCCGACCATGCGCATGATGCGTGCGACGGGTTCCCGCGGTCCGGCCAGGCGCAGCCAGCCCTCGGCCTCCGTGCTGGCGTGATGGGCGCCGATCAGGGCGTTGATGCCGCTGGAGTCCATGAAGGTCACGCCGCTGAGGTCGATGACGGTGCGCGGCCGCGTGGCGTCGCCCGGAGGCAGCAGGGCCCGGCCGAGGTGCTCGCGGACCGTGTGGTCGAACTCGCCGCTGAGAGTGACCACGTGGATGCCGTCCACGGTGGAGTGGCCGATCGCCGGCCGGCCGGACTGCGCCGCTTCGTGGATGCCTTTCACCGTCTCCTCACCAACCCGCCCGCTGACATCGAATCGGTCCAGTACGTGCGTCGGTAGCCTGCCCCGAAGCCACACGGACACACATCCGTCCCGCCACGACGTGTCGCGCGAGGGCATACCGAGTGGTCCTCCGGGTATACGCAGCCGCGTGAACGGGGGAACAGCTATGGACCCAGTGGAGTCGGCCCCTGGCGGTGAAGGCGTGCGAGACGCCGATCTGGAGGACATCATCGCCCTTGAGGAGGACGGCAGTTGTATCGCTCAGGCCCGTCATCGCGCGGCGGGTTTCCTCGCCCGCGTCCAGGCCGAGTACGGGCTGCCGGTGTCCGCCCGTGCCGTGGACGCGACCCAGCTGGTGGTCAGCGAACTGGTCACCAACGCCCGCAAGTACGCTCCCGGCCCGCTGCTGATGGAACTGCGCATCACCGGGGACCTGGTGGAAGTGCGGGTGTGGGACAGCGACCCGGTCCTGCCGGTGGCGCGGGCCGCCGATCCGGGCCGGGTCGGCCAGCACGGGCTGGAGATCGTCATGGCCGTCGCCCAGGGCTTCGAGGTGCAGCGGGAGCCGGTCGGCAAGCGCATCACCGCCCGCATCGCCCTGCCCGACGACCTCGTCTGACACCGCGATCGCGCGGACGTCGAAGCGCGCGCCGGACGGGCCGCGAGGTCAGGCCCGTCCGTGTGCCTCCTGCGAGCGTCGAGCCAGCGAGTCGATGACCACCGCGGCGAACAGGACCCCGCCGGTGATCACCAGTTGGACGGCGGTGGGAGTGTCCGTGAGCGCCATTCCCGAGGCGATCGACTGGATGACCAGTATGCCGAGCACCGCGGACCAGGTCGTACCGCGGCCGCCGAACAGGCTGGCGCCGCCGATGACGGCCGCCGCGACCGCGTTGAGCAGCAGGACGCCGCCGCCTGAGTTCTGACTCACCGAGGTGATGCGCGAGGCCAGGAACAGTCCGCCGACGGCGGCCATCGTGCCCGAGACCGCGAGCACCGCGGTCTGCACCCGGATGACGCTGAGACTGGCGCGACGGGCCGCCTCGACACTGCCGCCGAGCGCGTAGACCTGCCGCCCGTAGTGCGTGCGCCTGAGGACGACGTCGAGGCCGGCCACCACCACGATGAAGACCAGCAGAGCGAGCGGCAGCCCCTGGAACCGGTTGAGCACGTAGGCGGCGGCGAACGCGATCACGGCGAGCCCGGCCGTGCGGGTCCCGATCGCCCCGAGGGAGCGGTGCGGCATGCCGACCGCCTGGCGGCGCCGCCGGTCCAGGTAGGACGCGAGGAAGACCGCGCCTGTGCCGACTGCCGCCAGGCCGTAGGCCGCTGCGTCGTTGGTGAAGTAGTAGCTGGTCAAGCTGGCGACCAGCCCGTCCTCGTCGAGGTTGACGGTGCCGCTCGTGCCCAGGATGGCGAGCATGAGGCCGTTCCAGGTGAGCAGCCCGGCGAGGGTCACGACGAAGGCCGGTACCCGCGTCTTGGCGAAGGAGAAACCCTGGACGGTCCCCGCCACGGTGCCCGTGAGCACCGCGACGACCAGGGCGAGCCATTCGGGCATGCCGATGTTGACGTTCAGCACGGCGAAGACCGCCGCGGCCAGACCGCTGACGGAGCCGACCGACAGGTCCAGCTCGCCCAGCAGCAGTACGAAGACGATGCCGACCGCGATCAGGCCCGTCCCCACGATGTCCACGCTGAGATTGGACAGGTTGCGCGGGGAGAGGAAGTTGTCGTTGAGGCTCTGGAAGATGATCCAGACCGTGGCCAGGACCAGGACGACGGGGAGCCGGACCAGTTCACCGGCGTCCAGCTTGTTGCGGAACGCGGTGGTCCAGCCCCGCACCGTGCGGGCGACGGCACGACTGCTGTGCGGCCCCCGGTGCCCGGTGGCGGGCGCGGCCGGTTCCCGCATGTTGTGCGCCATGTCGTGCATCCCTCTCACCACCCCGCTTCCCGGCCCGCCGTCCGGCGGGGCACGTTCTCGGTGGCGCCCGTGATGGAAGAGATGATCTGCTCCTGGGACGCGGTGTTGACGTCGAAGAAGCCGTTGTTGCGGCCGAGCCGCAGCACGGCGGCCCGGTCCGCGAGCGCCTTCACATCGCCCATGTTGTGGCTGATGAGCAGGACTCCCAGGCCGCGGTCGCGCAACCGGTCGACCAGGTCCAGGACCTCGGTGGTCTGCTCGAAGCCCAGGGCGGCGGTCGGTTCGTCCAGCAGCAGGACCCGTGGGTCGGCGAGGAGCGAGCGGGCGATGGCGACGGTCTGCCGCTGGCCGCTGGACAGGGAGACCAGGGGGCCGCGGAGGTCGGGGACCCGGCGGGTGAGGCGTTCCAGCAGCACTCTGGTGCGGCGTTCCATCTCGACCTCGTCGAGGAAGCCGAACCTGCGCAGTTCCCGGCCGAGGAAGAGATTGCCGACGACGTCGAGGTTCCCGCACAGCGCGAGGTCCTGGTAGACGGTGGCGATACCGAGGTCGCGGGCGTCGTGCGGGCGCCTGATGTGGACGGGCCGGCCCTCCCACTCGATGGCGCCCCGGTCCGCCGGGGCGACGCCGGAGATCACCTTCACCAGCGTGGACTTGCCGGCGCCGTTGTCGCCCAGCAGGGCGACGACCTGGCCGGCGCGGATCTCCAGTTCGATGTCGGTGAGGACGTCGACGACGCCGTAGCGCTTGCACACGCCGTGCAGGGCGAGCAACGGGGGAGCCGGCACGGAAAACCATCTCCTTCCCGGGGCCGTGGCGGGCCGGGAACCGGCCCGTCAGGTCAGTCCGGCCTTCTGGCAGGCGGCTCGGAGCTGGGGGGTGCAGATCTGCCGGACCGTGTACGCACCGTCCTTGACCAGGGTGCTCCTGATGCTGTCCGCGGTCACCGAGACAGGGGTCAGCATGACGGCCGGGATTGTCTTCCCGTCCAGGGTCCGCACCGTGCCGGTGGCGACCCGGCGGAGGTCGTCACCGCGGGCCGCGGCCACGGCCATGGCGCCGCCGGCGGAAGCCTCGGGCCCGAAGGGCTTGTAGACCGTCTCGTACTGCTCGCCGCCGACGATACGCCGCACGGCCGCGAGTTCGGCGTCCTGCCCGGTCACCGGGGGCAGCGGATCGACCTTTTCGGCCTTCAGGGCGGCGATGCTGCCGGCGGCGAGGCCGTCGTTGGCGGCGTAGACCCCGTCGATGTTGCCGACGCCGAGCGCCGAGACGGCGCCGGACATGTTCGTGTTGGCCGTGTCCGCCTTCCACTGCAGAGTGTCGTACGACTTGGCGATCCGCACCTTCCCCTTGAGCACGGACAGCGCGCCCTGCTTGAACGACACCGCGTTGGGGTCGCCGGGGTCGCCGTTCATCATGACGATCTCGCCGCCGGGCACCTTGTCGCCCATGGCCTTCAGCAGGGCCTCGCCCTGGAGCCTGCCGATCTCCCTGCCGTCGAACGAGACGTATCCCGAGATCGGTCCCTGGGCGAGGCGGTCGTAGGCGATGACGGGGATGTCGGCGTTGTGCGCCTTGCTCACACTGGCGCCGAGCGATCTGGCGTCCACGGCCACGAGCACGATGGCATCGACCCCCTTGGTGATCAGCGAGTCCATCTGTTCCTGCTGGAGTGCGACGTCCCCCTTGGCGTTGGCGTGCTCCACGGTGCAGTCGCCGCACAGTTCCCTGATCCTCTTCTCCAGCAGTGGCCTGTCCTGCGTCTCCCAGCGGGCCGTCGTGGCGTCCGGCAGCAGAACGCCGATCCTCGGCGGGCCGCCCCCGTCGGCGCCGTTGCCCGAGCCCGACCCACAGGACGCGAGAGCGACGGCCGCCGAGGCCGCGGCCATCGTCCTGGCCGCGGCCCACAGGAAGGTCCTCAGGGGCAACCGCGACTGCCGCGGTCGCGGGGCGGCGTTGTCCACCCCGGCGAGGCGATCACGTGGGTGGGGCAGGACGACCACATCGTCAGTCTGTCACCGGCCGCACCCATCTGCGAATTCATGGCATATGATCAGATCTGTCCGTTTAGCTCATGTATGCGATTCTGGTACGGGGTGACCGGAACCCGACCCGCCGGCACCCCGGCCTGCACGAGAGGTGGGTTGCGGACATGCCTCATGACGGCAGTGCGCGGGCCACGGTCTCGCACCCGTGGGCGTCCGGGACCGAACCCGCCGGCACCGGCTCACCGCATCCGGCGGAAGGGACCGCCGCGAGTGTGCGCGCCCTGACGTTCGCCGGAGCGGCACTGGCCGGGGTCTACGTTCCGGGCCCCGGGAGCCGGGAGCTCGCGCTGGTGGAGACCGCCGGATGCGCCGGCCCCGAGTACACGCTGCCGGAACGGCTGGCCGTACCCGGTGGCTCACCCGCGGCGCGTGCCTTCCGCACCGGCCGGCCGGTGTGGCTGACGCCCACGACTATCGGCTCCTTCTTCGAGGGCTGTCCCGCACCGCCGACGGAGGCGTCGCTGGGCGCGCTGCCCCTGGTGCGGGAGGGCAGCCGGCTGGGCTGCCTGGTCGTCGTCGGCGCCGACGCGGCCGGGTTCGAGCCCGAGCAGCAGCGCTTTCTGGAACGGTACGCCGACGCTGTCACCGGCCTGTTCGGGACCGGGCCCGGGGAATCGGCGCCGGCGCCGCTGCTGGGTCCCGCCCTGCGCAGGCTGCGCGTCGGCTCCTTCGTCCTCGTACCGGACACCGGCCTGATCGAGGCGGACGAGACCCTCCTCGAACTGGTCGGCATCTCGCCGGAAGGCTTCGACGGCAAGGTCGACACCTTGCTCGCGCACGCCCTCCCGGAGGACATGCACGCCCTGATGTCGGTCCTGGAACCCTCCGCGCAGGCGCCCGGCCGCCGGGAGCTGGAGTTCCGGGTCCGCCGCCCCACCGGCGGGATGCGCTGGCTGAGCATGAGCTGCCGGGCGGGGGCGAGCACCGACGGCCGGCCCGAGCAGGTGCTGGGCGTGGTCACCGCCACCTCGGTCCTGCCCCGCGGCGCCGACGACGTCTCCCGGATCCAGTGGCTGACCGCGGCGCTCGACGACGCCGGCACGGTCTCCGAGGTGAGCCGGGTGGTGGTCACCGCGCTGCGCGAGCCGCTGGGCGCCGACCGGGTGGCGGTCGCCGAATTGCAGAACGGCCGCTTCATGGTCACCGTGCTCGACCCGCCGCAGCCCGCCGCCTGGCCTCAGGCATGGCGCCCCGAGTGGCGTTCGGAGTGGCCCGACGCACCGGTCGGCGCCCTGCCCACCCTGCAGCTGGCCCTGCGGGACGGACGCATGGACCTGTGGCCCTCCGGCACACCTCTGGAACCCGGACTGGAGGGCGTCGGCCCCGGCGGGCTGGTGGTCCTGCCGCTGCCCGCCAAGGACCGGATCGCCGGCATCTGCCTGATCGGCTGGGACGAGCCGCACGACTTCGTCCCCGAGGAGCGCTCCCTGCTGACCGCCACCGCCGCGCTGGTCGGGCAGGCCCTCAAACGCGCGCAGTCGTACGACGCCGAGCAGGAGCTCGCCACGATGCTGCAGCGCAGCCTGCTGCCTCGCCGCCTGCCCGAACTGCCCGGGGGGACGGCCGTCGCCCGCTATCTGCCGGCCCGGCGGGGGCTGCAGGTGGGCGGCGACTGGTACGACGTCATCGCCCTCTCCGAGGACCGGGTGGCGCTGGTCATCGGTGACGTGCAGGGACACAGCGCCGGGGCCGCGACGATCATGGGCCAGATGCGTACCGCGGTCAGGGCCTACGCGGTGGAGGGCCACCCGCCCGACGTGGTCGTCTCGCACGCCAACCGGCTCCTCGTCGGCATGGAGACCGACCTCTTCGCCACCTGCCTCTACGCCGAACTGGACATGGAGGAGGGCAACATCCTGTTCGTCCGTGCCGGGCACCTGTCACCGCTGCTCCGCCATCCCGACGGCAGCACCGAGGAGGTGGAGGTAGAGGGCTCGCTCCCGCTGGGCATCTCCGCGGACGCCGAGTTCCCCATGACCTCGGTGGCACTGGCCCCCGGCACGATGCTGGCCCTGGTTACCGACGGCCTGGTCGAGGCCCCCGACCTGCCCCTGGACGAGGGCATGCGCCGTACGCGCGACGCGCTCGCCGCGGCCGATCCTTCGGATCCCGGGCGGGTCGCCGACCTGCTGCTGGGGGACGCGGGCCGTCGCGAGGACGACGTGGCGCTGCTGCTGCTGCGCTACGACGGCATGAAGACCCGGCCGATACGGGCCGGATGGGCGGTGTGGCGGCTGCCCGACGCGGTCATGCACGCCCGTCGTTTCACCGCGCGCACCCTGCGCCGGTGGGAGGTGGGGGAGATCGCCGACGCGGTGCTGCTGGTCGTCTCCGAACTGGTCACCAACGCCCTGGTGCACACACAGGGACCGGTCCACGTCGACCTCATGCTCCGTGGGGACCGGGTGCGGGTCTGCGTCAGCGACTCGTCTCCGCGCGCGCCCGCCAAACCGGTGATCGTGGACTGGGAGTCGACCGGCGGCCGGGGGCTGATGCTGGTCGAGGCGATGTCGGACTCCTTCGGCTCGATGCCGGTGGCGAGCGGCAAACAGGTCTGGAGCGAGATCGTCGTGCCGGCGTGCGAGCCGGCCGGCGCGGCCCCGGGGGACGAGGGCGGTCTGCCATGAGGATCCGCACCCGGCAGGTCGTCGCGGCGCTCGTCGCCGGGCTCATGACGATTCCGCTGGCCGCCTGCGCCGGGGACGACGAGGCGGGCGCGGGCCGGTTCACCGTCGGCCTGCTGCTGCCGAGCCGGGCACTGCCCCGCTGGGAGCATTCCGACAAGCCGCTGATCGAGAAGCGTGTGAAGCAGCTCTGCCCCCACTGCTCGCTCGCCTACGCCAACGCCGAGAACGACGCGACGCGGCAGAGCCAGCAAATGGTCTCCATGATCACCAAGGGGGTCAGGGTCCTGATCGTCGACGCCGCCGACACCAGGGCGGTCCGTTCCTCCGTCGAGGGGGCGCGCAAGGCAGGTGTCCCCGTCGTCGCCTACGACCGGCTCGCCGAGGGTCCCGTGTCGGGCTTCGTCAGTTTCGACGGTGCGCAGGTCGGCAGGCTCCAGGGCGAGGCACTTCTGAAGGCCATGGGTGACCGGGCGGACCGCGGCAGCGTCGTCATGATGAACGGTGACCCGGTCAGTCCGAACGCGGCGTGGTACAGGGACGGCGCGCTGTCCGTCCTCACCGGCAGGGTCAGGATCGGCAGGTCGTACGACACCCCGGGCTGGACCTCGGACAACGCCCACGCCAACATGGCCGCCGCCATCGCCGCCCTCGGGCCCGACCGGATCGGCGGCGTCCTGTCCGCCAACGACGCCATGGCCGCGGGTGTCATCTCCGCCCTCAAGAGCGCCGGGGTCGGCGACCTGCCTCCCGTCACCGGCCAGGACGCCGACCTCGACGCCGTGCGGCGCATCGTCAGCGGTGAGCAGTACATGACGGTGTACAAGCCCTTCAGGACGGAAGCGGACGCGGCCGCCGAGATGGCCGTCACCCTGGGGCGGGGCGGGAAGCCGCGCGACGTCGCCACGACGACCGTCGACAGTCCCACCACCAGGGACATCCCGGCCGTTCTGCTCACCCCGCGGGCCGTGACGGTCGGCAACATCGACCGAACGCTGGTCAAGAGCGGGGTGTACACCGTCCGCCAGATCTGCACCCCGCAGTTGCGGCCTGCCTGCGACAGGGCCGGACTCACGGGGTGAGGGCCGTCACCGCGGGCGGGGTGACCTTCCGTCAGCGAGGAGAAAAGGATGCCGATCGATACCGTAGAGCGATTCTTGGCCGCCCTGAGCCCGCACCGCCGGGAACAGGTCCGGCAGCGGCCGCGCGAGGAGCAGGAGAGCCTCGCCGCGGCCTGGGAGACCGAGCTGCAGGTGGACACCGACCTGGACACCCTGAGCGAGCTGTCGCCCGCCGCCGCCGAGAGCGAGGCGGCGTCGCGGGTCGTCAGAGACCGCTTCGAGTAGTCATCGGCACGGCCTGGCCGGTGACCCGGACACGGGCGTCGTCCGGGCGCACGTCGATCAGCAGGTCGCTGGGGCGCCCCATGTCCTCCCCCTGACGGACGGTGAGGGTGGCCGGCCCGGAGACCAGGCCCAGGGCACGCAGATACCCCCCGAAGGCGGCCGCCGCCGCTCCGGTCGCCGGGTCCTCCACCACCCCGCCGACGGGGAAGGGGTCCCTGGCGTGGAAGCGCCCGGGCGACTCGCGCCACACCAGGTGCACGGTCGTCCAGCCCTGTCGGCGCATCAGGCCGGCCAGCGCGTCGAAGTCGTAGTCCAGATCCGCCAGACGCCCGCGGGAGGCGGCGGCGAGCACCAGATGGTCGTTGCCGCCGAACGCCACGTGCGGCGGCAGCGCCGGGTCGAGATCGCCGACGACCCAGCCCAGCGCCTTGAGCGCCGCCTCGAGTTCGGCGTCCGCGGCGGGGCGCGAGCGGGTCGGAACGCTCGTGAGCGTGGCCCGTACGGTGCCTTCGGCGTCCACCGCGGTGGCCACCGGGATCTCGCCGGCCGGAGTGTCGAGGACGATGTCGCCCGGGCCCAGCCGCCCGGCGAGCGCCACGGCGAGGGCGACGGTCGCATGCCCGCAGAAGGCCACCTCGGCGAGCGGGCTGAAGTAGCGGACGCGGAACCGCCGTGCCGCTTCGTCGTGTCCGGTGACGAAGGCCGTCTCGGAGTAGCCCACGTCGGCGGCGATCGCGAGCATCGCCGATGCGTCGAGCCCCGAGGCGTCGAGCACCACCCCGGCGGGGTTGCCGCCCGCGGGATCGTCGGTGAAGGCCGCGTAGCGCAGCGGCTCGGTCAGCGGTGCGGGCTGGTTCACGGGGCTCGCCCCGGTCGCGTCGGTGGTCATGGCTCCACGCTGTCACGCGCTTCCGATCGAGTCCAACGATGGATTCCGATCGATGCCATCGACTTCACGCATAGGCTGGCGGGGTGGACACCAGACTCCTGCACACCTTCACCACCCTGGCCCGGACGGGCAGCTTCACCGCCGCTGCCGCCGAGTTGCACCTCGCCCAGTCCACGGTCACCGTCCATGTCCGTACCCTCGAGCGGGATCTGGGGACGCGGCTCTTCGACCGCCTGCCCACCGGCACGACGCTCACCGAGTCCGGCAGACAACTGCTCGCGGAGGCCGAGGAGGTCCTCGACTCGGTGGCGCGGCTGAGAGCTCGCTGCGCCGACGCGGGTGCCGTACGGGGGCAGGTGCTCCTGGGCACTCCGGAGTCACTGTGCTCCACGAGGCTGCCGGGCGTGGTGGCCGCCCTGCGCACCAGTCATCCCGAGGTGGACGTCGGGCTGTACGCGGCGGGCACCGCGGAGTGCGTCGAGGGACTGCGGTCGGGACGCCTGGACCTGGCGCTGCTGCTGGAGAGGGAGGCCGGCTTCCCCGATGTGACGACCGAGCCGGTCGCGCACGAGCCGCTCACCCTGGTCTGCGCTCCCCACCATCCGCTCGCCACGCGTGGGCGGCCGGCGACCTGGACGGACCTGGCGACGGAGAGCTTCTTCCTGCTCGAGCAGGGCTGCTGCTACAGCGACGAACTGGAGCGCAGGCTGCTCGCCGCGCCCGGCCCCGGCCCCCGGCTGACCCGGTTCGGCAGCGTGGACGCGGCGCGTTCCTGCGTCGCCGCCGGGCTGGGGCTCGCCCTGCTGCCGCTGACGACCGTCGACGAACAGGTCCGGCAGGGACGGCTGGCGCGGGTCCGCGGACCCCGGTTCGCCGATGTCCCGGTGCTGCTGGCCCGGCACCGCAGACGCTGGGCGGCACCGGCCGCGCAGGCCCTCGCGCGGGAACTGGTGCGCCATCTGTCCGGATGAGGAGCGGGTGCCGGTCCCGCTGCGGTGCTCGTGAGGGTGAACGGCCCGTGTGGGCGGGGGAGTTGGGGGAAACCGGACTCCAGGCGCGGCACGTGCCGCGACCGGCTCCACCACCGGCTTCGACCCTGCGGAGGGTACATCATGCTGGCGATCATCTCGGCGGTCCTGTTCTTCATCGCCTTTCTGATCAACGCGGCCGACATCGCGACCAACGACACGTTCACCTCGACCAACGTCATGCTGCTGGGCCTCACCCTGCTGGCGCTGCACCTGGCCGGCATCGGCAGCGGGTGGTCCGTGCGCGGCCCGAGACGATGACACCCGTGCAACCAATCGGGCGCGCCGGATGTCATAGGGGTGACATCGTCGGAAAGCGCCACAGCAAGGGGAAAATCATGCACAAGGGGAGACGGGCGGCTGCCGCGGCGGCCGTGCTGGTGGCAGTGGGTTCTCTGGGCATGGCGGCCCCGGCGGCGTCAGCCGCCGGCGGCGCGGCCGCGACCACGTGCCCGACGGGGTGGGGCAGCCTGCCCAAGCAGAGGACGGACCGGACCGCGAAGCCGCACACCCTGACCGGCATCCGGACCGGGCGGCACGACTGCTACGACCGCATGGTCTTCGACGTCGGCGGGGGCACCGACCCGGTGAACTACTCCGTCGAGTACGTCGACACCTTCCGCCAGGACCCGTCCGGCACGGTGATACCGGTCTCCGGCGGAGCGATCCTCGACATCCACGTCGGCGCCGCGGCCTACGACCCGGAGACCGGCAAGCCGACATACCCCGGACGCCCCGGCAAGGCGCTGCCCGGCGTCGATCTCACGGGCTACCGCACCTTCCGTGACACCAAGTTCGGCTCCAGCTTCGAGGGCGTCACCCAGGTCGGACTCGGAGTGCGGGCCCGACTGCCGTTCCGGGTGCTGCGGTTGTCGGACCGGCTCGTGGTGGACGTCGCCCACACCTGGTGAGCGCGGGGGCCTGTCCGGCGGATCATGCCGCAGACGCGGGGCTCACCGGGGTGGACGAGGCACCGTCCGTTTCCTGCGGCCTGGTCCGCCGGACAGGCCCTACCCTCCCGCGGAGGCGGGCGGCTGGAAGCAGGCGTGGACGATCTTCCCGTCGGGGCAGGGTCGGGCCTGCCAGGTGTCGGCCAGCGCGTCGACGAGGATCATGCCCCGCCCGCTCGTCCGCTCGTCGTCGGGCGGCCGCGGTGCGGGCAGACGAGGAGAGGTGTCGTGGACGCTCACGTGCAGGCACCGGCTGTCCCAGGTCAGTACGAGATGGGCGGGGCTGTGCGCGTGCACGTGGGCGTTGGTGACCAGTTCCGAGATGGTCAGCAGGACGGCGTCCACCGTGTCGGGTGCGGACTCCGTCCAGCCCAGTGAACGCAGGTGGTCGCGCGCCCAGTCACGCGCGGTCTTCACGCTGCTGTCGAGCGGCAGTGAGCGCGCCCAACCCACCGCCCTCAGTGATGATTCGCTCACGCCTGTACCTCTCTCCCGTGCCCGTGTCAGCGCTGGTACCCGCCCGCCGGGCTTTGACGCCGCCCGCCCGGACCGGATCCCGGCGGAACGCCCAGTCCAGCTTCGGCTCCACGGCGAAGCGGAACACCCGGCGTACCGGAGCCGTGCACAGCACGGTCACGACCAGGCCGGCGGCAAGGGTGGCCGTGATCTCGCCGAGGGGCTGACGGGCCTGGTCGAGGTCTGACCAGTTCCAGTGGTTCGCGGCCTGAACGACGAACCCGTGCAGCAGATAGCCGTAGAGCGTGCCCGCGCCCAGCGTGGTGAACCACGTGCGACGGCCCGGCACCCAGGCGAGGAAGCAGGCCACGAGGGTCAGGGAGACCCCGAAGACGGCCGGCGTCATGACGGGCCCGTACCAGGAGGGCGCGCCCAGTTCCTCGGCGCTGTCGCGGTGGAAGAGCCAGACGTAGTCGTTGCGCGGGGCCGCCCAGTAGGCGGCGGCCGACGCACCCGCGAAGACCACGACCGAGACGAGACGCACGGCCCGCCGGCGCACCAGCCGGAAGTGCTCCGGCCGCAGGTTCAGCCCCAGCACGAAATAGGGCAGGAACTGCAGGGTCCGCTGCAGGTCGAGGTCCTTGCCGATGGCGGGCGAGAGCGTCGCCAGCATGGCGAGGACGAGCGCCAGTGGCAGCGGATGGCGCACCCGCTGCCACAGCGGTGTGGTCAGCCGCCAGATGAACAACGCGGCCAGGAACCAGGTCAGGTACAGCGGGTCCAGCAGGCTGATCGGCCGGTCCGGGACGCCGTCGCTCCACCGGGTGAAGAGGGTGTACGCCGTCTCGAAGACGACGTAGGGCACGGCGACCCCGCTGACGAGGCGTTTGATCTTCGCCGGACTCGCGTCGAAGCCGCGGGAGAAGAAGCCGGAGACGATGATGAACGCCGGCATGTGGAACGCGTAGACGACCGTGTAGAGCGCGGTGACCGTGCGGCTGTCGGAGCGCAGCGGCTCCCAGGCGTGTCCCATCGCCACCAGCACGATCGCCAGGTACTTGGCGTTGTCGAAGAACGGATCGCGCTGCTGTGCGCGAACGGGCGCGGCCTGCGGCGCGGGCCCCGCCTCGCGCACGGGACCGTCGTCATGGACGGACGAGGCCCGTGCGGTGCCGCTCACCGGGCCACCCGCCCGGAGGGTACGCGTCGCGAACGGGTGGTCACACGTCCTGCCGGGGTGACGGCTGTGGTGGGGCGGCTCGGCATTCCAGCCGTCTCACCGCTTCCCGGCTGCGTAAACCCGGCGATCTCAGGGGCGAATCGTGACGAGTCTGGATAAATGGTTGAGAAAGGAATATTTTAGGCGGCACCTCTGCCGCAACCGTCCAACCTTCCACCCAGGTGGAGGCACCGTGAATTGGCGTAAGTGGGCCGCCTGTCGCTTCGAGGATCCCGAGCTGTTCTTTCCGGTCAGTGAGGGAGGTGCGTCATTGATCCAGATAGAACAGGCCAGAAGCATATGCCGCCGCTGCCCGGTACTCCATGAGTGCCGGGCCTGGGCCCTGCGCAACGGGGAGTACGAGGGCGTATGGGGCGGGCTGACCGCAGGACAGCGGCGCGCGCTGTCCCCGGCGAGGACCAGCGGTCCGGACCGCTGACGTGCCCCGGGGGCACGGCTGTGTGCCCCCGCGGCGTCTTCGGACAACGATGTCGGGACGGGAGTGAACACCTGGTCCGTTCGGCCGCGTCCGGATGGCATGCCTCGGCGCGCCGCGGTGCTGTGGATGCGGACACCCGGCGGAAGGACGGAACATGCCGATACCCGGATCGACCGCGGGCCGTCGGCGGTGTGCCGTTGCCGTCGCCTCGGCGCTCGTCTGCTCGACGGGGGTCACCGGGCCGGTCCTCGCCCCGGCCGCCGCGTCCTCGCCCCCGGCCCCACGGCTCGACTGGCACCCCTGTCCGCACGCGGAACGGTTCGACTGCGCCACCGCGAAGGTGCCGCTGGACTACCGCGACCCCGGGCGCCGCACCCTGGAACTGGCCGTGGTCAGACGAAGGGCCACCGGCCCCGGAAGGCGCATCGGCACCCTCTTCTTCAACCCCGGCGGCCCCGGCGGTCCCGGGACGGTGCAGATGCCGCAGTCCTACGCCTTCTTCCCGCGGCAGGTACGGGAGCGGTTCGACATCGTCAGCTGGGACCCTCGCGGCATCGGCAACAGCACCGCCGTGCGCTGCTTCGACACCGCGGAGGAAGCCGCCGCCTGGCAGGCCCGCCTTCCGGCCGGCTTCCCCGTCGGCGAACGGCAGCGGGCCGCCTGGAACGCCGCGTACGAGGAACTGGGCCGGCGCTGCGAGCGGCGTGATCCCGAGCTGCTGCGCCATGTGTCGACCGCCGACACCGCCCGCGACCTCGACCAGCTGCGCCGCGCGGTCGGCGACCCGCAACTCACCTACCTCGGCATCTCCTACGGCTCCTACCTGGGCGCCACCTACGCCAGTCTGTTCCCCGGCCGGGTCCGCGCCATGACCCTCGACGGCGCCATCGACCCGTCGGCGTCGGCGGACCCGGGCTCCCACGGCAGACCCCGCCTCCCGACGTTCCTGCGCACCGGGTCGGACCGCGGCGCGGCGGCCACCCTCGACCGCTTCCTCGCCCTGTGCGGCGCCACCACCGCGGACTGCGCCTTCTCCGCCGGCAGCCCGCAAGCGACCAGGGACAAGTACCACCAGCTGACACGGCGCCTGCGGGAGCATCCGCAGGGCACGTGGACCTACGCCAGGACCGTCGCCGACGTGATCGGCTCCCTCTACTCGGCCCGGCCCGGCTGGACGCTCCTCGCCGGACGGCTGCAGGAACTCTGGCAGGGGCAGGTGCCGCAGAAGCCCGCGCCCCCACCCCCGCCCGTCCCGCTCCCGTACCTGGGACTGGAGCAGGCGGCCGCGGTGCTCTGCTCGGACAGCCCCAACCCGCGCGACCTCGGCGCCTACCCCACGATCGAGGAGAACGCCGCCCGGCGGGCGGGCGACGCCGGACGCTTCTGGACCTGGGCCACCGAGCCGTGCGCGACCTGGCCGGCCACGGCCGCCGACCGGTACACCGGTCCGTGGAACCACCGCACGGCACACCCGCTCCTGGTGGTGAACCCCACCTACGACCCCGCCACTTCGTACCGGGCCGCCGAGACACTGGCCGGGGCCCTGGCCGGAGCCCGTCTGCTCACCCTCGACGGATACGGGCACACCGCCCTGCTCAACCCCAGCGGTTGCGTCGGCGCACACGAGAGCCGGTACCTCATCGACGGCGTCCTCCCGCCGGCCGGAGCCAGGTGCGCGCAGGACGCCCTCCCCTTCTCCGCGCCCAAGCCGGTCGGCGGCATCGCCACCGGAGGAGGCGGACGGCGGCGTTGAGCACCGGCCGCAGGACCTTGTGGGACCGGCCGGACCGCCCGGCGATCGTACGCCGGTCGGTCCAGGTCACCTGTGCGGCGAGCACCGGCTTCTTCGTGCTCCTCCACGGCTTCGGGCAGCCCGTCGCGGCCCTCTACGCACTCTTCGCCCCCATCGCGCTCGGCCTGCTGTCCAGCATCCCCGGCACCGGCCGGAAACAGGCCTCCGTCACGCTGAGGACCCTGCCGCTCGGGGCACTCCTGGTCGCCCTGGGCACGGCACTCGCCGTGAGCACCCCGGCGGCGGTCGCCGGCATGCTCGTCACCGGCTTCCTGCTGGGCTTCGCGGCCGTGGCGGGCCCCCGCCCGGCGGGAGCCGCCCCGGCCCTGCAGCTCTTCTACATCCTGGCCTGCTTCCCGCCCTACGCCCCCGGGGCCCTGGGGGCCCGGCTGACCGGACTGGCCGTGGGCGTCGTGCTCATCGCACTGTGCCAGGCCCGCCTCCTGCCCGGCCCGTCCGACGAGAGCTACCGGGAGCGTCTCGCCGACGCGCTGGCCGCGGCGGCGGCCGCGGCGGCCGACCCGGCGCACACCTCCGCGGCGCACCTGCGCGACGCGAGCGAGGCACTGCGGCCATCACGGGTCGCACCCGGTGAACGACCCGCCGGGCCGGGCCGCCGGGACCGGGCGCTGTCGCACGCAGGTGCCGCGGCCCGCCGCATCCTGGACCAGCTGGCGTCCTCGACCGCGCGGTCCGGGCCGTCCGGCCCGTCCGCCGCGCCGGACCGGGTGTCGGCGGACCTCCTCGACCGGGTCGCCCGGACGTGCGCCGTCACGAGTACCTCCTTGCGCACCGGGGGCCGGCCACCCGCGGCCGGCCCCCTGGAAGAGGCGATCCGGCGGTTCCAGGAGGAGCGGGTCCGGGGCACCGCCGGCCCGGCCGGCGACGGCCCGGCCACAGGACGTCAGCGCCGGCAGGCGACCGTGCTGGCACTGGCCGAGTCGACCTGGATCGCGGTCGTCGCCGTGGGCGTCGCCGCCGGCGGACGCCGCACGCCGACGCCCCCGCCGCGCGAGTTCTTCTGGTACGCGGACCTGCCCGCACCCCGGCTCTGGGCCCGCCGGATCACCGGAAACCTGACACCTCGCTCGGTGCAGTTCCAGAACGCCGTGCGGAGCGCCTGCGGTCTCGCGGTGGCCCGTCTGGTCGCGGGGACCCTCGACCTCACCCACGGATTCTGGGTCCTCCTCGCGGTCCTCACGCTGGGTCGCACCACGGCCGGAGCCACCTGGCGCGCCGTACGCCAGGCCATGGCCGGGACCCTGGCCGGAGCCGTGGCGGCGGGCGCGCTGATCATCGCGCTCGGCCGGCACCAGGACGCCTACGCCGCCCTGCTCGTGCCGGGCATGCTCACCGCCTTCACGCTGGGACCGCTGCTCGGGGTCGCCTACGCCCAGGGGCTGTTCACGCTGGTGGTCTCCCTCGTCTTCGCGCAGATCGCCCCCACCACGTGGCAGCTGTCCGAGGCGCGCCTCGTCGACGTCGTCACCGGCAGTGCCATCGGCCTGCTGTGCGGACTGCTGGCCTGGCCGGCGGGGGCACGCCGGGAGGTCCACCGGACCATGGCGAGCCTGCTCCGCTCGTGCGGGGCGCTGATACCCGGCACGGTCGACACGCTGTTGCCGGCACCGGGCCGCCGCCCCGTCCCGCCCGAGACGCTGCCGGCCCTGAACCGCCTGCGCCTGGCGGAGACCGCCTTCGCACAGTTCTGCAGCGAGCCGCCCGCGAACCGGGAGGGCGTCCGGGCCGACTGGCACGCGGTGCTCGTCCTGGCCTACTCGACCGTGCTCGGGGCGCAGCGGCTGGCCCGCTTCGAGACCACACCGGCCGACGTGCCCCGGGAGGCGAGTGCCTGGACCCGCGGGACGGCGGCGGTGCTCGCGGCGGACGCCGGCCGGATCGCCGCGCTCCTCGGCACGGCCCGGAGCTCCGCTCCCGGCCGTGCACCGCGCACCCCGCCACCGGGGCACGGGCCGGCCCCGCCCGCGGTCGTGGACCTGGAGATGTGGCTCCTGGGCCTCGGCAGACAGCTCACGCGCATCGAACGCTCGCTCTCGGCACCGAACGGGTCCGCCGGACAGGCCGGGAGTCCGTAGGCCACAAAGGCCGGCGGTTCTTCAGCCCGGCGCGGTACGACCGGAACCCGCGCCGAGCACGTACCCGCCGATGACGAGGGCCCACGCCGGGAACACCAGCTCCAGCCAGGCCACGTCCCCGGCGGCCGCGATCAGCGCCAGCCCGACCAGCCAGCCGAACCACACCAGGGGACGCGGCAGCACGCGCAGCCGCCGGCCGATGGTGGAGGTGCAGAACGCGAACACCGCCGCCATGCGCATCGAGTACTCGGTCAGCAGGGTGTAGGCGAAACTGTGGCCGAACCCCCACAGCTGCTGGTCCGCGCTTCCCACCGTGGCCTGCATCCCGCTGGCGGCCGCGGCGGCGCACAGCAGAACGGCCACGAACACCAGCCCGCTGCCGATGAACACGGTGGCGAAGAACCGGTCCTCGCGTTCCCCCATCCGGTCCCGCACCGCGGCGAGGAACCACAGGAAGGAGATCCCCGCGAACGGCACCAGGGCCAGCGCGACCCGGACGGCGGTCCGGCGCGAGGAGTCGGTCAGCCAGGTCCCGGCGGACGCCGGATGCTCCGGCACCGCGACCCTCACCAGGACGATGGCGGTCCCGAGCAGCAGGCCGAAGACGATCCCCGCCAGTCCGGCGGCCCGCGGTGTGCTGAGTGCCTCCTGCGGGTGCGGCGACACCTGAGGCCTCGTCCCCGTCACCGCCGGGGGGTGCCCGCGGCGTGCCCCGGCGATCCCGCCGAGGCGGGCGCGCTCACCACGTCCACGTCGCTCGCCCGGACGTAGGCGAGCCGGTGACCGAACTGGATCTCGTAGTACTGCTCCCGGCCGGTCACCACCGGGCCGGGTGTCTCCACGAAGGACGACCTGTCGACGTCGGTGCCGTTGACCAGCGACTGGGTCACGTACCGCTGGCCCGCGAGGAGGCTGTACGGAAGCGGTGACTCGGTCTGCTCCGGGAACCCGTCCGGGTAGGCGTCCTCCTCCGGGAGGGCACGCCCGAACACCGGGATCTCGCTCAGGCCTTCCTTCGGGGTGACCATCCGGCCGCTCGCGCCGACGGCCGTCGGGTGCTTCTTCGGGTTCTTGAACCACGCCTTGTGGCCCAGGTACCAGATGGCCGTCCAGTCACCGCTGCGCCCGGCGACCGCGTAGGTCTGGCCGGTGGAGACCCGCGATCCCAGGTCGCTGACGTCCTCCGTGGAGGCCTCGCCGTCGGGGCGGCGGCCGGGGTCCTGGATCAGCGGGGCGTCCTCGCGCGGCTCGGTGTGCAGACGCACGGCGCTGGAGCCGTGCGGCGCGCACGGCAGGCCGTCACCCTTGCACCCCGTGTACCGCGGCTTGTAGGTGGCGTAGTCCGGCAGCACCATCACCATCGCGCTGTCCGGCCCGGCCGTGGCCCGCAGGGGCGCGCCCAGCAGGTCGAAGTAGTGCCGCCAGTCCCAGTAGGGGCCGGGGTCCTCGTGCATGTCGGGGATGCTCGACGCGGTCGGGGACGGCACGTTGTCGTGGCCGAAGACGTGCTGGCGGTCGAGCGGGACGCCGTACTTCTTCGCCAGGTAGCGGACCAGACGGGCCGAGGACCGGTACATCCGTTCCGTGTACCAGGCGTCGGGCTGGGTGAGGAAACCCTCGTGCTCGACGCCGATCGAGTGCGCGTTCACATACTGGCTGCCGGAGTGCCAGGCCGTGTCCTTGGTCCTGACGTGCTGGGTGACGTGGCCGTCGCTGGAGCGCACCGAGTAGTGCCACGAGGCCTCCGTGGGATCCTGCACGGTCTGGAACATCGACTTCAGGGACGCCTCCGTGTCGTGGATGACGATGTACTCGATCTTCTCGTCCCAGGGCCGGTCGGCCAGGTCGTGGTTTCCGTAGTCGTCGTCGTCGATCTGCTCGTACGGCGCGCTGAGCCAGGAGCAGGACAGCTCCGGCGGGCACTCGACCTCCTTCGGCCGGGTGCCGGCCGGGCGGGCCGTGTGGGGCCGCACCTTGGGGTCGGCGGGCAGTGTGACGTCCTGCGCGGCGTCGGTCGTGCGGTGCGCACCCTTGTGGATCACCGCGAACACGTCGTTGGCGTAGGCCGCCGCCGAGTCGGCGTCGCTGGTGCCCGCGAAGTGCGCCACCGCCTCCCACCAGTCCGCCGGGTTGTCGCTGAGCGGCTTGCCGAGCTGTCGTTGGGTCGTCGCGAGCAGGGCGGCTCCGCCGCGCACGTTGGCGGTGGTGTCCGTCCGCAGCTGCTTCGCCGGAACCCCGATCAGGTCGGCGGCCCGGCGCAGTTCGGCCGGCGGCTGGGCGCGGCCCGGCTGGGCGGCGCCCGCGTCGTGCGGTTTGGCGGGTGGTCCCGGAGCGCGGAACGCGTCGGCGTCCACCAGGTGCATGGGCCCGTAGCCGCCGCTGACGCTCGGCACACCCGGATGGGCGTCCCAGCGCGACTGCAGGTAGGACACGCCCATGAGGACGCTCCGCGGTACGTGGAACTCGTCCGCGGCGGACGCGAAGTCATGCTGCAGGCGCTGGTCGGCCGCCTCCTCGGGGTCGGTCGGTGGGAAGGCCAGCACCGGGATCAGGAGCGCCGCCGACGCCGCCACGCACGCCGTCAGGCGGTGCTCGCGTACGGCGATGAGGACACGGGGGGCAACGCGTCTTCTCATGCAGATGTCTCCAACGGGCTCGTCGCGGCAGGACAAGCGCAAGCAGGACAAAGGAGTTGCCCTTCACGCCACCCCTCGTACGTTTCCGTGCCCCGGGCGCCACGTCGCGCCGAGCGTCAACCGCGTGGACCAGCCACCCCGCGCACGCCACTCGGTCGGCGGCAGCGGGCGGGCGTGTCGGATCATGTGACGACCGGGTCCACCTGCCAGTCGGGGTGCCCCGGCATCGGCGGGGTGTGTTTCCCGTACAGCCACGGCCTCAGGAACGGCGTCAGGTCCCTGCCCGCCACCTCGGACGCGAGCGCGACGAAGTCCCCGGTGCCCGCGGCCCGGCCCCGGTACCTCGTGACCCAGGTCCGCTCGATCCTGTCGAAGGTGTCCTCGCCGACCTCCTCCCGCAGCGCGTACAGCACCAGCGCCGAGCCGTCGTACCTGATCTGCCGGAACAGCGTCGGCCAGGTGGGTTCGGCGGGCGCCCCGTCGTCGTGCCGCCACTGGTCGTGCCGCTCGTACGCCGCCCGCATCGCGTCCTCCATGCTGTCGCCGCCGTGCGAGTCGGAGTACAGGCGTTCGTAGAACTGGGCGTGGCCCTCGCTGAGCCACAGGTCGGACCAGCGCCGGACGGCGACACTGTCCCCGGTCCAGTGGTGGGTCAGCTCGTGCACGAGGTTGCGTTCGGCGTGGACCCGGTCGCCCAGCAGATCGGTGCTCGGCAGCACGGACAGCGACTGCGTCTCCAGCGCCACCGGCAGGTCGGTGTCCCCGACCAGCACCCCGTAGCGGCTGAAGGGGTACGGGCCCAGCCGCCGCTCCAGCCAGGCCAGGTGCCCGGGGACCAGCGAGCGGTACGCCTCGGTGCCGTCGACCAGTCCGTCCGGGACCACGTCGCGCAGGGGCAGCCCGCGCGGGCCGGTGCCGTCGACGACCGTGAACCTCCCGATCGCCAGCTGGACCAGCTGGGCCGCGACCGGCTGTTCGGAGTCGTACGTCCACCGGGTGCGCCCGTCGGGCCGCCGGACGCGCTCGACGAGCCTGCCGCCCGCGACGGCGCTGACACCCGGCGGGGTGGTGATGCGGAAGGTGACCGGCGCGCGCAGGCTCGGATGGTCGTCGGCCGGAAAGATCATTCTGGCGCCGTCGGGCTGGGGGCAGAGCACGGTGCCGTCGGGTGTGGGCACCCAGCCGTAGTCCGCGATCGCGTCGTCGCGGTGCCGTTGCCGCGTCGGGTCGGCGGTGTAGGAGACCCGTACGGTGAAGGCGGCGCCCCGGAGGATCGGTTTCGAGGGGGTGACGACGAGTTCGTCGCCGTCGCGTACCGCGGTCGCCGGCAGGCCGTCGACGGTGACCGTGTGCAGCGTGTTGCCGGCGAAGTCGAGGTCGAAGCGGGACAGGGCCTGTGTGGCGGTGGCGCTGATGGTGGCGCCGGCGTCGAAGGGCGTCCGCGGCGCCCGCCAGTCGAATGCGAGGTCGTAGCGGCGCACGTCGTAGCCGCCGTTGCCGGCGAGCGGCAGCAGCGGATCGCCGATGCCGGGGGCGCCGGGGGAGGGGACCGAGCCGGACGAGGTGGCCGCGGGCCCGGCGGCGGGGGAGTGGCGGCTCCCGTCCGGGCGAGGGCCGAGGAGGGCGGCACCGGCGATCCCGACCGCGCCGGCGACGGCCAGGGCGAGGACCCGGCGCTTGGTGCTGGAGGTGCCGGCGATCGTGATCCGCATAGCCGCACTATCGGCCGCGCCGTCGTCGGTGGCCGCGATTCATGAGACGCGCCGCGCCAGTTCTCACACATATGGTCATAAAACGTGTCTTATTCTGTCATGCAGACACACACGCGGCGCACAGTGCTCGGTGCCTCGATCGTGGCCGCCGGCTCGGGGATCCTGACCGCATGCTCCGGGTCCGCACCCCGCTCGGAGTCCGGCTCCCACCCGGCGGGCAGCCCCCACGCCCGCCCGGCCCCCCACCCGGCGCCGGGTTCCCGCCCCGGAACCGGGACGGGAGGCCACCACGGCGAGGTCTTCGTCCCCAGAGGGCCCGAGGGGTATGTGAACCCGTCCGACCCGGAGGTCCTCGAGGCCGAACGGGAACGCGGGTCGGGGCCGGTGCGCAGGTTCCGGTTCACCGCCCACGAGACGTACCTCGACCTGGGCGGGCTGATGGTGAGGTCATGGGCGTACGGGGAGAGACTGCCCGGCCGGGAGGTACGGATCCACGCGGGCGACATCCTCGATCTCACCCTCGCCAACCGCCTGCCGCAGTCGACCACGCTGCACTCGCACGGCGTGCGCATGCGCAACGACATGGACGGAGTGCCGGGCCTGACCCAGTACTCCATCGAGCCCGGCGCGGACTTCAACTACCGCTTCGCCGTGACCCACCCGGGCACCTACTGGCTGCACTCCCACTCGGGGATGCAACTCGACCGCGGCCTGTACGCGCCGCTCATCGTGGAGGACCCCAGGGAGCCCCTGTCGTACGACAAGGAGTGGGTGGTGGTCCTGGACGACTGGCTGGACGGCGTGCAGGGCTCCACCCCGGACGGGGTGCTCGCGGAGCTGCACCACGGCAAGCGTGCTCCGATGGGCATGGACATGGGCGAGGACGGGGAGCACGACGGTTCCGGTCACGACACGTGGGACGAGGCACGTGCCTGGAGCCCCGGAAGGTCCAAGAGCCCCTCCCGCCTGCTCCACGGTTCCCACAGCCGCATGCTGCACAGCGAGGGCGGTAGCGTCGACTACCCGCTCTACCTGGTCAACGGGCGCCTCGCGCACGAGCCTTCGGTCTTCCGGGCCCGCCCGGGGGACCGCATCCGGCTGCGCATCATCAACGCCGCTGCCGAGACGGCCTTCCGGGTCGCGCTGGGCGGCCACGAGATGACGGTGACGCACACGGACGGCTACCCGGTCGAGCACAAACGGACGGACGCGCTGCTGCTCGGGATGGCCGAACGCTACGACGTGCTGATCACCGCCCAGGACGGCGTGTTCCCGCTGGTCGCGCTGGCGGAAGGCAAGGAGGGCCGGGCGATGGCGCTGCTGCGGACCGGCGGCGGAGGCTCGCCCCGGTCCACCGTGCGTCCACAGGAACTCGAGGGGAAGGTCGTGCCGGCCAGACGGCTCGTGCCGGACGAGTCCGTCGCCCTGTGCCACCGTGAGCCGGACCGCGAGATGCGGCTCCGCCTGACCGGCAACATGCGGGCCTTCAACTGGGGCTTCGACCACCGGCCGTACTCCGTCGAGGAGCGCCACCCGGTCCGGCAGGGTGAGCGGGTCCGGCTGACCGTCGTCAACGCCACCGACATGTGGCATCCCGTGCACCTGCACGGCCACACGTTCGCCGTCAGGGGACTCGACGGGGTCGGGGCCCGCAAGGACACGACCATCGTGCTGCCGCACCGCAAACTCGTCCTCGACTTCAACGCCGACAACCCGGGCCTGTGGATGCTGCACTGCCACAACCAGTACCACTCCGAGTCCGGCATGATGACCATCCTCGGCTACCGCAAATGACCGTGACTGACGAGCTGTCAGGCCCAGGGCGCCAGGCAGAGGGCCGGGTGGGCCGTCGGCCCCCGGCGAAGGGACGCGCGCGGGCCTGAGGTACCGGCCACCGCCCGACACCACAGGTGAGGTGGGATGGCATGCCCGCGTCCGGGCACCCGGCACGGCGAGTGGCAGCCGATTCAGGGAGGTGATCCGTCATGACGACCCCGGACAGCCGAGGCCCGAGCACTGCCTCCTCGGAGCCGGTGAGCGAACTGGTCCAGCGGGCCTCGCAGCAGCTGACGGAGCTGGTGCGGGGCGAGATGCGACTGGCGCAGGCGGAGATGAAGGAGAAGGGCAGGCGCTACGGGAAGGGCACGGGCCTCTTCGGCGGCGCCGGCCTGACCGGCTTCCTGACCCTCGAAGCGCTGGTCGTGACGGCGATCGCCGCACTGGCGGTGCCGCTGCCGGTGTGGGCCGCCGCGCTGATCGTCACCGCCGTCCTCGGCGCGATCACCGCGGTACTGGCCCTGACCGGGAAGAAGGAGGTCGGCCGGGCCGCCCCGCCGGCACCCGAGCAGACCGTCGACAACGTGAAGGCCGACGTGGCCGAGATCAAGGAGAGTGCCAGGCGATGACCCAGCCGCCCCACGACGAACCCACCGCCTCCGGCCCCGAGGAACTGCGCGCGCAGGTCGAGCAGACCCGTCATGAACTGGGGACAACGGTCGAGGCACTGGCCGGGAAGACGGACCTCAAGGACCAGGCCCGGCAGAAGGCCGCGGCCGTGAAGGAACAGACGGCCGCGACGGCCGCGGAGCTCACCGGCCAGGCGAAGGCGAAGGCCGCCGAGGCCGCCCATGCGCTGCAGGACAAGACAGCCCAAGCCGCGGAACAGGTCAGGGCCAGGGCCGAGCAGGCCGACCGGATGTGGCAGGACAAGGCACCGGAGCCGGTGCGGAACAACCGCACCGTGCTGATCGCCGCCGGAGCGGGGCTGCTGGTCGCCTGTCTGCTGCTGCGCCGCAGGAGGAAGTAGCCGCGGGAGGAGGCGGCGGTCCGCCGGGGACGGGGCGAGCCGGACGGCGGCCCCGTCCCCGGCGCTTGACGTGCGGCCCCCCGGACCGGGTGCTGCAATGGCTGGAGGGATCGTCCGCCGCCGAGGAGTGGCCATGACCGAGAACCTCGAGGGACGCCGACGGCTCGACGGCCGCGACCGGACCGCGGGACACCGGCGGCGGCTCGTATGAGTGCGCAACCACGCCCCGCGACGTCGCAGCGCATGTCCGAGGCGGACTTCCGTTCCCTGTACCGCCGGCTGCGCGACCAGGCACGGTCCGGCGCCGACCAGCCGCGTGGGGCGCTGGGCCACCTCACCCCCGAACGCGTGGTGGCCGCCGCCGCGGAGGTCCGGCGCGGACGCTCCCTGTCGCTGGCCGCCCCCATCGAGACCGAGCCGGGCCCCGACAACCCGCAGCCCGCGTCCCACCGGATGACCGCGTCGGCGTCCGGGGAGGCCGATGCCCCCGGACTGCACTTCGCCCGCGACCGGTTCGCCATGAACGTGCACTCGGACGCCGACAGCCACCTCGACGCGCTGTGCCACGTCATGTTCGACGGCGAACTCTACGGCGGCGTCCCGGCGAGCAGCGTCACGCCGGACGGCGCCCGCGCACTCACGCTGGACCTGGTGCAGGACGGCATCGTCGGCCGGGGGGTCCTCCTGGACATCCCGCGTCTGCGGGGCGTGCCCTGGCTCGAACCCGGCGACCAGGTGACCGCCGAGGACCTGATGGCTGCCGAGGCGGCTCAGGACGTCACGGTCGGCCCGGGTGATCTGCTGTTCGTACGGGTCGGGCACCGCCGTCGCCGGCTGAGCCGCGGCGCCTGGGACTCGACCCGGGCACGGGCGGGCCTGCACCCGACGGCGATGCGCTTCCCGGCCCAGCGGCGGGTGGCGGTCCTCGGTTCGGACGGCAACAGCGACACGGCCCCCAGCGCGGTGACCGAGGTCCCGTTCCCCGTACACGTACTCGCCGTCAACGCCATGGGGTTGCACCTCATGGACTGGCTGGACCTCGAGCAACTGGCGCCCGCGTGCGAACAACTGGGCCGCTGGCACTTCCTGTGCGTGGTCGCCCCGCTGCGGCTCCCGGCGGCCACCGGCAGCCCGGTGAACCCGATCGCCGTCCTGTGACCGCGCCCCGGACGCCGACCCCTCCAGGTGCCGCATCACCCGGGGACCGATACGTTCGAAGTGGGGAGGAAGCTGTGTCAGAACCCGGCCGCGGCCGGGGCCGCTGAGACAAGGACGGTGGTCGCCATGGGCGACTCCCCCCATTACGACATCATCATCATCGGCACCGGCGCCGGCGGCGGGACGCTCGCCCACCGGCTCGCCCCCTCGGGCAGACGGGTGCTCCTCCTCGAGCGCGGCGACTACCTGCGGCGCGAACGCGACAACTGGGACTCGACGGCCGTGTTCGTCAAGGGCAAGTACCGTGCCCCGGAGTTCTGGCTGGACAAGCACGGCAACGAGTTCCCGCCCGAGGTCAACTACTACGTCGGCGGCAACACGAAGTTCTACGGCGCGGCGCTGTTCCGGTTGCGCCCGGAGGACTTCGGGGCACTGCGCCATCATGACGGTGTCTCTCCCGCCTGGCCGATCCGCTACGAGGACCTGGAGCCGTACTACACCGAGGCCGAACACCTCTACCTGGTGCACGGCCGGCACGGCGAGGACCCCTGGGAGGGGCCGTGCAGCGCGCAGTACGCCTACCCGCCGGTCGAACACGAGCCCCGTATCCAGCAGTTGAGCGACGACCTGGAGAAACAGGGACTGCACCCCTTCCACCTGCCCATCGGGGTCAACCTCGTCCAGGACGAGAACGGGCAGGCCACCCACTCCAGCGCCTGCATCCGCTGCAACCGGGTCGACGGCTTCCCCTGCCTGGTCCGCGCCAAGTCCGACGCCCAGGTCGTCTGCGTCGAACCGGCGCTGCGGCACAAAGGCGTCGACATGGTCACCGGCGCCCATGTGACGCGGCTGGAGACCGACCCGTCAGGACGCAGTGTCAGCACGGTCGTCGCCCGGCTCCAGGGAGAGCAGGAGGCCCGGTTCACCGCTGACATCGTGGTGGTGGCCTGCGGGGCGGTGAACTCCGCCGCGCTGCTGCTCGCCTCGGCGAACGACCGGCACCCCCACGGGCTGGCGAACAGCTCGGACGTGGTCGGCCGGCACTACATGCGGCACAACAACCTCGCCCTGATGGCCGTTTCGAAGCAGCCCAACGACACCCAGTTCCAGAAGACCCTCGCCCTGCACGACTGGTACCTGGGCGCCGACGACTGGGACTATCCCCTCGGAGGCATCCAGATGCTCGGCAAGTCGGACGCCGAGCAGATCCACGGAGAGGCCCCGCGCTGGGCCGGCGCGGTCACCCCCGACATGCCCTTCGAGGTGCTCGCCCATCACGCCGTCGACTTCTGGCTGTGCGGCGAGGACCTGCCGTTGCCCGGCAACCGGGTCACCCTGGACGGCGACGGACGTGTCCGGCTGACCCTCGACGAGGACAACAACATCGCGGGGCTGGGCCGCCTCAGGCACAAACTCCAGCACATGCTCGGGCACTTGGGGATGCACGAGCACCACCTGCTGTCCCACAGCATCTACCTGCACAAGGGAATGCCGATCGGTGCCACCGCGCACCAGGCGGGCACGGTCCGGTTCGGCACCGATCCGGCCTCCTCCGCGCTGGACGTCAACTGCAAGGCCCACGACCTGGACAACCTGTACGTCGTCGACACGAGCTTCTTCCCGAGCATCGGGGCGGTCAACCCCTCCCTGACGGCCATCGCGAACGCCCTGCGCGTGGGGGACCACCTCCTGGAACGGCTGAGCTGACGCGGCCGGCGGCCGGAACCACCGACCGGGCGAAGCCGCTCAGCCTGTCGGCGCAACGCGGGACCTCCCGGAGTGCCGCCGCCCGGCCATGGTGATGGGGTGGCACTCGAGACCCCGGGCCGTGGCCCGGCGGACCCGGGCCACGCGACGTCAGGAGCAGGTCATCGTGAGTTCCATCGAGGGCGCACCCCAGGGCGTGATCCCCGCACATCTGCTCAGGGGACAGAAGGCGCTGGTGACCGGCGCGAACTCCGGAATCGGCAGGGCGACGGCCATCGCCCTCGGCCGGGCCGGGGCCGACGTGGTCGTCAACTATGTGGCCGGCGCCGAGGAGGCGGAGAAGGTCGTCGACGAGATCACCTCCTTCGGAGTGCGGGCCGTGGCCCACGAGGCGGACGTGTCCAAGGAGGACCAGGTCGTCGCCATGATCGACCGGATGGTCCAGGAGTTCGGCACGATCGACATCCTGGTCGCGAACGCCGGGATGCAGCGCGACGCCTCGTTCGTCGACATGACCCTCGCCCAGTGGCAGAAGGTCCTGGACGTCAACCTCACCGGGCAGTTCCTCTGTGCCCGTGAGGCGACCAAGGAGTTCCTGCGGCGCGGAGTGGTACCCGAGGTGTCCCGTGCCGCCGGGAAGATCATCTGTATGAGCTCGGTGCACCAGATCATCCCGTGGACGGGGCACGTCAACTACGCCGCTTCCAAGGGCGGCGTGCAGATGATGATGGAGACCCTGGCCCAGGAGCTCGCCCCGAAGAAGATCCGTGTCAACGCGATCGCCCCCGGGGCCATCAAGACGCCCATCAACCGCAGCGCCTGGGAGACGGCCGCGGCCGAGAAGGACCTTCTGCGGCTGATCCCCTACGACCGCGTCGGCGACCCCGACGACATCGCCAACGCGGCCGTGGGCCTCGCCTCCGACCTGATGGACTACGTCGTGGGCACCACCCTCTACGTGGACGGCGGGATGACCCTCTTCCCTGGCTTCGCCACCGGCGGCTGATCCACCTCGTCCGCCGGCCCAGGAGAGGCTCATATGCATACGGTCCTGCAGCTGGCGGGCGTGCCGGCGCAAACGCTCCCGGCCAGATCGATGATGGCCTTCACCCTCGCCTCCCACATCGTCCTGGTGCCCCTCGGCGTCGCGCTGCCGCTGATCACACTCGTCATGCACGGCTACGGTCTGCGCCGCGGCGATGCCACCGCCCTGCTGCTGGCACGGCGGTGGTCGGCGGTCATGGCCGTCCAGTTCGCCATCGGTGTCGTCACCGGCACCGTGCTGTCCTTCGAGTTCGGGCTGTTGTGGCCGGGCATGATGGGCAGGTGGGGCGATGTCTTCGGCATCGGGTTCGGGGTCGAGGCCTGGGCCTTCTTCCTGGAGGCCGTCCTGATCGCCGTCTACCTGTACGGCTGGCGCAGGCTGCCGTCCCGCGCCCATTTCCTGCTCGGGCTCCCGCTGCCGTTCGCCGCCCTGCTCGGCGCCTTCGGGATCCTGGCCGCCAACTCGTGGATGAACACCCCGCGCGGCTTCACCCTCGACTCCGCGGGCAACCCCGTGAACGTGGACATCCGCAAGGCGATCTTCACGCCCATGTTCGGACCGGAGTACTGGCACTTCGTCTTCGCCATGTTCGTGACGGCCGGCTACGTCACGGCCGGCGTCTATGCCGTGGGGTGGCTGCGCGGCCGCCGCGACCGTTACCACCGGCTCGGCTTCACGATCCCCTTCACGCTCGCCGCCGTGTGCACACCGGTGCAGTTCGTGCTGGGCGACTCCATCGCCCGGCAGGTCTTCCACAAACAGCCGGTGAAGTTCGCCGCCATGGAGATCGTCTGGAAGACCGACACCCACGTACCGGAGTACCTCTACGGCAGGCTGCACCCGAACGGCACGGTCTCCGGCGGCATCAAGATCCCGCAGCTCGACTCCATCCTGGCCGGCTTCCGCCCGGACACCCAGGTCACCGGGCTGACCACCGTCCCGGCGAGCGACCGGCCGACGCCCGCCCAGGCCACCATCGTGCACTGGACCTTCGACACCATGGTCGGTATCGGCTCCCTGCTGGTGCTGCTCGCCCTGTGGTACGCCCTGGTCTGGCTGCGCCGCCGCAGGCTGCCCCGCTCACCGTGGTTCTACCGCGGCGCCGCACTGGCCGGCGTCGCCTCCGTCGTCGCCGTCGAATGCGGCTGGATCACCACCGAAGTGGGCCGCCAGCCGTGGATCGTCTACCAGAACATGCGGGTCGCCGAAGCGGTCACGTCGACGCGTTCCGCCGCCCTGTGGACCATGTTCGGTCTGATCGTCGTGGTGTACGCCGTCGTCTTCGCGTCCTTCCTGCTGGTGCTGCTGAGGATGCGCGCCCGCTGGCGGCTCGCCGACGGCGAGGACGACCGGGAGACACCCGGCCGGACCCCGGAGGCGGACACCCCGTACGGGCCGCGCTCCACCGGGAGCCGGCCGTGATCGCCGCGGTCATCGCCGTCGTGCTGCTGCTCGCGGTCGCCGCGTACGCCTGCGCCGGCGGCACCGACTACGGAGCCGGCTTCTGGGACCTGACCGCGGGCGGCGCGGAACGCGGCAAACGCCCCCGATGGCTGATCGACCACGCCATGGCCCCGGTCTGGGAGGTCAACAACGTCTGGCTGATCTTCGTGCTGGTCATCATGTGGACGGGCTTCCCCGTCCTCTTCCAGCGGGTGTTCACCGCGATGTGGCTGCCGCTGGCCCTGGCCGCCGTCGGCATCGTGCTGCGCGGCGCCGGCTTCGCCCTGCGCAAGCCCACCCGGCGGTTGGCCGGCCGGCGCCTGTACGGCGCCGTGTTCGCCGTCTCCTCGCTCCTGACGCCGTTCTTCCTCGGCGCCGCGGCCGGGGGAGTGGCCTCCGGAAGGGTCACGGCGGGCACCCAGGCGTCGGCCGATGCCTGGTCCAACCCCACCTCCGTCCTGTTCGGTCTGCTCGCCGTGGCGACCACGGCTCTGCTCGGCGCCGTCTTCCTCGCCGCGGACGCCCGGCGCTTCGGGGCGCCGGACCTGGACACCTACTTCCGGCGGCGGGCTCTGGGCGCGCTGGCGGCGGTCGCCGCCCTCGCCGTGATCACGCTCGTGGTCACCCACGGGGACGCGCCCTACGTGTGGCACGGCCTCACGCACGGCGTGGGACTCGTCTTCGTCGTCCTGGCGGCCCTGTGCACGCTCGCCACCGCGTGGCTGCTGAACAGGCCCTCCGGCGACTGGTCCAGGGTCACCGCCGTCGGTGTGGTCGCGTCGGCGGTCATCGCCTGGGGCACGGCACAGCGCCCGTACCTCGTCCCCACCACACTGACCGTCGCCGACGGAGCGGGCGCCCACACCACACTGCGCTGGCTCGGGCTGGTCATCCTCGTCGCCGTGGTGCTGGTGGTCCCCGCGGTCGCCCTGCTCTACTGGCTGGACACCCACGGCGAGCTGGAGGGTCTCACCGACAGCGACCTGCGCGCCGGCGGCATCGGCGACGAAGGCCGGCGGTGACCGAGGACGAGATCCTGCTGGGTCTCGGCCTGACCGTCGCCCTCGCCGTCGGTTCACAGATCCTCGCCGGCCGGCTGCGGATCCCCTCCCTGATCGTGCTGCTGCCCGCCGGATTCGCCGCCGGGGCCCTCACCGAAGTCGTCCACCCCGGGCAGCTGGTGGGGCCGGACTTCTCCGCCCTGGTGTCGCTGTCGGTCGCCCTGATCCTGTACGACGCCGGACTGGGCCTGGACATGCGCCGCCTCAAGGGCGCCACGCGCACCGTCGTACTGCGGCTCATCGTGCTCGGCGTGCTGCTCTCCTGGGGCACCGTCATGGTCCTCGGCCCGGCGCTGTTCGGCGTGCCGGCGGCCACGGCCAGCATGATCGGCGCGATCCTGGTGGTGTCCGGGCCGACCGTCGTCGGTCCCCTGCTCGAACACGTGGGGCCGACCGACCGAGTGCGACGTGTCCTGGTGTGGGAAGGGTCGCTGGTCGATCCGGTCGGCGGCATCCTCGGCGCAGTGGTCTTCCACTCCATCGTCTCCGGCGGGCTCCAGACCGGTCATTTCCGCTTCGGCGCCTTCTTCGGGGGCCTCGCCGTCGGGCTCCTGGGCGGCGTGGCAGGCGTCGCACTGCTGTGGTTCACGCTCCGCCGGCTCCGCCTCGGCGAGACGCTCGGCACGCTCGCCCAACTGGCCACCGTGGTCGTGGTGGCGGCGGGCTGCGACATGGTGTACGACGACACCGGACTCATCGCCGCGATCGTCACCGGGCTGACCGTCGCGAACCTGCCCGGCTTCGACATGCCTGCCAGGCGGCCGTTCTTCGAGACACTGGTCCAACTGATCATCGGCCTGCTCTTCGTCTCGATCTCGGCCACGGTGACGCCGAAGTCCGTCACCCCGGTACTCCTGCCGGCCCTGCTGCTCGTCGTCGTGCTCGTCCTGGTGACCCGGCCCCTGGCCGCGCTGCTGGCGGGCCTCGGGACGGACCTCCGCGCCGCCGAACGCGCCTTCACCGGCTGGATGGCCCCGCGCGGCATCGTCGCGGCGTCCACCGCCACCACCTTCGCCGGCTCACTCACCGCCGCGGGACTGCGCGGCGCCGACAAGATCCTTCCCATCACCTTCCTGGTGATCGTCGCGACGGTCGTGCTCTACGGGCTGACGGCGAAGCCGGTCGCCACCCGCCTCGGTGTCACGCGGCCCGCCCGCTCCCGCCCGCTCCTGGTGGGCGGCGCACCCTGGGTCGTGGACCTCGCCCTGTCCTTGCGCACCGCCGGGGTGGACGTTCTGATGTGGGCCGGCTCCGCGCAGGAGCGCCACCGGATCGACGAGGCCGGGATCGAGCTCGCCGCCGGCGAGCTCATGGCCGTCGCCACCGATCCGTCGGCCCGGTTGGAAGGGGTCACCTCGGTCTTCCTGTTCACGGACGACGACGACTTCAACGCGCTCGCCTCGGCCCTGCTGAAGGACAGTGTCGACGGCCCGGTCCACCGCGTCGGCCCGCCGCCCGACAGCCGGGGTGTCGTCGCCCCCTACACCGCCGGGACCACCCTCTTCGGCCCCGGGCTGGTCCGGCACACCCTGGCGTCCCGCCACCAGCGGGGGGCCCGCTTCCATGTGCGGCCCGCGTCGGCGCCACGCCCGCCGGGGCACGAACCCGTGTTCCTGGTGCGGGCCGGCGGCCGGCTGGAACCGGTCACCGGCTCCCTGGTGGCCACCCCGGCGGAGGGTGACACGCTCGTGCTCCTCGGCCCGCCGGCGGCGGACCGGGGTCCGGACGGCTGACCGACGCCGGCTACTACCGCCCGTCGAGAGCGGCGTCCAGGGTGATGGCCGAGTCGATGAGGGCGAGATGTGTGAAGGCCTGCGGGAAATTGCCCAGTTGACGGCCCGTCGGGTCGATCTCCTCCGAGTACAGGCCCAGATGGTTGGCGTACCCCATCATCTTCTCGAACACCAGCCGTGCCTGCTCGGTCCGTCCCGCCCGCGCCAGGGCGTCGACGTACATGAACGTGCACAGCGAGAAGGTGCCCTCCGAGCCGCGCAGGCCGTCGGGCGAGGCCTCGGGGTTGTAGCGGTAGACCAGGCTGTCGCTGACCAGTTCCTGTTCCATGGCGTCGAGGGTCGACGCCCACATCGGATCGCCGGGGGTGAGGAACCCGACCGTCGCCATGCGCAGCAGGGAGGAGTCCAGCACCTCACTTCCGTAGTGCTGGACGAAGGCCTCGCGCTTCTCGTTCCATCCCCGGGCCATCACCTGCTCGTAGGCGGCGTCCCGCTCGGTCTGCCAGCGGGCGGCCCCGGACGGCCAGCCGTTCGACTCGGCGAGTCGCACCGCGCGGTCGAACGCCACCCACGACATCACCCGGCCGTAGGTGAAGTCCTGGCGCCCGCCGCGGGTCTCCCACAGCCCCTCCTCCGCCTGGTCCCAGTGGTCGGCCAGCCACTCCAGGTCCGTCAGCAGCGAGGTCCACCCCCGGTGCCCGACGTGGAAGCCGTGCTGCTGCGCGAAGTAGATGCTGTCCATCGCCTC
>NZ_JBSFIK010000001.1:318600-396620 GCF_053597535.1 Streptomyces sp. NPDC001348 | reverse complement strand
CGAGAGTGGGGGAGGAGCTACCAGGGCTTTTCGGCAACGCGGCGAGGTGCGGTGCCAGGCCGCGCGACCCGGGCGGGCATAGTGCAAGGACCCCTCAGGCGGCTGTCCGTGCCTTGGCCTCGCGCACCCCGCGCAGCGCGCCGGACCAGGCGATCACCTGGTCGAGCATGCCGGCCACGGCGGTGTCGAGGCCCTGCTGGGGGACGAAGGTGCCGGTGTGGAACGAGGGGTGTGTCGAGATGGTGGGCTGGGCGCGGACCGTGGCCACCTGGAGTTCGGCGAGGACGAGCCGCAGCGCCTCGGCGGCCCGGGCCCCGGCGACCCAGCCGCCGTAGCTGATGATCCCGGCGGCCTTATCGTTCCACTCCCGGTAGACGTAGTCCAGGGCGTTCTTCAGGGCTCCGGGGTAGGAGCGGTTGTACTCGGGGACGAGGAACACGTAGCCGTCGAAGCTGTCGATGAGTGCGCCCCAGGCGCGGGTGTGGTCGTGCTGGTACTGCTGGAAGTTCGGGTTGCCGGGCTCGTCGAGATTGCCGAGGTCGTGGTCGGCGAGGTCGACGAGTTCGTAGTCGGCTCCGCCGTGGGCGCGGGCGGCCTGCAGCGCCCAGGCGGCGATCTGGTCGCCGCGGCGTCCGGGGCGGGTGCTGCCGAGGATGAGTGCGATGCGGAGTGCCATGGTCTTCCCTCCGGGGTCTTCCCTCCGGGCGAGTTGATGCGTCAACTCTAGATCGACAGGAGTTGATGTGACAACTTTGCTGGTCGCGGTATCCTCGGCGGCATGACGGAGACACGATCGCTGGAACCTGAGGAGTGGGAGTTCTGGGATACCTGGATGCGCGCGCAGCGCCTGCTCACCAGGGAGCTGGAACGTGGTCTGCAGCGTGACTGTGACATCTCCAAGGCCGAGTTCAGCGTGCTGGTGACGCTGTGGCAGGCCGGTGGCCGCGAGATGCGTGTCGGCGAGCTCTCCGAGTCGCTCGACTGGGACAAGAGCCGGGTCTCGCATCAGCTGACACGCATGGAAAAGCGCGGCTTCGTCGAACGCACCCGGTACGGGGCCGATGGCCGCCGCGCGGGGATCGGGCTGACCGCCGAGGGGCGCCGCGCCGCCCAGAACGCCGTCCTCGTGCACGGCGGCAACATCCGCCGCCACTTCCTCGACTCACTGACCCCCGAGCAGGCATCGGTCGTCCGGGCGTGGAGCGAGCAAGCGGTCGATCGTCTCGAGCCGCACCGCGGCGAGGCCGCCGGCGACGGCGCGTCCTAGACCGCGTCACCACCCTGTCCGGACAGCGCACCTAGGCGGCTGTCGTCGCCGGGGTCGCCAGTGCTTCGGCGTAGCGGTGCAGGACCAGGCGGGCCATCGCTTCGTGGGCGCCCAACGGAGCTGAGGCCAACCAGGGGGCCGCGTCGGCGCACTGGGTGGCGAAGCGGCCGGGGGCCGTGAAGCAGGAGGCGACCGCGACACGGTGGCGGCCCCGTGCGGCGAGGGCGCGTACCGCCGTCCCGACGGTCGGCGTCGCGGCGGACGCGTACGCGGGGACGACCGGGACGCCGAGGCGGTCGGCGAGCAGCCGGGCCGTGCGGCGGGTGTCGGCGGTGGAGTCCGGGTCGCGGGAGCCGGCGGCGGCGAGGACGACGCCGCTGGTCCGGCGGGTGGCCTCGTCGATGTCCGTGGGCCAGCCGGCCTCCAGCAGGCGGTCGTACAGGGTCTGCGCGAGGAGCGGGTGCGGGCCGAGCGGTGCGGCCAGGCGCGTACGGGCGGTGGCCGCGGCGGCCATCTCCGGGATGTCCTGCTTGACGTGGTAGCCGCGGCTGAGCAGCAGCGGCACGAGCACGGCCGGCGTGTCGCCGAGCGCGGCGAGGGTGTCGGTGAGCAGGGGCTCGTTCAGCTCGATGTGGCCGAGGCGCACGGACAGTCCGGGACGCAGCTCCCGTACCCGCTCCATCAGGGCGCGGACGGTCTCCAGCGCACGCGGGTCACGACTGCCGTGCCCCACGAGGACGAGGGCGGGCGGGCCGGGGCGACGCCTGCCGTCCAGGGTGACCAGGCCGAGCCGCCCGGCGAGGCGGCTGCTGATGCCCGCCATGATGTCCGCCGTGCTGCCGAGGTGGACACGGGACTCGTCGCGGGGAGGGTTCGAGGCCGTCATGGAAGGATCCTGACGGCAGGACGTTGCGCCCTCGTTGCACGGCCGTCACGGGTGTTTTCCGGTGCTTCACCATGGCGGTCCGTGCGGTGTGAGGCGAACCGGATCACCTTGGGCCGCGTCCTCCTCGTCGGAAACGGAGAAGGGGGACCCGTGGAACTGCGTCGACCGCGCCTGCCGCGTACCCGTGCCGGGTGGCGGCGGCTGGTGCAGGCCGTGATGGCCGGATGTGTGCTGGCGCTGCTTCCGGCGACCTGGCTGTTCGTGTCGACGGCCGACCGGCTGCGCACCACGGCGGACGTGCCGCGCGCCGATGTCGCCGTCGTGTTCGGGGCGGGGCTGTGGGACGGCGAGCCGTCGCCGTACCTCGCGCACCGGCTGGACGCGGCGGTGCGGCTGTACCGCGCGGGGCGGGTGAAGGTCGTGCTCGTCACCGGCGACAACAGCCGGAAGGAGTACGACGAGCCGGACGCCATGCGCGCGTACCTCACGAAGCGGGGCGTCCCCCGCTCCCGTGTGGTCAGCGACTACGCCGGCTTCGACACCTGGGACTCCTGTGTGCGCGCCAGGAAGATCTTCGGCGTCGACCGGGCCGTCCTGATCAGCCAGGGCTTCCACATCCGCCGCGCGGTCGCCCTCTGCGAGGCGGCGGGCATCGACTCCTACGGCGTCGGCGTCGACGCCAAGCACGACGTCACCTGGTACTACGGCGGCACCCGCGAGGTGTTCGCCGCGGGCAAGGCGGCCCTGGACGCGGTGTTCAAGCCGGACCCGCGGTTCCTGGGGCCGAAGGAGCGGGGGGTGGAGCGGGCGCTGGCGAGCGGGCGGTGAGGTGGCGGCGGGTCGGGTGGGGCGTTCGCGGTGCAGCCGGGTCACTCCGGGCGCGCCCTTGGCTGTACCTCGTCCCGCATCCGGACCGTACGCCGACCGGACGCGAGACGGTTGCGGACCGGATGCGGACCCTCGACCGCCCTGGCCGGTCTTTCGCGCGGCTCGCGTCCGTCCCGATCCCGGAGCCGCACCGGGATCGCCAGGCACAGCAGGATCGTGCGGACCAGGGAGCGCAGCGGCCGGACGCGGCCGCTCGCCACGGCGATCACACGGATTCCGAAGACGCTCACGGCACGTGAAACCGGCCCTGCCGACGGGCTTCAGCGCCCCATGAAGCGCGGCGGGCGTTTCTCCAGGAACGCCGTCATGCCCTCCTTCTGGTCCTCGGTGGCGAACAGGGCGTGGAAGACGCGGCGTTCGTAGCGGATGCCGTCGCGCAGGCCGGTCTCCAGGGCCCGGTCGACGCAGTCGCGGGCCGCGGTGACGGCCGTACGGGAGTACGAGGCGATGGTGGCGGCGGCCGCCAGTGCCTCGGTCAGGACCCGGTCGTCGGGGACCACGCGGGAGACCAGGCCGCAGCTCTCCGCCTCCCGGGCGCCCATCGTGCGGCCGGTGAGCACCAGGTCCATGGCCTTGGCGCGGCCGACCAGCCGGGTCAGGCGCTGGGTGCCGCCGATGCCCGGGATCACGCCGAGCCCGATCTCCGGCTGGCCGAAGACGGCCGACTCCCCGGCGATCACCAGGTCGCACATCATCGCCAGCTCGCACCCGCCGCCCAGGGCGAGCCCGTTGACAGCCGCGATCTTCGGTGTGCGGAGGTCCGCGAACTCCTCCCACGCGCCGAAGTAGTCCTCCGCGGCCAGTTCCACGGCTGTCCTCCCCGCCATCTCCCTGATGTCGGCGCCCGCGCTGAACACCTCGTCGGAGCCGGTGAGGAGCACGCAGCCGACGGCCGGGTCCTGGTCCAACGGGCGCAGCACGCCGAGGAGTTCGGCGAGCAGCGCGGAGTTCAGCGCGTTGCGGACGTGCGGGCGGTGCAGGCGTACGGTCACCACACGGTCGTCGCGTTCCACTTTCAGACAGTCCAACGCCGTGTCCATCGCCGTGTCCCTCTGCGTGTCCATCTCCAACGGTCTCCTCTACGAGTCCCAGATCGCGCCGTACGCCGGAATCCCACGCCGCTCCAGACCGTGCACGACCTGCCAGGTGAGCTTCTTGTTCGAGATGCAGATCACCGCCTCGGCCCCGAAGTCCCGGTACGCCGCGTAGGCGAGCCGCACCATGTCGGGCTTGCCGTGCCGGGAGGTGTCCCAGACGAGTGCGTGCGGCTGGACGGCGAGGATCTCGTCGACGAGCGCGTCGCCGTAGGTCGTCCGGGGGTCGCGGGTCGCCCAGACCAGGCGGGACGGGACCTCGGCGGCGAGCAGGTGCGGCAGGCAGGGGCCTATGCCGCTGCCGGTGGCCACGTACACGACCTTCCTGAACAGCGTCTCGATGTTGGCGACCCCGGCCGTGGTGATGCCCTTCACCCATACCGTCGAGGGCATGTCGTCGATGAAGGAGCCCGTCCAGTCACCCGCACGGGAGATGGTGAGCCGGAATCCGGACTCCGAGGGGGACGGCACGTTGGCGAAGGAGTGCCACTCCTTGAGCGGGCTGCGGCTGATCGCGGTCGAGGAGCCGGCGAAGGGCGTCTCGCCGTGGTCGAAGCGGGCCAGTACGACGTGCGGGGAGGGACGCTCGATCCGTACGTCGACCCGGCGCAGCCGCAGCCAGGGCAGGGCGACGCTGAAGGTGACCACGGCGAGCACCGCCACGGGGACCGGTCCGGCGCCGGACAGCAGAGTGTGTGCCCAGAACAGCAGCAGGGCCGTCCAGCCGCTGAAACGGTGGACCTTCTCGAAGAGGTCGTGGTGCCGGGAGCGGAAGGCGGGCACCGCGGTGGCGACGATGACGGCCAGCAGGCCGGTCAGCGCCAGGCCCACGGCCCGGCCGGGCCCGTCGGGCTCCGTGAGTACGGCGGCCAGGAACCACGCCGTGCCCGCCAGCGCCCCGCCCACGTGCAGTCCGCCGAAGTGGTAGACCTTGCCCAGGGTCCAGCGCACCTTCAGCGGCCAGCTGGTCGGCGGCCGGGTCGCCAGCCGGAACATGAGGTTGATGACGTACTGCTGGCGCACGAGGACGGCGAGCGCGAGGTTCGCCAGGGCCGCGTGTCCGGGCGACGCGGCGGGCAACGGCCACCGCGCGGCCGCCCAGGCCAGGTTGACGGCGACGACCAGTGCCGCCAGCCGGTTGTAGTGCGTCAGGCGCGGGTGTTTGAACAGCCGCCTGGGTGCCGGGGCGAGCGGCGGCAGCGGGACGTCCCGCACCCCGGCCACGGGTGCGGTGGTCATCGGAGCACCCCCTGGCGCTCCTCGGCCAGGCGGAGCAGGGCCGGTTTGTCGATCTTGCCGCGGTCGGTCTCGGGCAGCGAGGCCAGGGGGAAGACGTCCGCGGGGACGCAGTAGTACGGGAGGGCGTCCGCCACCGCGCGCCGGGCCCGCTCGGGATCGATGCCGGCCGGGCAGACGAACGCCACCAGGCTGCGCGCGTCCCGCTTCAGCGTCACCGCCCGCAGACACCCCTCCACCGACTCCAGCACCGAGGAGACGGAGTCGAGTTCGACGCGGAAGCCGCGCACCTTGACCTGGTCGTCCGTGCGGCCGAGGTGCTCCAGCTCGCCGTCCGGGGTCCAGCGACCGAGGTCCCGGGTACGGAACATCCTTCTGCCCCCGCCGAGGAAGGGGTCGGGTGCGTACCGCTCGGCGGTCAGCTCGTCGTCGCCGAGGTAGCCCGCCGAGACGCAGTCTCCGCCCGCCCACATCTCGCCCGCCTCGCCGATGGGGAGCGGTCTGCGGTCGGCGTCGAGGACGTACACGGTGTTGTTCGGGGTGGGGGTGCCGATGGTGAGCAGGGCGGCGGCCGGGTCGTGGCGGCGCACGGTGTTGACGATGGTCACCTCGGTGGGGCCGCAGCAGTTGTGGAAGGCGGCGCGGCCCGCCCACAGGTCGGCCAGCGGGCGCGGGCACGGTTCACCGGCGACGGCGACGGTGCGCACCCGCGGGCAGGCGCCGGGGTCGATGCCGGACAGCACGGTCGGCGTGGCGATCAGCACGTCGGCGGTGCGGGCCGCGGCGGCGATGTCCTTGCCGCGGATGACGAGGGTGCCGCCGTGGGTGAGGCAGCCGAGGATCTCCCAGGCGGCCATGTCGAACGCGATGTTTAGCAGTTGCGGGACCCGGTCGCCGGGGCGGACGCCCAGGCCGCCCGGCTCGGTGAGCAGGAGGTTGGCGACGTTGCGGTGGGTGACCTTCACGCCGTTGGGGCGTCCGGTGGTGCCGGAGGTGAACAGGACGTAGCAGCCGTCGTCGGGGGCCGGCGGGGCCGCGCGGACCACGGGTCCCGGTGCGTACGACCGCGGTTCGTCCAGGGTGATCAGACGGTGGCCGGGCGGCACCGGGACGCGGGAGGCGTGTTCCCGCTGGGTGAGGATCACCCGGGTCGCGGCGGTCCGGACGACATGGGCGAGCTGGGTGCGGGGAGTGAGGCCGATGTCCTGGGGGACGTAGGCGGCGCCCGCCTTCAGGGTGGCGAGCAGACCGACGAGCATGGGGAGGGAGCGGCGGACGAAGAGACCGACGTGGTCGCCGGGTCGTACGCCCTCGCGGACGAGACGGGCGGCGAGGGCGTCGGCGGCGCGGTCGAGCTCGCCGTAGGTGATGACCGCGCCCTGGTGTTCGGCGGCGAGGGCGTCGGGGCGGGCGGCGGCCTGCCGTTCGATGGCGCGGTGGACGAGCGGGTCGGGGACGGGGGCGGCTGGGCCGCGACCGTACTGCCAGAAGAGCTGCTGGTCGCGGGGGGTGAGGTGGCGCAGAGGCATGGCTCGGGAGACCTCCTGGCTGTTTCGGTGGGGGAAAGCCGGGTCCGAGCGGCGGTGGCGGGCTCGGGGCCGGACGGTGTGCCGAAAGCCGTGCGGGGTCGTGCGCAGGGGATGACTGTAGTCCCGGTTCTTCAACCCTCAACCAGGGGAGTTCGGCCAACTTTGGGATGGAATGCGTCAGATGTGGCGTCTTCTGTCACGACGGCAACTTCGGTACCGTCCGCGACGACTCAGGGGTGGGTAGGTATGTGCCTGGCGTGTGCCTCACGGCGGGCCCGCCGCGGCGGGGAGGTCACCGTCCCGGCGGTGTAACAGGGAGCCGTCACGGCACGTAACACGTGCGAAGCACGCTGGGCGGCATGGAGACCACCTCGACGCCCACCCACTGCCCGTACTGCGCCCTGCAGTGCGGGATGAACGTGTCGCCCTCGCCGGGAGGGGGCGTCGAGGTGCTCGAGCGCCCGGACTTCCCCGTCAACCGGGGTGCGCTGTGCGGCAAGGGGCGCACGGCGCCGGTGCTGCTGTCCTCCGCGGTGCGGCTGACCTCGCCGCTGGTGCGGTCCGGCGGTGAGCTGGTGCCGGCCTCCTGGGAGGAGGCGCTGGACCGGATCAGCGCGGGCCTCTCCGCGGCGCGCACCGCGTACGGCCCGGACGCTTGCGGGGTGTTCGGCGGGGGCGGTCTGACCAACGAGAAGGCGTACGCGCTCGGCAAGTTCGCACGGGTGGTGCTGGGCACCTCGCAGATCGACTACAACGGCCGCTTCTGCATGTCGTCGGCCGCCGCGGCCGGGACGAAGGCGTTCGGCCTGGACCGCGGGCTGCCGTTCCCGCTGGAGGACATCCCCAGGACGGGCTGCGTGATCCTGGTCGGCTCCAACCTCGCGGAGACCATGCCGCCGTCGCTGCGCTTCTTCAGCGAACTGCGCGACAACGGCGGCACGCTCATCGTCGTCGACCCGCGCCGCACGAGGACCGCCGAACAGGCCGACCTGCACCTCGCGCCCCGTCCCGGCACCGATCTCGCGCTGGCGCTCGGCCTGCTGCACCTGGTGGTGGCCGAGGGCCGCACGGACGAGGAGTACATCGGGGAGCGCACGACCGGCTGGGAGGAGGCCCGGGCGGCCGCGATGGCACACTGGCCGGAGCACGTGGAACGGATCACGGGGGTGTCTGTTCCCGAACTCCGGGAAGCCGTACGGCTGTTCTGTGATCCCGAGGACGCGATGGTGCTGACCGCGCGCGGACCCGAGCAGCAGTCCAAGGGCACCGACACGGTCGGCGCGTGGATCAACCTGTGCCTGGCGACCGGCCGCGTGGGCCGCCCGCGGTCCGGGTACGGCTGCCTGACCGGACAGGGCAACGGACAGGGCGGGCGCGAGCACGGCCAGAAGGCCGACCAGCTGCCCGGATACCGCAAGCTGACCGACCCCGCCGCCCGGCGGCACGTGGCCGAGGTGTGGGGCGTGGACCCCGACAGCCTGCCGGGCCCGGGCCGCAGCGCCTACGAGCTGCTGGACGCGCTGGGCACGGACATCAGGGCGCTGCTGCTGATGGGCTCCAACCCGGTGGTGTCCGCGCCGCATGCCGCGCACGTGGAGGAGCGGCTGCGGTCGCTGGACTTCCTCGCGGTGGCGGACGTCGTCCTGTCGGAGACCGCGGCGCTCGCGGACGTGGTGCTGCCGGTCACCCAGTGGGCCGAGGAGACGGGTACGACCACGAATCTGGAGGGCCGGGTACTGCTGCGGCGGCAGGCGGTCACCCCGCCCGGCGGGGTCCGCAGCGACCTGGAGGTGCTGCACGGGCTCGCCTCCCGGCTGGGCGTGGAGAAGGGCTTCCCGACCGACCCGGAGGAGGTCTTCGGGGAGCTGCGCCGGGCGAGCGCGGGCGGGCTCGCGGACTACTCGGGGATCACCTACCGCCGGCTGGCCGAGGAGAACGGGGTGTTCTGGCCGTGCCCGGAGGTGACGGACGGGACGGCGGGCGGCGGCGCGGCGGACGCCGGTCCGGCGGGCACCGGTCCGGCGGACCGCGAGGAGACCGCCGTGGGCTCGGGCGGGCCCGCCGTACACCCCGGCACGCCTCGCCTCTTCCTCGACCGGTTCCCCACCGAGGACGGCCGCGCCCGGTTCGCCGCCGTCACGCACCGGGGGCTGGCCGAGGAGCCGGACGAGGAGTACCCGCTGCTGCTGACGACCGGCCGGGTGGTGTCCCAGTACCAGTCGGGAGCCCAGACCCGGCGCGTGCCGGAACTGAACACCGCCGCCCCCGGCCCGTTCGTGGAGCTGCACCCGCGGCTGGCGGCGCGGCTCGGCGCGGCCGAGGGCGACCCGGTGGCCGTGGTCTCGCGGCGCGGCCGTGCGGTGGCGCCGGCCCGCATCACCACCGGTATCCGTCCCGACACCGTGTTCATGCCCTTCCACTGGCCGGGCGAGGGCCGCGCCAACACCCTCACCAACCCGGCGCTCGACCCGACCTCGCGGATGCCGGAGTTCAAGGCGTGTGCGGTACGGGTGGAGGCGGTGCGGGCGTAGCGTCGCGAGCCGTCGTCAACGGGCTGGCTGCTGGCGCCCGTTGGGCCAGTCTCCGCCCTCGATCCGCGTCCCCCGCTCGCGCAGCCGCGCCGCGACGGTGGGCGCGGCGACGTAGACCCACGCGCACACCGAGGTGCCGTCGGTCTCGCGAACGACCCGCCGCTCGACCCGCTCGTACAGGTTTTGGCCATTCCCGGGCGCGTACTCCTCCAGCCGGTCCAGCGCGGCGAGCAGCTCCGCGTACTCCTCCGGCAGCGCGGTCACCAGCTCCCCGTGCACCGTCTCGCCCGGCTCCTCCACGGCGTACGGGTAGCCGGGCCCCGCGTACAACACCGCACTCGGCAGCCGGGCCGGCTCCTCGGAGCGAGTGCGGCCGCGCAGGAAGACGTCGTGGTTGGCTTCGCCGGGGCGGAGGGTCCCGTAGACGAAGAAGGGCAAGGTCGGCAAGGTCACAGAAACGATTCTGTACCCCCTCCGAGTCCGCACACATCTCCTCGTAGGCGCTATGGACATGACATGTCCGGGGCCCTTAAATCTCAGGGACACCAGCGCGCCACCCCCACGCCTTCAGGGCGCCTTCCCTAGGAGACCGATGAGTCGGACACGGCACAACCGAGGATCCCGTCTCGCGACGGCCGGCATCGCCGCCACGACCGCCACGCTGCTGGCCGCAGCACTCTCCCCCGCCGCGCACGCCGACGGCAGACCGACCCGGACCACCGCGATCGAGAACGCGGCGTCGGCACTCCTGGCCCACGCCACCGGCCTGGGACTCACCTCCACCCAGGACACCAGCGTCCGTGACGTGATCGTCGACAAGGACGGCACCCAGCACGTCCGCTACGACCGCACCTACCGCCAACTCCCCGTCCTGGGCGGTGACTTCGTCGTCCACCTGGCCCCGAACGGCACCTACCGCAGCGCCGACCGGGCCACGCGGAGCGCGATATCCCTCTCCTCCATCACCCCGAAGATCTCCGCCCCCCGGGCCGCAGACCTCGCGGTGAACGCGCTGCGCGCCGCCAACCTGGGCGACGCACTGAGGCAGTTGAAGGCCAAGCCCGAGCTGGTGGTCGACGCCCTGCACGGCAAGCCGAAGCTGGCCTGGCGCACCAACGCCGTCGGCAAGGACTCCCTCGGCAACCCGGTCGCCCGCACCGTACTGACGAACGCCCTCACCGGCGCGCAGATCGACGCCTGGGACAGCATCGAGACGGCGACCGGCGACGGGCAGTCGCTGTACAGCGGGACCGTGCCGCTGGAGTCGACGCAGTCCGGGTCCTCGTACCAGCTGAAGGACCCCACCCGGGGCAGCACCTACACCGGCGACGCCGAGAACAAGACCGACCTGTGCATCTTCGGCATCTGCTTCAGCCGCGCCCCCGCCACGCTCTTCACGGACACCGACAACCACTGGGGCACGGGCACTTCGGCCGACCGCTCCTCGGCGGCCGTGGACGCCCAGTACGGCACCAACGAGACCTGGGACTACTACAAGAACGTCCACGGCCGCAACGGCATCGCGGGCGACGGCAAGGGCTCGTACAACCGCGTCCACTACGGCAACGCCTACAACAACGCGTTCTGGGACGACAGCTGCTTCTGCATGACGTACGGCGACGGTGACGGCAAGACCTTCGGCCCGCTGGTCGCCCTGGACGTCGCCGGCCACGAGATGACGCACGGCGTCACCTCCAAGACGGCCGCCCTGACCTACTCGGGCGAGTCCGGCGGCCTGAACGAGGCCACCTCCGACATCCTCGGCACGATGGTGGAGTGGTACGCCAACAACCCGTCCGACAAGGGCGACTACCTGATCGGCGAGGAGCTCGTCAAGCCCGGCTTCGGCAAGCCGGCCCTCCGCTTCATGGACAAGCCCTCCAAGGACGGCAGTTCGGCGGACTACTGGAGTTCGTCGGTCGGGAACCTCGACGTCCACTACTCCTCGGGCGTGGCCAACCACTTCGCCTACCTCCTCGCGGAGGGCAGCGGCGCCAAGACCATAAACGGCGTCAACTACGACTCCCCCACGTCCAACGGCAAGACGGTCACCGGCATCGGCCGCGACAAGCTCGGCAAGATCTGGTACCGGGCCCTGACCGTCTACATGACGTCCTCGACCAACTACGCGGGCGCCCGCACGGCGACCCTGAACGCGGCGAAGGACCTCTACGGCGCGGGCAGCACGGAGTACAACGCGGTGGCGGCGGCTTGGAGCGCGGTGAACGTGAACTGAGCTGAAGCGAAGGCCGGCGTTCCTGGCGGGGCGCCGGCCTTTCCGTCTGGCCGGCCGGACGATCACCCGCCGATGCGGTGGACCGGCGACCCGGGCCCGATGACCGAGAAGTCGATCTCGCCCTCCGCGACCATGTGCCGCATCCGCTCCACGGCCGCCACACGCCGACACCGGTCCGCGATCTCCCGGAGCGCGGCGTTGACCGTGTCATTCTCGCTGGTCGTGCCAGAGGTGACGGGCGGCTTCGGCGAGCGCCTCGTCGTCAAGGTCGATCATGGTACGGGACACGGCACTTCCCTCAGGCGTACATACACGACTATCAGTCGGCGCCGAGGATGCGAAGGCCGTGGTGGAGGCGGAAGTCCTCGTAGTCCTTGACATTGAGAGTGGCCAGCGGCAAATCGTAGGTGAGAGCGCAGGCGGCAATCCACATGTCGTTGGTCGGTCGCGGCCGACCACGCTGTATCCCGGCAGCCGAGAGGCGTCCCCAGGTGGCGGCCACGGACTCGTCGCCGGGCAGGACAGGGATGTCGGCGAGCCAGTCGGCGAGCTCCTGACGGCTGCGGGCGCCCCAGTGGCGGATCTCCGTCCACTTGGCCAGTTCACCGTAGGTCACGAAGGTGATCAACGGCCTGCGGCCGATGAGGCGAGTGGCAAGCGGCCCGGTGATCTTGCGCTTGTGTGACAGGGAGGCGACGTCCGTGTCGAGGATGACGGGCTGCATGCGGGTCAGGCGACGTCTCGGTGACGCTCGGCGTACGTGAAGGCGAGGAACTCTTCCAGTTCCTGATCCGACTCGAACGTGTCGGCGGAAAGATCGTCCAGGGAGCGGATCGGTTGGGTGTTCTTCGCCGCCAGCAACTCCTCGACCGACAGACGCGGCCGGGGCGGCGGGGAAGTGAAGTCATCCGGTGCGGGCGTACTCATCAGGACCTCCACCAAGAACGGGAACCGACTCCGTGGCCCAGCATACGGCTGCACTCACCAGCCAATACCAACACTTCACCTCATGAGCGAGCCCTCGAACACACATGCAGTGAGCCCGTCCGCCACGGCGGGCGCCAGCCCCTGGCGCGCGGCGGGACCTGGACCGATGAGACCTGATCGTCTGGGAAGCCCGCCCACAACATCGCACAGAGTTCAGGATCCTTCACGGGCAGTGCCGCCAAAAAGTTCGTTCGGGAGTGCGGTCGGGTCTTCGGGCTGACGAGTGCGGGCCCGCGGCCATCCGAGTGATCCTTGTTCGGCCGATCCCGGGTAATGTTGTGCGAGTTCCCTCTGAGGGGTCGCTTTCATCTATGGCGCCCGCTTATTAGGTGATTCTTCAAAATGATGGGGGCAATACAGGCGAGGTCACGGAGACCATCGATGCCAGCGGATCACGGGAGGTTGCGGTTGGGATGGAAAACGCCGTAATCCTGTCTCGTCCCACGATGCCCGTTCTTCGAGGTTGTGTGCTTCGACCGCAGTTGGCGTGCGACTGGGCGCACTCGGTTCACAGCAGTACGCCGGAAGCACGCCAAAGCGACGCCGTATCCGAGTGACCTGTCCAATGCCCGCTGGGAGTTGATCCAGCCGGTCCTGGCAGCCTGGCGTTTCGAGCGCCGCGGCCACCCGAACACGACCTGCGCGACATCACGGACGCGATCTTGTACGTGGACCGTACCGGGGTTCAGTGGCGCTACCTTCCCCACGACTTCCCGCACTGGAACACGGTTTACGGCTACATCGCCAGGCGGCAGCAGGAAGGCGTGTTCCCCAGCTCAATGGCCTGCTCATGCAACTCTTACGGCAGAAGGAAGGACGGAAGGCCGAACGGACGGCCTGCGTGATCAACGCGCAGAGCGTGAAAACCTCCACCAGCGTGCTCGCCTCCGGCCCGGGCATCGATACCGGGAAGAAGAACGTCGGGAGGAAACGACCTCTCAGACACGCCTGTGGCCCCACGGAAAGAGAACCGGCGGGGCCACAGCCTTTCCTTAGGAAACACCCGGGTCGCCAACCAAGAGGCGCACAGACAAAAGAACGTTAAGCAGAGCATCCTACTGCGGCGACCTCTTGGCGTCCCGAAGGACATTCACAGCACGGCTCAGGGCTTCAGAAAGCTCTTGGCTTCGCAGCTGGATCGACTTGCGGACTTCCGAATCTTCGCCCTGACTGGCAGTAGCATCCTGAAATCTCTGCCAAGACTCATATACGAGCCGCGTTTGCTCGCGAGCAAGACCAGAAAAACGAGCCAGCTGTTGCGCATCCTTTCCTGACGCTTTCACATCACGAAGGAACCATAGATTATACATCGAATACTCGACAACGAAGCCGCCAACAAGTGCGCGGACTTCATTGCCCAGAATATCGCACGACAGTATCTTGATCGCGAGGTTGATCGCGACGGGCCTCACCGGCCCACGCAACTCCTCGGGCGGATCCCAAACGGGCAGCTCATCGAGCCAGTCCCATCCCTCCGGCACTGCCATGCCCAACCTCTCTGACCTTTGGCCTATATGATAGCTGCGGCTGCACAGCACTACCCATGACGCCTGATTAGCCATCTGAGCGCACTGTTTGTATCCAAGGGAATATCGGAAATACCACCAGCTCTCAGCACCTGCTCGTACAGCTCGGTCATGGAGGCGTGCGGCCTGACCGTCGCCCCGTCCCGGCTGCGGGTCCTCGCGGTCAAGGCGACCACGCGGCGTGAGGTGCGGCCGGTGCCGCCTCGTCGGGGCATCATCCGGCCCACCTCGACCGGGCTGCGGCTTCGGCTCCGGCTCGCCCCGGGGCAGGAACCCGCCGACGTCGCCGCATCGGCTGAGCGGCTGCGGCACGCCTGGGGCGTTCACGCCGTGTACGTCACCATCAAGCCGGGCGTGGTCGAGCTGCGGCTCGTCGGCTACGACGTCCTGCGGCGGGTGCGGATGCCCCGCAAGGCCGATGGCGGGCTTCTCAAGGTGCCGGTCGCGCTGCGGGAGGACGCCATGCCCTTCGTGCGCGACTACCGCACCATCCCGCATCAACTCACCCTCGGCGCCACGCTGTCGGGTAAGTCGATGTACCTGCGCCACCTGATCGCCGGACTCGCTCCTCAGTCGGTCGCCCTGGTCGGCATCGACTGCAAGCGCGGCGTCGAGCTGGCGCCCTTCGCCGCCCGCGCACAGACCAGCCGCCGTCCACGCTGCTGCGCGATCGGCCAGTGCTGCCGCAAGCGCCTCTCCCCACTCACGCTCGCCTACATCCACTCCGTACTCAAATCCGCCCTGGAACACGCCGTACGCGAAGAGGAGATCCCCCGAAACGTCGCCCGCAACGTCCGCACCGGCACACCCCGCCCCCGCCGCTTCAACCCCCTCACCGCCGACGAGGTCCGACAATTCCTCACCACCGCCCAGGGCCATCGGCTCGCCGCGCTGTTCGAGCTGGCGCTCCGCACCGGTCTACGTAAGGGCGAACTCCTCGGCCTGCGTTGGGAAGACCTCGACCTCGACGGCGGCACCGCCAGCATCCGCCGCACCCTGCAGCGCACCCGCAGCAGCGGCCTGGCCACTCTGCCGACCAAGACCATCAGCTCCGAGCGGCGCATCGCCCTGCCGGCCTCCTGCATCACCTCGCTCCGCGCACACCGCCAGCGGCAGGCCAGGGAGCGAGACCGGGCGGGCTCGGAGTGGCAGGGCAGCGGGCACGTCTTCACGCGGCCGGACGGACGCCCAATCGAGCCCGCCACCCTCACCCGGCACTTCAGCACCCTGCTCCGCGATGCCCACCTGCGACCGATCCGGTTCCACGACCTCCGCCACTCGACCGCGACGCTCCTCCTGGAACAGGGAGTCGAACTCGTCGTCATCAAGGAGTTGCTGGGTCACGCCCACATCGGGGTGACCGCGACGGTCTACGCACACGTCCGCCTGCGCCTCCAGCGCCAGGCCATCGACCTCCTCGGCCACGCCCTCGGCAACCTCACCGACACCACGGCCGAGCCCGGGGACGACCCGCCGCTTCGTGCAGCACCCGTCCGCTGACGTTGCCGTCAACTACTGCCGTCAGCACCACAGCGGCCCCACCGGATTCAATCCGGTGGGGCCGCCGCGATGATGCAGAACTACCTATCTGCGCCGCCCGCTCCCTCCGTGGAGCGCGATTCTGCGGATTCTTGCTACGGTGCCGATATTTGGCAGGTTGGTTCGCTCAGCCCAGACGCATAATAGACTGAAGACTTGAACTCTATTCCTGAACCCCTTCATGCCCCGAAATCGCCGCAGACCATTGCGACTCAAACTCTGCCTCGCTAATCTCTGACGCCTCGAAATCTTCAGGCTCATCCGCAAATTCAGGAATGGTGGGTGCCGGAATCTCGCCAAGAATGGAACCGCCGACCGATCTGGCCTGGTCCGCAAAACCTCGTCTGCCATCCCGGTAGACCTCAACCTTGCGCACCTCGTACCGCTCACTGTCAAGCTCGCTGTACAGCCAAACGGGCTCGTCAGAGTGGCTGTGGTGCCACACAACCTTCAAGAAACTACTCATTGGTTCGTTCCGTATCTGACGAGTCTGTCAGTGAGGTCCAATGGGCCGTCGTTCGGTATGAGAAAGACGCCAGGTCTATCCGGCGCAGTTACCAGCTGCAGTCCTCGAACGTCGACCTCGATGAAGTGGGTGAAATTCTGCCCACCCCATGGAGTGCCATAGAAAGCCCTCGCCAATTGACCCTGCGTCTTCGTTCCAGGCACGATATCGGAGAGGTACTGGCCGTCACCGAGCTTGGCGTCTTGCGGCTTGGCTGCTTTGGTGGATGCCCACAGTTCATTACTGTCGAGAATCAGATCCAATTTCTTTGCTGTTGTGTAGTGATAGAGCGTCTGAGGCGTCGGTGTGGTCGCCTCTCCATCCGGTCCGCAAGAATTGTGGACCAAGATCGGCGTGCCGCCCGCCACAACATAGTATGTGTGGAGGTGGGCAACCGTGAGGTTGTAACGATCTGCGGCGCCGCGGACCGTGCGGACGGCCGTCACGTATGCCGGTTGGTCATCCGCAGTGGTGAGGGCGTGGTGTAAAACAAGGCGTCCAGCCGGCACCCAGACATGCGCCGTCTGGTCCCAGAACGGGTGCCTTGAGGTCGTGTGCAGCGTCGCCACATGACCGTCTGAGCCTCGGACCGTCACGTCCACCAGGTCGTGGTCGTGGTGCACCCATGTGGCTGTGACCGTGTGCGAGCCCTGGTGCTTTCCTGTTTTGGGGTCTGCGGCTTCGACCTTGTCGCCCGTCTTGATCTTGCCGATCGCCTTGCTCTTGCCCTTTGCCATAAGCACCGGCGTGTCGGGCGAGAAACTGCACTTACGGGGCTTTCCGCCGGGAACGGGCTCGGTCCCCGACGACCCCGTGTCCGGCTCGCTCGGCCGGGCCGCCTCGGCGTCCGCGTCTCTGGCCGCCTCCTCGGTGCGGGCCTTGGCGTTCGCTCGCTTCAAGCTGGCCAGATCGCCAGCGTCGGCTGCGGCCTCGTCAAGGGCCTTGTTGGTGGCGCTCGCCTTCGCCGCAGCGTTCACGCCAGCCACGTGAGGAGTGTCGTCCCTCGCGTCGTCACTGACCGGTTCGCCTTCTCCTCCGGAACCGCAGTCACCGAGAAACGCTGTGCAGGCGGTGACAGCAACTGCCGTACCGGCCTTGATGCACTCCGGAGCGAGAGCCCCTCCGGTCTCCCCAGTGCATTCAGCCACGCCGACCACGACAGTGACCACCACCGCACCGGTGGCAACGTACGGTGCTGCCTTTTCGATGGCGTGCGTCACACAGCCGAAGAATCCGTGGCAGCCGCCCCCACCACCGCCACCGGAGCTGGGAGTCGGCGGCGGGCCGGGCGAGGGGGCCGGAGTGGGGCCACCGCCGCCGTGGCCACCGCCGCCGTGGCCGCCACCCCCACCGCCGCAGCCGGTGCCGGTTTCCTGGCACTTGGGTGACTCCCCCCAGCTGGCCGGGTCGAGCCCCGTCGGGTCGCTGCTGCTGGCGGGATTGTCCCCGGCGTAGGTGTAGCCGCCCATCTGGTTGGGATCGCCGGCCTCGAAGACCGGGTCGACGGTGAGGAAGCGGCCAAGGGTGGGGTCGTAGTTGCGGGCGCCCAGGAGGTTCAGGCCCGTGACGGTGTCATCCGGCTTGCCGAGGAAGCCGTGGTTCTCGTCGGGCGCCACCCAGGTGGACGGTGTGGTGCCCCTCGGGTTGCCGTACGGGTCGTAGTAGCGGCGCGTGACGGCGAGAGTGGAGGCGTCCACCGCCGTCGTGGCCGTGCCCTGGCCGTTCGCCACCTGGTAGGTGATGCTGCCGAAGCTGGAGCGGGTGATCGCCGTGCCGTCCGGGCCGGTGTAGTAGCGCAGGCCCGTGCAGGTCTTCGCCGCGACGTTCAGCGTCAACTGCTCGGCGCCGCCGAAGAGGTACAGGACGCGGGTCTTGTCCGTGCCGCCCACCGAAGCGGTCTGCTCCAGCAGATTGCCGTCGGCGTCGTACAGGTACTTGCTCGTGCGGTCACTTGTGCCGGACGGCGTCGAGACGGTCGCGGTGCGACCCTCGGCGTCGTACGTGAAGGTTTGCGTCTGACCGGAGGGGAGCGCGCCCGTCTTGATCGTCGACCAGGTCTGGCCCTTGCCTCCGCACGTGGTCAGGGTCAGCTGGGTGCCCTTGGAGGTGCTTGCGCTCGGGTCGGTCAGGCACAGGGTGTTCTTGGCCGCGTTGACGAGGGTGCCGGTCTCCGTCATGCGCCACTTCTGGGTGGCGTCGGTGGAGCAGGCGTCGGCGACGACACCCGTGCCCGAAGTGGTGGCGTTGCCCGCGGTGTCCAGGCAGAAGCCGCCCGCCTTCACCGTGCCGTCGGTGTCGATCGTCCATTTCTGGACCGTGGCCGACGAACAGGTGTTGACGGTGACCTTCGCACCGGAGCCCGTTTCCTCCGCGCACAGCTTGCCACCGCCGGTGAGGGTGAAGCCCGTAGTGATCGGCCCGGTCGTCTTCGTCGCGCGGCTGGCCGTGTTGCCGGCGTTCTTGCCGTTCGACTCCGTGTACGAGGGCGTCTGGGTGGCCGTCCCGGTGGCGGGGTTGCTGGTGGTGGTCGCACCCGCCTGGTTCGGGTGAGTGACGGAGGCCGTGGCGTTCACGCCCGGGTACGTCGTGGCCTGAGTGGTGTCGGCCAGGGCGTTGCCGGTGGTGTCGTGGTCGACCATGCCGGTGCGGTCGCCGAGCAGGTCGTAGGTGTACGTCTGCCAGTACGGTGCGGGGCCGCCTACCGTCTTCGTCTTCACCGGCGCCGTGCTCGTCTGGACGGACGACGTGGTACAGCCGCCGACCGCGCCCACCGGAGCGCTGCTGGAATCCGTGATGCCGGCCGTGTCCGTCCAGGCGGCGGTCAGTCGCTGGCGGGAGTCGTAGCTGAAGCACTGGGTGTCGTGGGTGATGTTGTCCTGCAGGTCATCGGTGGCAGTGAGTTCGCCCGCCTGGTTGTAGCGGTAGTTGACTACGTCCAGCGCGGTGGCGGAGGTCTGCACCATGCTGCTGGTCTGCGTGGTACGGCCGGTGGTGGCGTCGTACTGTGCGAAGGTCACCAGTTCCTTGCCCACCGGGCCGTAGTTGGCCCGCCGGACCCGTCCGAAGGGGTCGTGGACCGTGCCGTCCAGGTAGTCGGGGGTGTCGGCGACGTTGATGTCACCGCCGAAGCCGTCCAGCACGCCCTGCGGCGTGTAGCCGTAGCCGACGCGCTCGGCGGGCAGTCCGCCGTCCGCCTTGTAGTCGATGGTCGACAGGAGGCCCGTGATCGGGGTGTAGCTGGAGGTCAGGGTGTAGGTGACCGTGCCGCTGTCCTTGCCCGCGGTACCCGGGAAGCCGTCGGCGGACGGGATGGTGAGCGTCGACCCCAGTGGCTGGTACGCGGTGTTGTAACCCGTGACCGCCTCGGTGTACGCCTTTCCGCTCGCGCCGCCCACGTACCGGGTCGATGACGTCGGGTAGCCCTTGGCGAGGGTGTCGTAGAGCCGGGAGGTGAGCTGCTTCGTGGGGTCGGGGGTGGCCGACCATGGCGCGGCGTATTCGGCGGTGGGGCGGTTGTCCCAGTCGTAGGTGTACGACAGCATCTGGCCGCGCGGGTCGGTGGTCTGCAGCAGGTTGCCCAGGGCGTCGTACTTGTCGAAGGTCGTCGTGCCCGCGTCCGGGTCGGACTGGGAGGTCTTCTCGCCGAGCAGGTCGTACTTGTAGGACCAGGTGTTGCCGGCGCTGTCGCCGATCGTCTCCACCTGACCGGCCGGCGTGTACGTGTAGCGGGTGGTGGCGTCGGCGGCCGGGACCGCGCCTGCCGTGCCCTGCTTCCACGGCATCGCGCTGCCGTCGCTGCCGACGACCGCAATGGTGGAGTCCGCACGGATCTGGAAGGTGGCGCCGGTGGTCGCGGCCAGGCCCGTGGACCACTTGGAGGTGCCGGACGTGGTGTAGACGGCGAGGTTTCCGTCCGTACCGAACTGGGCATAGGCACCCGGGTTTCCGGCCGTGCCGCTGGACCAGAGGGTCTTGCCGCTGTTCAGCGCGGTGAGCACCAGGTTGCCGTCGGCCTGCATGGTCAGGCGGACGCTGCTGGAGGTGAGCGAGGTGCCGGACGGGATGACGCTGCCGCCCTTGAGCGTGACCGAAGCGTCAGTGTCCTTCACCACCGACTTCACGGTCTGGCCGAGGGCGTTGGTGAAGGTCGCGGTCGCCGAACCACCGGCCGGCGGAATCGTGTCGGTTTCGTCGGCGCCCGGATACGTCGTGCCGGTGCTCCACTGCTTGACGGCCTGGTGCCACAGGGTGCTCGCGGTGGCGCGCCCCTGGCCGTCGTACGTCGTCGTGGTCTCGGCCGGGATCTCGTTCTCGTTGGCCGCGTACAGGGTTGTGGACGGGGCGTGGTCCGGCTCGGAGTAGGGGGCGTAGGAGGCTGATTCCCAGCCGTGGGAGTCGTAGAAGGAATCGGAGATGATCCGGCCGGAGTCCGAGTCGCCGTCGGCGGTCGCCTGGGTCTGGCGGGGCTGGAGCATCCCGTCGTAGATGCTGATCGAGGTGGAGTACGCGCCGTCCTCGCGCAGGGTGCGCGTGGTGACCGAGGTCGGGTCGCCGGGCTGGGTGATCGTGCCGCCGGGAGCGGGCACCGCGCCCGGGTTGATGGAGTACGCGAACTTCATGTTCGCGCTCTGGGTGGCCTTGTCGCGGCCGGGCAGCCAGACGGCGGTGCGGCGGCCGAGGGCGTCATAGGTGATGTCGGTGACGCGGTTGTTGGCGTCGACGTTCTCGGTGGTCAGGCCCCGCAGTGGGTCGAGGGTGGAGCTGACCTTCCACCTCTTCTCGTTGGTGGAGACGATGCTCGTCGGGTTGGTGTTGCCGCCCGCTTTGCTCCACGGGGGCGCGTAGTCGGTGTGCGTGTTGTTGCCGACGGCGTCGAGGGTGTCGGTGGCGCGGCCGGCGCCGTCGTAGGCGATGCCGCTGGTGGTGCGCCAGTTCTCGGCGCCGTCGCTGCCGTAGCCGGTGGCGAGCTGGGTCGCGGTGACGTGCGGGAGGGTGAGTGTGCCGTAGGCGCCGAGGTCGGTGATGGAGCCGTCGCCGTCGTAGTAGATCTTCTTGTCGGAGAGCAGCGTGTCGGTGCCGGGCTTGGTGCCGCACGGGCCGGAGACCGTGGTGATCCGGGACGGGTAGGAGAGCAGCATGCTGTTGCCGGCCGAGGACGCCGGGGCCGCGTAGTCGGTGCTCGTGCACCTCTCCTGGGCAGGCACGGACACGTCTCCGTGGGTGTCGACCGATTCGACGCGGCCCTGATCGTCGTAGGACGCGTCGGTGCGGGTGTGCCGCCAGGTGCCGTCGGCGAGCAGTGCGTAACCGTGGCTCTGGGCGGCCTGGATCCGGTGTGCGGTGAGGTCGGGCAGCGTGGAGGTGTCCGGCTTGCTGTCACCCGGGTTGTCGTCCTGGGTCCAGCCGGTCCACGGGGTTCGGTCGACGTGAGCGGTGGTGGTGAAGGTGAACGGGCCGTTGACGGTGGAGGCGTTCACGGTGCCGCCCGAGGCGGTGTAGGTGTCCGACTGCACTGCGGTACCGGCGAGTTGGTCGGCGTCTGTGACCGTTTCCACGGTCTTGCCGCCGACGGTGGCGTCGACATCGACCGAACGGCGGGTGCCGTCTGCCTTGTAGTCACCGTCCATGCCCTGCAGATAGGTGGTGGTCTCCTGGGTGACCGGCTCGGGAGCCTTTCCGGTACGGACGGTGACGGTGCGGAAGCCCCGGAACTGGTCCCAGGTCCGGTACTGGTCGTCGGTGTATTCGGAGTCGTCCCGGTGCCAGGCCGGCCCCGAGTAGGAGTACGTGGAGACCTGGGCTTCGGAACCGGCCGGAATCTCGGAGGCGTCCGGGTTGTACTGGGCGGCGATCGTCAGGTCGGCGACGGTGACACTGTGGACGGTGGTCTTGTTGAACCAGTCCGCGATGGGCTTGGAGTCGCCGGGCACCGTCCAGTACGCGGGATAGCAGGAGCTGGTGTTGGAGTCGGCCTGCTTGATGTCGAGCTTCTTGCCCGCGCACGGGTTCTGGTTGTACTCGACGGTGATCGACTCGCCGGTCTCCGTCTGCACGTTGGAGATGCGGGGCCGGTAGAGCGGCGGCGCGGACGGATGGTCGTCGTCGACCCTGTTGTCGATCTCGGTACCGGTGAAGGAGACCTGGTTCAGCTTGATGTCGCTGTTGCCGTTGTTGTAGGTGCCCTTGCCGGTGTGCCGGATGGACTGCAGCCACATCACGGCCTGGAGCGAGCCCGCGTCCTTCGGGTCGACGGTGGTGCCGGTGACGGGGTCGACGCTGCCGCCGGCGTCGGAGTAGACCTGGCCGAGGTCGTAACCGTCGACAGGGACCAGCTTGTCGGTCGAACCGTCCTTGACGTGCACCTCGGTGGTGATGGAGTCCAGTCGGGTGGTGGACCAGAAGGTGGGCGAGGAGACGATGCAGACGTCCGTCGGCACCTTGGTCGCGTCGTCCGGCAGCTTGGTCTTGTCGGTGGAGTCGCAGTGCAGGTCCCACGGCACGTCCGGCCAGTGCGGGGCCGTGTTGTCGTCCAGGTTCCCGGCCGAGCAGTCGGTGAAGGTGGATGTGGTCTGGCAGCGCTGCTTGGAGGTGAACACCACCTGGGCGGCCGGGGTGCGGCCGGCCTGCTCGTCGTCGAGGGTGTAGCCGTAGGAGATCGAGGTGAGTGTGCCGCCTCGGGTGTACGAGGTGAGGGTGCCGGTGTCGTCGGTGTCGCTGGTCGCTGCCGCCTGGCCGCCGCCGAGGTCGTAGTAGCCGGTCTCGGTGGAGTAGTCGTAGCGCTGGACGAAACCGGTCGGCGAGACGACGAAGTCCAGGTTCCAGCGCCAGCCCTCGGGCTTGTCGCAGCGCGATTTCTTGCCGTCGCCGTCGCTGTGGCAGGGGTCCGAGGAGCGGGGGTGCAGCACTGGTACACCCCAGGCGGCATGGGTGGAGTCGTCGCCGGAGGTCGAGGAGGCCTTACCGGCGGTTCCCGGTGCGGTCGGGGCGTGGTCGGCGCCGAAATAGGCGGCGGCGCCGTCGGTGGTCAGGACCCGGAAGTAGACGCCGTCGTGCAGGCCGTTGGCAGCGCCGGAAAGCTCCTGCACCACCGTGCCGTTGTCGCCCTGAAGCCTGAACTCCTTTATCTCGCCTGGTACCCCGGAAGAGGTGGTGGGCACGAGGCGGCCGGAGTGGGAGCCGAAGGAGACGGTCGCATTGTCGCCGCCCCAGCACTCGTCACCCGAGCCCTTGAGGATCTTCTTGCCGTCCGAATCGAGGAGTGAGCCGCAGGGGCGGTACGCCCGCTCCACGAATCCCGGCTGATAGCCCCAGCCGTCACCGATCCAGGACGCCTGGGAGTTGCGGGCGGAGGTCTCGCCGTCCACGGACTGTGAGTCGTACGACAGCGCCACCGCGGGCCCGGTGTCGCCGACGGCGGCGGGTACGTCGATCGGGTACGAGTACGTGTAAGCGCCGGTACCGCTGGCCTGCCAATTCCCCGCGGGGGTGAGTGAGGTGGCGGAGTAGTCGCCCTGGGAGCCGCGGCTGCCCGAGCTGACCGCCACCGCGGAGTCGCCGCTGGTGGTGGCGGTCAGCTGGTCGGCGGTGGCCCGGTTGGTGGACTTCAGGGGGGTACGGGTGCGGCAGGTAGGCAGTTGGGGGGTGGTGAGGGCGCAGGCGGGAAGGCGCGTGAGGGTGAGGCGGGAGCCGTAACCACCGCCGTAGGCCTTGGCGATCGAGGAGTAGTCGACGACGACGCGAATCTTGGCGGTGGGGGACTTCGCGCGACCCAGGCCGAACAGCAGCCCGGCGTCCGCTCCTGCGCGCAACGCTAGACCGTGGGAGGCCAGTTGGACCCTGATGCGCCCGGCCTTGTCCGTCTTGGCCTTGCTGGACGTATCGGCGGACGCGACCCACATGGGCAGGGACCCCGCCTTGACCGGCTTTGCCGCGAGCCCCACCGTGCTGGAACCGGCCTGCGGCCCGCGCGGCTTGACTACGGGCTGGTAGCGGGTGAGGGCGTGGTAGCCGCGTGGGCGGACTGCCTGAGGGCGTCGAAGAGGATGGTCGCCGACGCCCGGTGTGACGGGCAGAGGCTTCGGGTTCCACAGTTCCCCGTGGAAGACGTGTGGACCGATACCGTCCGCGGCGACCGCGCCGGTCACCAGTAACGCCATGACGGCGACGAAAGCCGAGACAAGCGTCAGCGTTCTTCTCACAGCCACGCGAGAAGTCCCCCCGTATGAAACGGATTTGACGATCCGTTGAATGAAAGGTCACGTGGTCGGCGTGATCCAGGAGGGGAGATTAGGAAGTACTTTGACCGACTCTCAAGACTTTTTGCCAATGCCATGACAATTATGTGATCGCCCTTGGCTTTTACTGTGTACGTTCTGTGCCGGGGGAGCGACCATCACCGTCGCACGTCGTCGCCGAGGCGTCCTGACCACCGCCCAGCGACCCGCTTCCTGCAATGCCTGAAGTGTCTGTCGTGCCGTCGTGTGAAGGAGCTCTGCCGTGCTGCCCTCGTCCGTCCGCAGACTCACGCTGATATCCGCAGTCGCCACGCTGCTACTGACCGGGCTGGCTATGCCCGCGGCCGGGCTGGCCTCGGATGATCCGGTCGACACCTCGGAGCCGCTGCTCGCGGCACAGGCACAGGCAGTCGCCGACGGCACGACCGTTCCGGTGGACGCGCTGACCAGTGAGACCGACACGGTGACCGCCGAGCCGGACGGCTCCTTCACCAGGACATCGTCCGTACTGCCGGTGCGTGTTCGCAAGGACGGCACCTGGGTGCCGGTGGATGCCACGCTAGCCGCCAACGCCGACGGCACCTACTCCCCCGAGGCCACTCCCAGCGGCGTGTGGCTGTCGGGGGGCGGCAATGGGCCGCTGGCCACACTCACCGACCCGGCTGGGCACAGCATGAGCTTGACGATGCCCTTCACCCTGCCGACTCCCCAGGTAAGCGGTGACACCGCGCTCTATGCCTCAGTGCTGCCCGGCGTGGACCTGTCGGTGTCCGTGACGGACCAGGGCGGATTCAGTGACGTCCTGGTGGTCCACGATGCGAAGGCCGCTTCCGATCCACGCGTCCGCAGACTCGCCGTTGCGACGGACACCGACGGTCTGAGCCTGTCCGCCACTGCGGCAGGCGGCATGACGGCGACCGCGCCCGACGGCTCGGTGTCGTACTCCAGTCCGCCGCCGCTGATGTGGGACTCGAGTACGACGGGCGCCGCGTCGGCGAGTGTCAAGCGCACAGCCCTCGGCCACACCGCGCCCGACACCGCGGGCTCCTCGGGCGCCTCCTCCGTCACCGGCCCCGGTCCCGGCGCCCAGGTCGGCCAAGTGCCCATGAAAACCACCGCCGACAGCATCACCCTGGCGCCGGACACGACCCTGCTGGACGGTCCCGACACGCACTACCCCGTCTACATAGACCCCTTCGAGGACCCCGTCACCAGCAAGTCCGGTGCCTTCGACGAGGTGTACTCCAGCTCCGACTGCTCCGACGCACCTCAGTACAACAAGCCGCAGACCAACGGGGAGGGCGTCGGCTACCAGCGGTGGGGCGGCCCTTGCGGCAGCGGCCTGGAACGCTCCTACTACGCGGTCAACACCAGCGGCCTGGACCCGTCCATGAAGGTGATCAAGGCCGAGGTCAAGGTCAAGACCACCTACGCGGCCAGCCTCGACTGCTCCCACGACCAGCCGATCACGCTGCACACCACCGGGTCCATCAACTCCGACACGGACTGGAAGCACCAGCCCGACACCCTCGACGACAACGGCTACCCCGCCGTGAGGACGACCGTTCCCAGTGGCGCGAACAGCAACTGCAGCAACAGCACGGCGAGCTTCCGCGTCGACGACCAGATCCAGAAGATCGCCGACGGCAACAAGGGCACCTGGACGATCGCCCTCTTCGGCAACGAGTCCAAGACCAGCTCGAACGAGGACTACCTGCGCATGTCACAGGTCCTCAGCCTCACCACGAACTTCGACATCCCGCCCGACACGCCCACGAAGCTGCACACCACGCCGAAAGCCCTCGGCGCGGACAGCGACTGCGCGACGGGCAGCGACGCGATCGGCTGGATCGGTGCGACGACGTACGACGACGCCGGCAGCAGGGTCCAGTTGCACTCCACTGTCGTCACCCACATCTCCGGCGAGCACGCCGAGGCCCACTACCGCGTCTGGGACCGCACCGACCTGGACGCCGACGGCAACGCCGTGGACAAGGGCACACCGGACAGCGACATGGTGGCCTCGGGCCAGGACGCCGACGCACCCATCGGCTTCACCCTCAAGGACGGCCACGAGTACGGCTGGGACGTCTACGCCCAGGACAACTCCTCGCTGCACATGAAGTCCCCGATCAGCGACCACTGCTGGTTCGACACCGACTTCACCCCGCCCCAGACTCCCGCCATCGCCGACAACCCGCACTTCCCGCCCGTCGGCAGCGGTGCCGGCGACACCTACGCCGGCAGCGGCGTGACCACCGGCTTCTCCGTCTCCGCCGCTGACGGCACCCCGGCCGACACCTGCGATCCGGCGGGCTGCAAATCCAGCGGAATCGACCACTTCCTGTGGCAGTTGGACAGCCAGCCGACCGCCACCACCGGCCACACCGCGAAGGTGGCCTCGGCCAGCGGCAGCACCGCATCCGGCACCGTCACCGTGCCGGTGACCAACTGGGGTGTGCACACCCTGTACGTCGCCGCCGTGGACAAGGCCGGAAACATCTCCCAGAGTCCCGCCGGCTACACCTTCACCGCCCCCTGGAACCCCAAGACCAAGATCGCCCCCGGTGACGTCACCGGCGACGGCAGCCCCGACCTGCTGGCCACCACCAGCACCGGCGACCTGGAGCTGATCCCCGGCGACAGCGACCCGGCCCAGGTACCCGCCCCCGCGCAGGACGGCCCCGTCAGCGGCACGCCGCCCGCCATCACCGGCCCGGTCATCGTCTCCACCGCCGAAGACGCACCCCCCACCGACGGCTCGGCAGCCCGCACCTGGAAGGACTACCTCGTCGCCCACCGCGGCAACCTGCACGGCGACGCCCATGACGACCTGTTCGCGTACAACGTCAAGAGCCACAAGCTGTTCGTGGTCAAGAACGACCTCGACCCCAAGGACGACAGCGCGGTCCCGCGCGACCCGTACTCCACCTTCCCCGGCTTCCTCGGCAACCGGTACGACGTCGTTACCAAAGACCCCTGCGAGTCCACCACGACCGTCCCCGCCGACCGATGCGCGGACGCGGGCTACGACCCGAAAGCGCCCTGGGACATCTCACAGTTGGTGGCCGCAGGCGATGTCTACGGCAACAATGACCATCCCGCTGTGATCACGGTCGAACACGGCAAGTTGTGGATCTACCAGACCTACGGCACCGGCCACATGGGACACCCACGGCTACTCGGCGACGGTGACTGGTCCGGCCTGACCCTGATCGCACCGGGCCGCGTAGGCGGCACGTTCACCGTGGACGCCGGCGGCAACGGCAAGGTCACCGGCGGAACCCCCACCCTCTGGGCCCGCGACGACACCTCCGGCACCCTCTACACCTTCCCGATCGACAGCGGCTCTCTCACAACCCCTCCCAAACTGCTGCACGCTCCCATACGCACCGCTTTTGTCTCCGCCCTCAAGACCACGGCCGGCGGCAGCGTCTGCCTCGACGACGCGAGCTCCCATACCGAAGACCACACCAAGATCCAGATCTCCACCTGCAACGGCTCCGCCGCCCAGAAGTGGGTCCTGCACGACGACGGCTCCCTGCGCGTCCTCGGCAAGTGCATCGACGTCACCGGCGGCGACACCGACAACGGCACGCTCGTACAGCTCTACACCTGCAACGGCAGCGCCGCCCAGAAGTGGACGCCCGGGGCATCCGGCAGCCTGGTCAACCCGCAGTCCGGCAAGTGCCTCGACGACCCGGGCGCGAGCACCACGAACGGTACGCAGGTCCGTATCTACACCTGCAGCGGCAACGCCGCCCAGAACTGGACGAGCAGCGCCGTCACGGGGTGGAACGCGCACCCTCCGACCGCCCTGCCCATGGTGCTGCGGGGGCATGACCACCCCACCATCGCCTCCCCCGGTGACGTCAACGGCCCTACCGGCGACCCCGACGGCAACCCGGACCTGTACGCCACCGACGCCGCGGGACAACTCACCGAATACCCCGGAGCAGCCCCCTCCGGCACCACGGCCGACTTCTCCGACCCGGTGGGGCTGGGCACGGTCACCGACACGAGCGCGCACCGCTGGAAGCTCACTGACGGCTCCGACACCACAGCTGCCGATTCCACCGGCGACCTTGGAGCAATGCTGGCAGGCGGAGCCTCCTGGGCCGCCGACACCGGCCGCGGGACAGCGCTGGACCTCAACGGCACGTCTGCCTACGCGTCCACGAACGCATCTGGCGTCGACACCAGCGGCAGCTTCACCGTCTCGGCCTGGGTCAAGCTCAACTCCCTATCCGGCGGCAATTCCACCTTCGTCTCACAGTCGGATGCGCCATCCGTCAGCGCCGCCAACGGATTCCAGCTCTACTACTCGTCCGGCGCCCAGGTCTGGGCCTTCGCACGTCACAACGACGACAGCACCGGCACATCTTTCACCGCCGCGTACGGCGCCAAGGCCGTGGCCGGCAAGTGGACCCACCTCGTCGGCGTCTACGACGCGGACGCCGGGCAACTCCTGCTCTACGTCAACGGTCACCTGTCCGCCGTGAAGGCGTACACCGGCACCGTCTGGGACGCGGACGGCCCCGTTCAGTTCGGACGTCGGCTCTCTCAGGGCACCTACGGGGAGTACGCGAACGGCCGTCTCGGTGACGTCCGCCTCTATGGCACCGCCCTGCCCCCGGCGGACGCGGCGGCGCCGGGCGGTGGTGCGGGGCTGTTGCAGCTCGGCTGAGTGTGCGTGGTACGGGAGGGACCCGACCTGCCCGGCAAGTCACCGACGCCGCGCCGGCCGCCAAGAGCTCATCGACGTAATGAGTTGCTGCACCCGAGACTCCGCATGCCATAGTCACGGTCGGCCATCGGCATCCGGAGAGGTACTGAATGCACCACGCAGTCGACTTCATAGCGGAGACCTACGAACTCGGCCCCGGGGCATGGACGATGACGCCCGTCGCCCGGGGCGCGTTGGGGCAGATCTGGAAGCTGTCCGGGAACGGCTCCTCGTGGGCGGTGAAGGAACTCCTCTTCGGCTGCGACGAAGAACAGGTCCGGCGGGAGGCCGCGATACGAAGTGCCATGGAGGGTCTGGGTATCGCGTCGCCACGGCTCATCCCCAATCGCCATGGCACGCACGTCTCACAGCTCACCGCTTCTTCGGGCGGGCCCTACGTGAAGTTGTACGACTGGGTCGACGGCACGGCGGCGGATGCATCGGATGCGGACATACTGGACTGGTTCGGCCGCACCATGGCACTGCTGCACACAGCGGGAGAGGGCGCGAGCGAGATGCCGGACTCCTGGTACGAGCAGTGCCCACAGGACACCGACTGGAAAGACCTGCACCAGAAGGTGTGTCGGGCCGGCCTGCCGTGGTCGGAGTCGCTGGGCCGGTTCATCGGCACGTCCGCGGCGGAGCTGGCGCGGTGGGTGACCGCGTCCGACCCCGGTGATCTGGTGACGTCGCATCTCGACCTGCAGCCCCAGAACGTTCTGGTCGGCCCCGACGGGCCGGTCCTCCTCGACTGGGACAACACCGGGCCCGTCTCGGCGGAACGGGAGTTCGCACGTGCCGTCTTCGTATGGTCGGGTGGCAATCGGGCGAACCTGGATTCGGCCCGGCGACTGGCGCGGGCCTATCGGAGCGCCGGAGGTCGCGCCACCGTCACGGGACCGGAGTCCTTCTCGATGCTTTTCGCGACGGCCCTCAACTACATCCGCGTCCAGGCCGAGTGCGCCGTCGACCCGACCGTGACGGCCGCGCAGCGCGCGTTCGCGAGCAAGCAGGTCGTCGCCTCCTTGCGCAGTGTGCCGGACCTGACGGCCGTCTCCCGGTTGGCTGCCGCGCTCGGGGAGGCGTAGGCGCGCACGCGGGCGGGCCGGTGCCTGTTCAGGCACCGGCCCGCCCGCGTGACGCTCCGCCGCTCAGGCGACCAGTTCCGGCTCCCGGGCGAGGGGCTCGGCCGGCTGCTCCGGCTTGGCGTCGCGCATCACCAGGGTGGCCAGGACCGCCGCCGCGAGGACGCCCGCCGCGCTGAGGGTGAAGGTGGTCGACATCGAGGCGGTGAAGGCCTCGCGGGCCGCGTGGAGGAGGGCCGGGTCGGCCGTCATGGACGCGCCGGCCATGGACTGGCGGGCCGTGGCGGGGGCGTCGGCGGGCATCCGGTTCGCGTAGCCGCTGGAGAGGAGCGAGCCGAGGATCGCGATGCCGAGGGCGGTGCCGGCCTGCTGGATGGTGTCGTTGAGGGCCGAGCCGACGCCCGCCTTGTCCGCCGGGATGGTGCCCATCAGCGCGCCCACCGCGGCCGGCATCGCCAGGCCCGCGCCGAGTCCGAGCAGACCGAGGGCGATCGCCGGGACGGTGAAGCCGGAGTCGGCGTCGACCGTGGTCAGCAGGGCGAAGCAGACGACCATCACCAGCATGCCGGTCAGGATCACGAAGCGGTTGCCGATCCTCGCCGCCAGCTTGGCGCCCCCCGTGTTGCCGATCAGCGCGGTCACCGCCAGCGGCAGGAAGGCGAGGCCCGCCTTGACGGGCGAGTAGCCGAGGACGAACTGCAGGTACTGGGTGAGGACCAGCAGCAGACCGCCGTTGCCGATCTGCACCAGCGACAGGGAGAGCGAACCACCGCTGAAGTTGCGGTGCTTGAACAGGGCCATGGGGACCATCGGGGCGGCGGCCACGTTCTGCCAGACGACGAAGGCGGTGAGCGTGACCACCGCGGTCGCCAGGGTGAGCAGGGAGCGGCCCGCGAAGGCGCCGTGCTGCGGGATCTCGATGATCCACCAGACCAGGGCGGTCATACCGGCGGCGGACAGCACCGCGCCCAGCGGGTCGGGCTTCTGCCAGGGTGCCTTGGACTCCGGCATGAGGAGCACGCCCGCTACGACGGCCAGGGCGACGACGGGCACGTTGAGGAAGAAGATCGAGTGCCAGGAGAAGTGGTCGATCAGGACACCGCCGAGGACCGGGCTGCCGACCAGGCCGAGCATCGACACCGAGCCCCACGCCGCCATCGCCCTGCCGCGCTCCTCCTCGTCGAAGACGGTGATGAGGATCGACAGGGTGGAGGGCATGATCAACGCTCCGCCGACGCCCATGGCCACGCGTGCGGCGATCACCTCGCCGGGGTTGGCGCAGAACACCGCGGCCAGTGAGGCGGCCCCGAAGAGCAGCAGACCGATCAGCATCACCTTCCGGCGGCCGAAGCGGTCACCGAGGCTGCCGGAGGTGAGCAGCAGGCCCGCGAAGACCAGGATGTAGGAGTCGAGGATCCACTGGGTCTGCTGGGCGTTCGCGCCGAGGTCCTCGGTCATGGAGGGCACCGCGACGGTGAGGGCCATGCTGTCGATCACTATGACCAGCGTGCTCAGGCACAGTACGACGAGGATCCACCAGCGGCGTGGATTGCGGGCTTCGCGGGTTTCCATCGGGGTTTCCTTTCGGACTGCCGGGTTGCGCACACTGTTCCCGCGATGCGTACACCGTTCCCACAGCGGGTGAGAACACTGTACGCAGACGAGAACAGCGTACGCAAGAGCTCGATCGGAACAGTGTGCGCAATAACCGATCGCTGTACGCTGGCCGCGTACGACGTACGCAGCAGGAGTCGTGAAGGAGAGCGCCCATGGCCGCCCCCAGGAGCAAGCAGCCGAACCCCGTCCCCTCCGTCTGGGCGAGGCAGCGGCGCGAACCCGACCAGCCCTCGCTCAGCCGGGAGGCCATCGTCCGCGAAGCAATCGCGATGCTGGACGCCGAGGGAGTGGAGGCGCTGAGCATGCGCAAGCTCGGGGCCCGTCTGAACGCCGGCGCGACCTCCCTCTACCGCCACGTGGCCACCAAGGACGAGCTGATGGAGCTGGCCGTCGACCAGGTCGTCGCCGAGATCCACGTACCGCCCGCCGACAGCCCCGACTGGCGGATGGCCGTCACCGAGGCGGCGAGCTCATTCCGCGCGACCGTCCTGCGGCACCCCTGGATGTCGTCGGTGCTCGGCCAGGCGGGGCTTGCCTACCTGGGCCCCGAGTACATGGCGTTCACCGAACGGCTCGCCGCGCTGTTCACCGCGATCGGTTTCCGCGAACCGGACGGCGGGATCTCCACGGTGCTGTCGTACGCGATCGGCATCAGCATCACGGAGGCCGCGTGGCTGACCACGGTGGCCCGCTCCGGGGAGACCGAGGCCGGATTCGTCGCGCGTCTGCTGCCCGCCGCCCAGCAGGCCGCGGCCGGACACGACCACCTCGCCGGCTCCTACGCCACAGACGCCGCCGCGGCGGAGGACCCCGCCGAGATCCGCGAGGCCAAGTTCCGGTACGGGCTCGAGGTCGTCCTCGACGGGCTGGCGCTGCGGTTGCCGCGGTAGGGCCCGTTCACCCGGCCCGCCCATCCGTTCGGGTGCTCTTCCGCCGGGCCACTCGCCCGGCCTTGACCTGGCGGAACACCGTCTGACGGGCCGGGCGGGGACACCCGTTCATCCCATCCCCGGCATCCCGTTCGACAAGCGCGCGCGGCCATGTGCCACTTACCTCGGAAGAGCACGTCAACGAGTCGGACGAGCTCGAGGAGCACCATGCGTCGCACCGCCCGTCTGCTGACCGGTACCGCGCTCGCCGTCACCGCCGCCGGTCTGGCCACCGCGCCCGCGCGCGCGGACAGCGGCGGCAGTCTGCAGGTGTCCCCGGCCGGCGTGGCACCCGGCGACACGGTCACGGTGAACACGTCGGCCTGCCCGGGACGGGGCACGGCGGCCGGTGACGCCACCGCGGTGGGCGGCGGGACGTTCACGCTGGCGCCCGGGACGCACCAGGGCGAGGCGTCCGGGCAGTTCCGGGTGCCGCCGAGCGCGCAGCCGGGGACGTACGAGATCGTCGCGCGGTGCGCCGAGGGCGACAAGCGGGTGACGGGCGACCTGGTGGTGACGCTGATGACGGCGGGGGCGCCGGCGCACGAGCAGGTGGAGCCGCGCGGAAGCGTGAAGACGGGGGTCGGTGGCGCACTCGGGCCCGACCCCGTGCATACCACGGCGGGTGTGGCGGCTCTGGCCGTCGCCGCCGCGGGCGGTACCTGGCTCCTGCATCGCCGGGCGAGAGGCGACGGGATCTGACGGACACCCTCCGCTGTCCGTCCGCCGGTACCGCAACTCCCGTCCCCTCCGGGCCCGATGCCCCTCGCGGCCCGGAGGGGAACGGGGCCCAGCTCCGGGAAGGGGTGCAGATGCGCAGGATCGGTGACACCGCCATAGCCGCCGTCACCGTGGTCGCCCTGGGCTCGGGGGTGTGGCTGCTGGGCGGCGGCTCCGGGACGCACGCCCCGCCGCAGCCGTCCGCCGCCGAGGGCCGCCCCGAGCCGGCCGAGGAGCGGCTCGGGTCGCCCGCGCTGGCGCCCTCACCGCCCACCCGGATCCGTATCCCCGCGATCCACGTGAACGCCCCGCTGATGGGGCTGGGGCTGACGAGCTCGGGCAGCCTGGACGTGCCGCCCGCGGGGAACAAGAACCTCGCCGGCTGGTACGAGGCCGGCATCACACCCGGCGAGCGGGGCACCGCGATCGTCGCCGGGCACGTCGACAACACCGAGGGCCCCGCCGTCTTCTACTACCTCGGCGGTCTCAGGCGCGGCGCCGCGATCGAGGTCGACCGGCAGGACGGGAGCGTGGCCGCGTTCACCGTGGACGCGGTGGAGGTCTACTCGGCGCGCGACTTCCCCGACAAGAAGGTGTACGGCGCGGCGAAGCGCCCCGAGCTACGGGTGATCACCTGCGGCGGGGGCTACTCCAAGCTGACCGGGTATCAGGGGAACGTGGTCGTGTTCGCCCATCTGACGGGGAGCCGTCAGGCGTGACGGCTGCCGTCAGAGGTGAGGACAGACGTGACGGGCAGCCGTCAGGACGGGATGCGGATCGGTCAGGGCCTCGGGGAGCCGTCAGGGCCGGGCCCCGGCCCGGACCCCCGTGCGCTCTCCAGATGACGCAGCACCGCCAGCACCCGCCGGTGTCCGGTCTCCGAGGGGGGCAGGTCGAGCTTGGCGAAGATGTTGGCGATGTGCTTCTCGACGGCGCGGTCGGAGACGGTGAAGGCGGCGGCGATGGCCTGGTTGGTGCGGCCCTCGGCCATCAGGGCGAGCACCTCGCGTTCGCGGCGGGTGAGCGTGTCGAGGGCCGTGGTCCGGCGGCTCGCGCCGAAGAGCTGGGCGACCACTTCGGGGTCGAGCGCGGTGCCACCGCCCGCGACCCGTTCCAGCGCGCCGACGAACTCGTCGGCGGCAGGTCGACGCCCAGGAAGCGCCGCACCAGCGCCCGCTGCCACCGTCCCGTCGGGGCTCCCAGCAGCGCCGGCGGGACGCACGCCACACCGACCGGCAGGGCGAGCAGCGCGTAGCCGGCCCGGCGCCAGGTGCCGGCCGTGAAGGGCTCGCGGACGATCCGCCAGACCAGTACGGCGGCGGTGTCCCGGCTGATGAGGGTCGAGGTGCTGTCCATGTGCTTCCCCCTGACGGTGAGCTGCGGTGGTCCGGTCCCTCCAGGCTGCCGCCCGCGTCCGCCGTGCACGATGGTGCCCGCACGGAACCGGGCGGTTCGGTCAGCCCCACCTTCGACCCCACCGTCGGCCCCACCCCCCCCTCCCGGCCCCACCGTCGGCCCCACCTCACAGCCCCTCTCCGGCCCTCGGTCAAGGCCCTCACACCCCCTCCGCCTCCCCGCTGAGGGCAGCGTTCCTCACGGGAAACAGATGCGATGCGGCCGGGTAACGTCCGCACCGCACGCTCGAGCACATGACCTCGAATAAGCGTGTGGTGGTGATCGGCGCCGGCCTCGCGGGCGTACGGCTCGCCCGGCGGCTCGGTGAGCTCGGCACGCCCGCGCTGCTGGTCGGCGAGGAGGAGCACCGCCCCTACAACCGGGTGCTGCTCGCCGAGGTGCTGGCCGGCCGTTACGCCCCCGAGGTGATCGCGCTCCCGGCACCGGACGGCATGGTGCGCACCCGGGTCGTCGGCATCGAGCGCGCGGCGCGCCGGCTGCGGTGCGCGGACGGCTCGGTGATCCCGTACGGGACGCTGGTCCTGGCCACCGGCTCCAACCCCGTGCTCCCGCCGCTGCGCGGTCTGTTCACCCCGGACCACGAACCCCCCGAGGGCGTGCACGCGTTCCGCACCATGGACGACTGCCTGGGACTGTCCAAGGCGGTCCGGCCGGGGGCGCGGGCGGTCGTCATCGGCGGCGGGCTGCTCGGGGTGTCCGCGGCGCGGGCGCTGGCGGTGCGCGGCGCGCAGGTCGTCCTCGCCCAGCAGGGCGAGCGACTGATGGAACGCCAGCTCGACCCGGCCGCCTCCAAGCTCGTCCGGCGCCATCTGACGGACCTGGGCGTCGAGGTGCACACCGAGTGCCGGGTGCGGGACGTGCGCTGCGTGGCCGGCGCGGTCCGCTCGGTGGAGATGGCCGACGGCTACGCCCTCGACGCCGACCTCGTCGTCCTGGCCTGCGGGGTGCACCCGCGCACCGGTCTCGCCGAGGACGCCGGACTCGCCGTCCACAAGGGCATCCTGGTCGACGACGAACTGCGCACCTCCGACCCGCACATCCACGCGGTCGGCGACTGCGCGCAGCACGACGGCACGGTGTACGGCCTCGCCACACCCGCCCTCGAACAGGCCGAGGCGCTGGCCGAGTTGCTCGCCGGACGCACCGGCGCCCGCTACACCGGCACCCGCTCCCTGACAAGGCTGACCCTGACCGGCCCGGACTCCCCCTTCGACCTCGCCGCCTTCGGGGAGCTCGAGCCGCTTCCCGGCGACGACGTCGTGCAGCTCGCCGACGCGACCCGGGGCACCTACCGCAAGGTCGTCGTCCGCGACGACCGCCTGGTCGGCGGGGTCCTGGTCGGCGAACTCGGCACCGTCGGCGCGCTCGCCCGCGCCTGGGAGGGAGCAGAGCCGCTCCCCTCCGACGGCGGCCCCCTGCTCCACCTGCTCACCAACGACGGAGGCTCCTGATGACCGCCACCCTGGGGGGCACCCCCACGATCGTGCTCGTCGGCCACGGCATGGTCGGCCAGCGCTTCCTCGAAGCGCTGGCCGAGCGCGGCCTGACCGCCACGCACCGCGTGGTCGTGCTCTGCGAGGAGCCGCGTCCGGCGTACGACCGCGTGCAGCTCACCTCGTACTTCTCGGGGAAGACGCCCGAGGAACTGTCCATGACGGACATGGAGTTCATCAAGGACCACGGCATCGAGCTGTACGTGGGCGACCCCGCGGAGACCATCGACCGCGAGGCGGGGAAGGTCACGGCCAGGTCCGGTCAGGTCTTCGCGTACGACACCCTCGTCCTCGCCACCGGCTCCTACCCCTTCGTGCCGCCGGTCCCGAACAAGGACGCCGAGGGCTGTTTCGTCTACCGCACGATCGAGGACCTGCTCGCGATCGAGGAGTACGCGAAGGCCAGGGCGACGACGGGTGCGGTGGTCGGCGGCGGTCTGCTCGGCCTGGAGGCGGCGGGCGCGCTCAAGGGCCTCGGACTCGACGCGCACATCGTGGAGTTCGCGCCGCGGCTGATGCCGGTGCAGGTCGACGACGGTGGTGGCGCCGCGCTGCTGCGCACCATCGAGGGCATGGGCCTGAGCGTGCACACCGGGGTGGGCACGCAGGAGGTCGTGGTCGGTGCGGACGGCGCGGTCACCGGGATGAAGCTGTCCGACGGTTCCGAACTGGCCACCGACATGGTGGTGTTCTCCGCCGGTGTCCGCCCCCGCGACCAGCTGGCCCGCGACTGCGGTCTCGCGGTCGGCGAGCGTGGCGGCATCACGGTGGACGAGCGGTGCCGCACGGTCACCGACCCGCGGGTGTTCGCGATCGGCGAGTGCGCGCTGGCCTCCGACGGCCGGGTGTACGGCCTGGTCGCGCCGGGTTACGAGCAGGCCGAGACGGCCGCCGCGGCCATCGCGGAGGACGAGGGCGAGCAGTTGACGTTCACCGGCGCCGACCTGTCCACCAAGCTGAAGCTCCTCGGTGTGGACGTGGCCTCGTTCGGTGACGCGCACGGCGCCACCGAGGACTGCCTGGACGTCGTCTACTCCGACTCCCGGGCCGGCCTGTACAAGAAGCTGGTCATCGGCCGGGACGGCACGCTGCTCGGCGGCATCCTGGTCGGTGACGCGGAGGCGTACGGCACCCTGCGCGCGCTGACCGGTTCGGTGCCGCCGATCGCGCCGGAGTCCCTGGTACTGCCCGCCGGCTCCGGTGGCGGCGCCCAGCTCGGCCCGTCCGCCCTTCCGGACGAGGCGGTCATCTGCTCCTGCCACAACGTCAGCAAGGGCGCGATCCGCGGAGCGGTCACCGAGCACCGGTGCACCACGGTGCCCGAGGTGAAGAAGTGCACCAAGGCCGGTACCGGCTGCGGCTCCTGTGTGAAGGTGCTCGGCCAGCTGGTCACCGCCGAGCTGGAGGCGAGCGGCGTCGAGGTCGACAAGGGCCTGTGCGGCTGCTTCTCCCAGACCCGCGAGGAGCTGTACGAGATCGTCCTCGCCCTGCGCGTCACCTCGTACCAGGACCTGCTCGACCGGTACGGCCGCGAGGGCGCCCGGGGCGGTGACGGCTGCGAGGTCTGCAAGCCGGCGGTGGCCTCGATCATCGCCTCCCTCGCCCCGTCCATCGGCGCGAGCGGCTACGTCCTGGACGGCGAGCAGGCGGCCCTGCAGGACAGCAACGACCACTTCCTCGCCAACCTGCAGAAGAACGGCTCGTACTCGGTCGTGCCGCGTATCCCCGGCGGTGAGATCGCCCCGGAGAAGCTGATCGTGATCGGTGAGATCGCACGGGACTTCGGCCTCTACACGAAGATCACCGGCGGTCAGCGGATCGACATGTTCGGCGCCCGGGTCGAGCAGCTGCCGCTGATCTGGGCCCGGCTGGTGGACGCCGGCTTCGAGTCCGGGCACGCCTACGGCAAGTCGCTGCGCACGGTGAAGTCCTGCGTGGGGCAGACCTGGTGCCGCTACGGCGTGCAGGACTCCGTGCGGATGGCGATCGACCTGGAGCTGCGCTACCGCGGGCTGCGCTCCCCGCACAAGCTGAAGTCGGCGGTGTCCGGGTGCGCCCGCGAGTGCGCGGAGGCGCAGTCGAAGGACTTCGGCGTCATCGCCACGTCCAACGGCTGGAACCTGTACGTCGGCGGCAACGGCGGCGCCACCCCGCGCCACGCGGACCTGCTGGCCCAGGACCTGTCCGACGCCGAACTGGTCCGTCTGATCGACCGGTTCCTGATGTTCTACATCCGCACCGCCGACCGTCTCGAGCGCACCTCGACCTGGCTGGAGCGGATCCCCGGCGGCCTGGACCACGTACGGGACGTGGTGGTGCACGACTCCCTCGGCATCTGCGCGGAACTGGAGGCGCTGATGGCCGCGCACGTCGGCAACTACCGCGACGAGTGGGCCGAGACCATCAACGACCCCGAGAAGCTGGCCCGGTTCGTGTCCTTCGTGAACGCCCCGGACACCCCCGACCCGGTCGTCGGCTTCGTCCCCGAACGTGACCAGATGAAGCCCGACCTGCCGCTGCTCTCCATCGGCATGCGCCCCACCCAAGACGTTCTGGAAGGAAGCGCCCAGCGATGACCCTGGCACCCGAGACCACCGACCTGAAGGTCCAGTTGCAGCTGGACACCGAGGACGACGACTGGTTCACGGTCTGCGACCTCAGCGCCCTGACCCCCGGCCGCGGTGTGGCCGCGCTGCTGCCGGACGGCCGCCAGGTCGCCCTGTTCCGCGACCGCAACGGCCAGTTGTACGGCATCGACAACCGTGACCCGTTCGTCGGCGCGGCCGTCCTCTCCCGCGGCCTGACCGGCACCGACCGGGGCCGGCCGTACGTCGCCTCGCCCCTGCTGAAGCAGCGGTTCGACCTGGTCACCGGGCAGTGCCTGGACGACGAGTCGGTGCAGGTCGCCGCGTACGAGGTGCGCGCCTACTGACGCTCATGTCCTGGCCGTCGCGCGCCGCCCGCGCGCGACGGCCAGGACCGCGCCCGCCACCAGGATCCCGGCGCCCGCCGACTGGGTGCCCGTGAAGGACTCCCCGAGGAAGACGGCGGCGCACAGCGTGCCGACGGCGGGAACGAGGAACATCATCAGCGAGGCGGACGCCGGTCCGACCGCCTTGACGCCCCGGTAGTACAGCAGGTTGGCGAGGGCCGCCGGGCCGAGGGCCAGGAAGACGACGTTCAGCCACACGCCGGGGCCCGTGGCGGACCAGTGGGTGCCGGCCCAGTCGGGCGCGGAGTACGCCCCGAGGAGCAGCGCACCGGACACGGTCGCGTACGTGGTCGCCCGCAGCGGCTCGATCCCCACCAGCACCCGCGGCCCCAGCAAGGTGAACGCCGCCCAGGAGGCCGCCGCCGCGAGGAACAGCAGGTCACCGGCGAGCCGGCCCGATCCGCCGCCTGCCGCGCCGCCCGCGCCGACCGCGCCGAGGAAGAACACCACCGCGCCCGCGAGCCCCAGCGCCAGTCCGGCCACCCGTCCCGCGGACGCCGTCTCCCGTCCGGTCAGCAGCACGGCGGCCGAGGTGAGCACCGGGCTCAGCACGGGGATGATCAGGCTGCCGTCCATGGCAGGCGCCAGGGACAGGCCCCAGAAGAAGCAGATGTTGTACAGGAAGACGCCGAGCACCCCGGCGAGCGCCGCCCGCCCGCGCTCCCGCCACCCCGGCCGCGTCCGCCGGTCGCCGGACAGCCTGAGGGCGACCAGCAGGGCCAGCGCGCCGCCGCCGAAACGGAGGAACGCGGCGACGGAGTGCGGGACCTGGCCGACGACGACCTTGGAGGAGGCGAAGGCGCAGCCCCACAGCACCATGGTGACGGTGAGCAGGAGATGCGCCGACGGGCCGTCGGAGCCGGGCCGCGCCGCCCCGGTGGGTGCCGCCGTGGTGGACTCGTACTCGGACTCGGTGCTCATGGGCCGAGCCTGCCGCCCGCCACGGACCCCGGTCTTGAACGCTCGTGCGGGCCCCGGACACGGCGTCGCACAATGGGCGCATGCACGGCGAGGCCTGGACCCGGTACTGGCGTGATCCCGAGCGTCCGCTGGAGGCGATGCACGCCCACTTCTACGAGCACGTGTACGCCCCGCACCGCCATGACACCTACTCCTTCGGCTTCACCGAGAAGGGCGCCCAGCGCTTCCGCTGCCGGGGGGCCTCACACGTCAGCGGCGCCGGGATGGTGATGGCGTTCAACCCGGACGAGCCGCACGACGGGCGGTCCTCCTCCGACCTCGGCTACCAGTACCGGATCGTGCACATCGGCCCCGACCTGGTCCGTGCGGTCCTCGCCGACGCGGCGGCCGGCGCCGGTCGGCCCGCGCCGCTGCCCCTCTTCGCCGAGCCGGCCTTCCACGACCCGGTGCTCAGCCGCGCCCTGACCCGGCTGCACGCCGCCCTCACCTGCGGCGCGGAGGAGCTGGTGCGCGAGGAGCGCCTGATCGCGGCGGTCACGGCGATGGCGGCCCGGGGCGCGACCCGCCCGGTCCGGGTCCGTACGCCGCCCGGCGGAAGCGGGCAGGACCGGGCCGTGCGCCGGGCCCGGGACGTGCTGCGGGAGCGCTTCGCGGAGCAGGTGTCCGCGCGGGACCTGGCGGACGCGGCCGGTGTGAGCCGTTTCGCGCTGTACCGGGCGTTCCGCGAGGAGTACGGCATGGCGCCCAGCGACTACCAGCGGCACCTGCGGCTCAGCCGGGCCCGGCAGCTGCTCGCGGCCGGTCGTCCGGCCGCCCTGGTCGCGGCGGAGGCGGGCTTCGCGGACCAGAGCCACCTGCACCGCTGGTTCGTGCGCAGCTACGGGGTGACGCCGGGGGTGTTCCAGCGGGCGGGCCGACGCTGATTGACCGGTCGTTCTGGAAACCTTAGGGTGCGCCGCATGGCGAGGACCAAGGAGTTCGACCCGGACGCCGTGCTGCAGTCGGCCGTGGAGCTGTTCTGGCAGCGGGGGTACGAGGCGACGTCGATGTCCGACCTGGTGGAGCACCTGGGCATCGGGCGGGCGAGTATCTACGCGACCTTCGGCAGCAAGCACGAGCTGTATCTGAAGGCGCTGGACCGCTATCAGCGGGGCTGCGACGGACCGCTGCTGCGGGAGCTGTCGCAGCCGGGGCCCGCGCTGCCCGCCGTGCGGGCCGTCGTACGGCGGTTCGCGGCGGAGGCCGCTGCCGAGGAGCGACGGCTGAGCGGTTGCCTTGTCACCAACACGGCGGCCGAACTGGCCCCGCACGACCCGGCGGCGGCCCGCCGCGTCGAGCACAGCTGGGACCAGCTGGAGACCCTGTTGCGCTCGGCACTGGTGCGCGCGCAGGCGCAGGGGGAACTTGCCGCCGACCGCGATCCGCTCACCCTCTCCCGGATGCTGCTGGTGCTGATGCAGGGCCTGCGGGTGGTCGGCAAGGCGTCGGCGGACCCGGCCCGGGTCCGGGACGCGGCGGAGCAGGCGCTGGCCCTGCTCGACTGAGACGCCAGTACTGGACCGATCGGTCAGGAAAATGGAGTCGCTACTTCAACGCGTCGTACGTGACACCCGTCAGCCGCTCGGACTCCGTCCAGAGCCGCTCCCCCATCGCGTCGTTGAGCGTCCACGGCGCTCGCCAGGACGGTGCCGGCGCGCCCCGCCACATCGCGAAGGACGGGCCGAGGAAGGCGTCGGGCCGTACATCGGGGGCGGTCGCCGCGTACAGCGTCGGCAGGGCCCCCGCCTCGGCGGGCTGGGCGACGACCCGGTTGCCGAGCTCCACGAGCCGTTCGGCGATCCGGCGGCCCTCGGCCCGGACACCGGCGGTCTGCAGGTTGGTGGCGGCGTAGCCGGGGTGAGCCGCGGCGGCCACCACATCGGCCCGGTGTGCCGAGAGCCGGCGGGCCAGCTCGTGCGTGAAGAGCAGGTTGGCGGTCTTGGACCGGGCATAGGCGACCCAGCGCCGGTAGCGGCGCACGCTGTTCAGGTCCGAGGGATCGATGTTGGCCAGTGCGTGCATCAGGCTGGACACGGTCACGATCCGGGCGCCGGGCGTGGCGAGCAGCGCGGGCAGCAGCAGGCCGGTGAGGGCGAAGTGGCCCAGGTGGTTGACGCCGAACTGGGTCTCGAAGCCGTCGGCCGTGGTCCCGTACGGGAGCGCCATCACTCCGGCGTTGTTGACGAGCAGGTCGACCCGCTCGTACGGCAGCCGGTCCGCGAACTCCCGTACGGACGCCAGGTCGCCCAGGTCGAGCCGCATGAACTCGGCGCGCGCCTCCGGCACTTCGGCCACGATCCGGTCGGCCGCGGCGTTCCCCCGCGCCTCGCTCCGGCAGGCAAGCACCACCCGGGCCCCCCGGCGCGCCAACTCCCGTGCGGTGACGTACCCGAGGCCGCTGTTGGCACCGGTGACGACAGCGGTGCGGCCGGTCTGTCCGGGGATACGGTCGGCAGTCCAGGCGGGCATGATCGAGTCCTTACGTGGGGCGGAGTGCCGGAAACCTCTGGCCCCAAGGATGTCCCCTCGGGGATCATGCGGTCCATGACCACATGCCGAAAGGCCGATGCCCCGTAACCGGCCCGGCGCCCTGCGCGACGCCCTCCGGTCCCAGCGCCCCCGCTTCCGGGACGCCCCCCCCGGCCGACCCGCATCCACGCCCCCGAGTCGTCATGTACTGACCGATACGCGTCCTGTACAACCTTTTCCGCCGCAGCCGCGTCCAACATACCGACCCAATCCACTCATTCACCCAGATGGAGGCGGATGCGCCATGGCGCTGCACTCTCACCACCTCTCCCGGCGCGGCATCGCCGTCTCCCTGACCGCCGTCCTCGCGGGCCTCGCTACCGCGGGGGCCACATGGAGCGTGACGACGGCGGCACAGGCGCAGCAGGCGTCGAGCAGTACGCGTACCTGCACCGTGAGCGACCTGTACCTCTCGATGGGCCGCAAGGAGGGCGCGGCGGGCTCGCTCTACTGGCCGGTCCGGTTCACCAACACCAGCACCACCAGTTGCGCCCTGCGCGGTTACCCGGGCGTCAGCGTCCTCGACTCCGCGCACCGGCAGATCGGGGCGGCCGCCACCCACAGCGGCTCGTCCTACTCCACTGTCACCCTGGCACCCGCCCACTCCGCGTCGGCGGTCGTCCGCACCACCAACGGTCCCGTCGGCGGGCCGTGCCTGCGTACCGGAAGCTATCTCAGGGTCTATCCGCCGGCCTCGACCAAGGCGGTCCTCGTTCCGGCCGGCTGGAAGACCTGTTCCGGCGTCTTCCAGGTCGGGCCGGTCAACACCGACGGCACCTTCTGACGCCTTCTGGGCAGAACCGAAGGGACGGCACCCCCGCACAGGGTGCCGTCCCTTCGGTTTCCGTGCTCCGGAGCCGCCGCCGATCGGTGAGGGTCGGGTGACAAGCGACGGCTCCGGGGTCCTTGCGGCCGGTCAGCGGTGGTCGCTGCCCTCCGACTGGGTGGCCGCGCGGCCCGCCTCGAGGCGGGCGACCGGGATGCGGAACGGGGAGCAGGAGACGTAGTCGAGCCCGGCCTCGTGGAAGAAGTGGACGGACTCGGGGTCGCCGCCGTGCTCACCGCAGACGCCGAGCTTCAGGTCGGGACGGGTCTCGCGGCCCGCCTTCGCCGCGGCCTTCACCAGGGAGCCGACGCCGTCCTTGTCGATCGTCTCGAACGGCGACACCCCGAAGATGCCCTTCTCCAGGTACGCCGTGAAGAACGAGGCCTCGACGTCGTCCCGGCTGAAGCCCCACACCGTCTGGGTGAGGTCGTTGGTGCCGAAGGAGAAGAACTCGGCCGCCTCGGCGATCTGTCCGGCGGTCAGCGCGGCACGCGGCAGTTCGATCATCGTGCCGATCGCCAGCTTGAGCCGGGTGCCGGTGGCCGCCTCCACCTCGGCGACGACCCGGTCGGCCTCCTCGCGGACGATCTCCAGCTCCTGGACGGTGCCGACGAGCGGGATCATGATCTCGGCGCGTGGGTCGCCCTTGGCGTTCTTGCGCTCGGCCGCGGCCTCGGCGATCGCGCGGACCTGCATCGTGAACAGGCCGGGGATGACCAGGCCGAGCCGGACACCGCGCAGACCCAGCATCGGGTTCTGCTCGTGCAGCCGGTGGACGGCCTGGAGCAGGCGCAGCTCGTTCTCGTGCGGCTCCTGCCGGGACTCGGCGAGGGCGACGCGGACCGAGAGCTCCGTGATGTCGGGGAGGAACTCGTGCAGCGGCGGGTCCAGGAGGCGGATCGTCACCGGGAGGCCGTCCATCGCCGAGAACAGCTCCACGAAGTCCTGCTTCTGCATCGGGAGCAGCGCCTTCAGGCTCTCCTCGCGCTCTTCCTGCGTGTCGGCCAGGATGAGGCGCTCGACCAGCTCCCGGCGGTCACCGAGGAACATGTGCTCCGTACGGCACAGGCCGATGCCCTGCGCGCCGAAGCGACGAGCGCGCAGCGCGTCCTCGGCGTTGTCCGCGTTGGCCCGCACCCGCAGCCGGCGCTTGCGGTCGGCGAAGGCCATGATCCGGTGCACGGCCTCGACGAGTTCGTCGGCGTCGTGGGCGCCCGCGTGCATCCGGCCCTCGAAGTACTCCACGACCGGGGAGGGGACCACCGGGACCTCGCCCAGGTAGACCTTGCCGCTCGACCCGTCGATGGAGATGACGTCGCCCTCCTCGACGACGTGTCCGCCCGGGACCGTCATCCGGCGCCGCTTGGTGTCGACCTCCAGTTCCTCGGCGCCGCAGACACAGGTCTTGCCCATGCCGCGCGCGACGACGGCCGCGTGGGAGGTCTTGCCGCCGCGGGAGGTGAGGATGCCCTCGGCCGCGATCATGCCGTCGAGGTCGTCGGGGTTGGTCTCGCGGCGGACCAGGATGACCTTCTCGCCGGAGCGGGACCACTTGACGGCGGTGTAGGAGTCGAAGACCGCCTTGCCGACCGCCGCGCCCGGCGAGGCGGCGATGCCCCGGCCGACCTGCGCGGCCTTGGCGTGCTCGTCGAAGCGGGGGAACATCAGCTGGGCGAGCTGGGCGCCGTTGACCCGCTGCAGCGCCTCGGTCTCGTCGATCAGGCCCTGGTCCACCAGCTGGGTGGCGATGCGGAAGGCGGCACCGGCGGTGCGCTTGCCGACGCGGGTCTGCAGCATCCACAGCTGGCCGCGCTCGATGGTGAACTCGATGTCGCAGAGGTCCTTGTAGTGGTTCTCCAGGGTCTCCATGATCTGCATGAGCTGGTCGTACGACTTCTTGTCGATGTTCTCCAGCTCGGCGAGCGGCACGGTGTTGCGGATGCCCGCGACCACGTCCTCGCCCTGCGCGTTCTGCAGGTAGTCGCCGTAGACGCCCTGGTGGCCGGAGGCCGGGTCGCGGGTGAAGGCGACGCCGGTGCCGGAGTCGGGGCCGAGGTTGCCGAAGACCATGGAGCAGACGTTGACGGCCGTGCCGAGGTCGTGCGGGATGCGCTCCTGGCGGCGGTAGAGCTTGGCGCGGTCGCCGTTCCAGGAGTCGAAGACCGCCTTGATGGCGAGGTCCATCTGCTCGCGCGGGTCCTGCGGGAAGTCCCGGCCGGCCTCCTTCTTGACGATCTTCTTGAAGGTGGTGACCAGCTTCTTCAGGTCCGCGGCCTCCAGCTCGGTGTCGACCGTGACCTTCTTGGCGGCCTTGGCCTTGTCGAGGGCCTCCTCGAAGAGGTCGCCGTCGACGCCGAGCACGGTCTTGCCGAACATCTGGATGAGTCGGCGGTAGGAGTCCCAGGCGAAGCGCTCGTCGCCGGCCTGCTTGGCCAGGCCCTGCACCGACTTGTCGGAGAGGCCGATGTTCAGGACGGTGTCCATCATGCCGGGCATGGAGAACTTGGCGCCGGAGCGGACGGAGACGAGGAGGGGGTCGTCGGCCTGGCCGAGCTTCTTGCCCATCTTCTGCTCGAGGGCGTCGAGGTGCGCACTCACTTCGTCACGCAGTGCCGCCGGCTCGTCGCCGCTGTCGAGGTAGACCTTGCAGGCCTCGGTGGTGATGGTGAAGCCGGGCGGGACGGGAAGACCCAGGTTGGTCATCTCGGCGAGGTTGGCGCCCTTGCCACCGAGCAGGTCCTTGAGGTCCTTGTTGCCCTCGGTGAAGTCGTAAACGAACTTCGCTACGTGGGGTTCTTTGTTTTCCGACACGGGTCTCGACTCCTTGAGGCCGCGGTGGCTGCCCTGACGGCGAGGAACATACCCAGATCCAAGGTGCCTGGGTACGTCCACTTGCGTGTCATGGGCCCGTAACCAGCCGTCCGCCAGTGGATCGAAAGTCAAAGCTTGGCAAGTGGTGACGGCGCTGTGTTTTCACTTCTTGAACGCCCAGGGGCCCACAGGTGTAGTTTTTCGCTCAGGTGAGCGGGTCGCGCCACGTATGATTTCGATCGATGAACGATCGGGAGATGGCACCCAGTGCCACCCCTTGGAGAAGTGCAGCCGCTCAAGATCCGCTCATTTGAGCGCAACCCTTATCAAGGGTGGCGAGAATCACGCTGCCACAGCGGACCGGATTTCACCATGCGGACGGGTGCCCGGACGACAAACACGAACGAAGTTCGGCGCGCCGCACTCGCGTAAGGCATGCGTGACATATGGGACGTAAGTGGCGAAATATCTAAAGGGCATGTCAAACTCGATCAGGCGTTGCGGGAACAGTCCGCTCGAGGAAGAAGCCTGCCTCGCACCGGCCGGGCTCGACACGCCGGCTCGGTTCAGGGCACCAGGAGCCGCCCCCCCTCTCACTACAGGCAGCACCCGCCGCGTTGTGCCGAGCGACAGCCCGACGGACGCGGGTACGGGGCCGGTGAAGGACCGACCGGGCATCCGGCCCACGACCTCATCGCGTGCATCGAAAGGCGCCTCCACAGCCGGGCCAGACGTGCGCCCGGGTCCCCCACGAAGGGAATTCCACTGATGAGTCACGCAGCAGGAAGGCAGCAGCCACCACCGCCAGTGCCTGCGTAATGTCCCTGGCGATAGCCGTTCCCGCCTCCGCGGACGCCGCGGCGCAACAGGGCGGCAAGGCATCCGTGTCCGTCTTCCACGGCGTTCCCGGCCTCACCGTCGACGTGTACGCCAACGGGAAAGAACTGATCCCCGACTTCAAGCCCGGCACCGTGACCGCGCCCCAGCCACTGGACGGGGGCACCTATGACATCAAGATCTTCCCCGACGGCGAGGGCCCCGACGGCAAACCCGTCATCCAGAAGAGCGTCGACGTCCCGGCCGGGGCGAACGCCACGCTCGCGGCCCACCTCGACGCGAAGGGCAACCCCACGCTCACCGCGTTCGTCAACGACACCGCCAAGGTCCCGGCCGGTCGGTCGCGGCTGACCGTCCGGCACGTGGCCGCGGCACCCGCCGTGGACGTCCGCGCGGGCGGCAAGCCGATCATCAAGGGTCTGACCAATCCGAACGAGAAGTCGCTCGAGGTGCCCGCCGGCACGGTCAGCGCCGACGTCGTCCTGGCAGGGACCAGCACCGTGGACATCGGCCCCGCCGACCTCGACCTCGCCGAGGGCGTGAGCACGGTCGTCTACGCCTGGGGCAGCGCCAAGGACAAGAACCTCGCGCTGGCGACACAGACGATCAGCGGCACGGACTCCGCGCCGAAGGGCGTGAACGCCGGTGAGAGCGGCGCGATGGCCGCCGACAACGATTCCGCCACCGCCTGGCTCGCCGGGGGCACCGCGGGCGCCGTCGCGGTCGCCGGTCTGCTGGCCGCCCGTCGCCTGCGGACCCGGAGAGACTGACGGCGGATCCGTGCGTTCCTCACGCAGGGGCGGGCGATCCTCCGCGGCGGCCGCCGCGGTCGTCGCCGTCGTCCTGGCGGCGCTGCTGGTCTGGTCGCTGTGGCCGTCCGGGGCCTCGGCGCCGTCGGACTTCGGTGCCCGGCCGCGGGCCCAGGAGCCCACGGCCGGGCACTCGTTCGGGACCCACGACGGCGGACCGGGTGAGGCGGAGGACGCGTCCGGCCCCGCACCCGAGCCGACGGCACTGCGCGTCCCACGGGTCTCCCTGGACGCCCGGGTCCTGAGCGTCGGCGTCGCGGACGACGGCACCGTGGAGATCCCCGGCGACGCCGGGCAGGTCGGCTGGTACCGCTACGGCCCCGCGCCGGGCGCGCGGGCCGGATCCGCCGTCCTCGTCGGCCATGTGGACGACCGCACCGGCCGCCTGGGCGCCTTCGCCAAGCTGTACGGGGTCCGCAAGGGCGATGACGTCACCGTCGCCCGCCGGGACGCACCCCCCGTCCGGTACGAGGTGACGGCGCGCGAGGTGGTCGACAGGGACAGGCTCCCCGAAGAGGTGTTCCGGCGTCACGGGCGGCCGGTCCTGACCCTGGTCACCTGCACGCCCCCGTACGACCGCGAGCGCGGGGGCTACCAGCGGAACCTGCTGGTGTACGCCGTTCCCGTCCAGGAGCCGGGCCCCGCCCGCGGCTCCCTGGCCCCGCTCCGCAGGAGAGCGGCGGGAATCCGCACACCTGTCGCAGAAGACGGGCACCCCACCCCAGACATGCGATATGCGATACGCGAAAAATCTTTCGCGTAAGTCTTGACGCGCTTTACGAGCGGTGGAGACGCTGGAAGTGCCCATCCTTCCGCCCTCCCGGAAAGCGCGATCGCCATGGACACCACCTGCCCGAACTCCTCGCCCACCCCGGCCGCTCCCTCGCTCGTCCGTCGGCGGTTCCCAGTGGCCGCAGTGCTGGCCGACCGCCTGGATGACACCGCCGTGGTGGACGCAGCCGTCCGGCTCGCCGCCGCGCGCGGCGCACCGCTGCTGCTGATCGCGGTCATGCCTCCGCCGCCGCCCAGGGCCGGGGCCGTGCGCCCGGACTCGACGGCGGCCCGCGCCGCGCTGGGACGGGCCATGCCGCGCCTGGCCCGCGCGGGGATCGCCCACCAGGCGGCCGTCTACCACCGCCCTGCTCTCCGCGGAGGCGGGCGACTGCACGCGGCGAAGGCCCTGCTGGACACGGCGGTCCTGCACGGCTGCTCACTGCTGGTGGTCTCGCGCAGCGGGCCGGCGGGCCTGGACGCCTGCACGGTGATGGAGGCCGCCACCATCCGCGGTGGCCCGTTCGTCCACGCGGCCTCGCCGGTGCCGTGGGCGCCGCTGGCCGCGCCCTGCCCCAGCCGCTGAGGCTCGGGCAAAGGATCGGTCCCGGCCGCCCCACGGGGAGCGGGCGGCCAGGACCGGCTGCCGCACACCCTGGCGCCGCCACGCTCGGGGGGACCGGTTTACGAGGCGGCGCGTTCGCGGTCGTCGGCGGGGGTGTCCTCGCGGTGCAGGAAGGTGGCCAGGAGGTCGCCGACGGGGTGGTCCGCCTCGCTGGGGTGACGCAGGGCGACGGTGGGATCGATGGTGTAGCGGTTGCGGCGGCCGACGCGCTCGCGGGTGAGGTATCCCGCCGCTTCGAGGTCGGCGACGATCAGCTGGACGGCGCGTTCGGTGATGCCGATGGCGTCGGCGACGTCACGCCCGCGCGCTTCGGGGTCGCGGGCGAGGGCGATCAGGACCCGGGCGTGGTTGGTCAGGAAGGTCCACTGAGCGCCGCGCGGGCTGGAGGGCTGGCTCATGGCCTTCATCATACGAAGCCGACTTCGCACAACCAACATCACTTCGCGAAAAATAATTGCCGAAAAAGTTTTCGCATAACATGGACGGGGATGAAAGGGTCAGGTGACGCTGGACGTACCGCCACCACCCTCTTCGCTCCCGCTGAAAGGGGGTCACGATGTCCACCCAGACCTCCGCCCCGGCCCTGACCCGCCACGCGGAAACCGGATCTCCGGTGCTGCCGCTGTCCCTGCCGCACCCGGTCACCGCGCCGGTGACCAACCACTCCGACGACCTGGCCGTGGTCGACGCTGCGGTCCGGCTGGCCACACCGCGCAAGGCACCGGTGCTGCTGGTCGCCGTCCTGCCCGCCCGGCGGCAGATTCCGAAGCGTGCCCGCCTGGACGCGCAGGCGGCCCGGGTGTTTCTGGCCCGCGTGCTGCCCCGGCTGCGTGCTGCCGGGGTCGGCTACATCCCCGTCGCCCACCCCGTCCCAGCCCATGGCGGCGGACAGATGCGGCTGCGGGCCGCGGGCGGGGTGCTCGCGTTGGCCGCACGTCATCGCTCCCCACTGGTGGTGGCCTCCGGCCGGGGTCCGGCCGGCCTGGACGCGCACAGCCTGACCGAAGCCTCCGCCGTACGCGGCGGACCCTTCGTCCACGCCGTCAGCCCTCCGTAACCCGCCAGGGCCCGGGGCACCCCGACTCTCTTCTCCGTCTCTGTCCTTTCGCCCCCGCTCGAGGAAGCCGATCCACCATGAATGAAATGTCGTTCGCCGTCCCGCTGTGGGTGTGGGCCGCGGTCACCTTCGGCATCGGCCTCATGCTCGCCGTCGACCTGATCACCCACCGCGACAACCACGTGATCGGCTTCCGCGAGGCCGCCCTGTGGAGCGGCCTGTGGATCGCCATCGGCCTCGGCTTCGGCCTCATCCTGTGGGCCTGGCAGGGCGGCGACGCGTCCTCCACCTACTACGCCGGCTACCTGATCGAAAAGGCCCTGTCTATCGACAACGTCTTCGTCTTCGCGCTGGTCTTCTCCTTCTTCGCCGTGCCCGACGCCTACCAGCACAAGGTCCTGTTCTGGGGCGTCATCGGCGCGCTCGCGGCCCGCCTGGTGCTCATCTTCATCGGCGCCGAACTGCTCCAGGTGTTCGCCTGGACCGCCTACCTGTTCGGTGCGTTCCTGATCTGGACCGGCTACAAGATGGCCGTCTCCAAGGACGAGGAGGTCCACCCCGACCGCAACCCCGTCGTCCGACTCGTCAAGAAGATCATCCCCACCGACCCGCGCTTCCACGGCGACAAGTTCTTCATCCGCGTCAGCGGAAAACGAGTGGCGACGCTGCTATTCGTGGTGCTGGTCGCGGTCGAGGCCACCGATCTGATCTTCGCCGTCGACTCCGTCGCCGCCGTCCTGGCGATCACCACCAACACCTTCATCGTGTGGACCGCCAACGCCTTCGCCGTCCTCGGCCTGCGCAGCCTGTACTTCTGCCTGGCCGGACTCCTGCGCCGCTTCGCCTACCTGCACTACGGGCTCGCGGTCCTGCTCGCCTTCGCCGGCGTCAAGCTCATCCTGTCCGAAACCCCCGTCGGCAAGCTTCCCCTCCCTCTCACCCTCGGCGTCATCGTCGTCACCGTCACCGTCTCCATCGCCTGGTCTCTGATCGCCACCCGCGGCGGAGGCAGTGACAGCGGCGAGGCGACGCGCGGGGTGGACGACGTGACCGGCACCGAGCCGGACACCGCGGCCCCCAGCACCAGCCGGCACCATCCGGAAGGGCCGTCATGACCACCCTCAGCCGCCGCAACATACCTGCCGCACCCCGCACCAGGTTTGTGGCCGCCTACACCGTCACCGGCCGACCGTCCGCAGGTGGCGTCCTGGCCATCCTCACAGGCGCCCGCGCCGATGCGGACGTGGCCGCCTACGCGGGCCGGCCGGCAACCTGTACCGGCCGCAAGGTCACCGCAGCGGTCGCCTTCCGCTCCACCGGCACCCGCATCAACGCCCTGCTCCCCCTCGCCCGCAACCGGCGCCTGACCCACCAGGCCGACGCCGTCCTCGACCCTCCCCACCGAATCCCTCGCCGCAGCCGGTCACTACCGCAGTGACATCGTCCTGTTGCCCGCCCGCACCCTGGCGCGGTTCTGTCCCGGAGACCGGGCGCGGGCCGAGAGGGCCGGGGTCACACCCCCAGCGCAAGCAGCCGTTCCTCCACCCGCTCCGGCGCGTACAGGTGTTCCACGACCAGCGCTCCGGCCCCCACCAGCCCCGCCCGCTCCCCGAGCCGTGAGGTGACGACGTCCAGGTGGGCCGTGGAGCGCGGCAGCGCCCGCTGGTAGAGCAGCTCCCGCACACCGGTGAGGAAGGGCGTGCCCGCGAGGTCCCCGGCGATCATCAGCACCCCCGGGTTGAGCAGTGTCACGACGGTCGCCAGAACGTCCCCGACCCGGCGCCCGGCCTCCCGGGCCAGCGCCGCCGCCTCCGGGTGCCCGGCCGCCAGCAGGTCCCGTACGTCCGAGCCGCTGGCGGCCGGCACGCCCGTCTCGGCGAGCCGCCGGGCGACCGCCCCGCCACTGGCGATCGCGGCCAGACAGCCGTACGACCCGCACCGGCACAACGCCCCGGCGCCCTCCGGCACCCGGATGTGCCCGATGTCCCCGGCCCCGCCGTCGACGCCCCGGAAGATCGAGCCCCCGACCACGACGCCCGCGCCGATACCCGTCGACACCTTGACCAGGACGAACGCCGAGCAGTCCGGGTGCCCGGCGCGCTGCTCCCCGTACGCCATGAGGTTGGCGTCGTTGTCGACCAGCACGGGGACGGGCGGCGCGCCCGTGTGCTCGGTGAGGGCGCGGGCCAGGCGGCCTCTTATGTCGTAGCCGTCCCAGCCGGGCATGATCGGTGGCTGGACGACCCGGCCGGTCTCGCTGTCGACGGGCCCGGGGACCGCGAGCCCGATGCCGCAGACCTCCTCGGCCCGGTGCCCGGCCTTCTCCAGCAGCTCGGCGAACCACCGGCCCAGCTCGCCGAGCACGTCGTCCGGGCCGTCCTCGACGGCCAGCGCGCCGGAGTGCTCGGCGAGCATCTCGCCGGTCAGCGTGAGGACGGCCGCGCGCGCGTGCCGGGTGTCCAGGTCGGCGGCGAGGACGACGGCGTGCGCGTCGTCGAACTCCAGGGTGATCGAGGGGCGGCCGCCCAGCGGGGAGTCGACCGGGCCCCCGGCGCCCTCCCTCAGCCAGCCGGCCCGGAACAGGCGGTCCAGGCGCTGGCCGACGGTCGCCCGGGACAGACCGGTGACCTGTTGGAGGGCACCGCGCGTGGTGGCACGCCCGGTGCGCACCAGTGCGAGCAGATCGCCGGCGCTCGCCTGACTCCGACCGCTCATGCGTCGCACCCCCTTGTGCTTCTCAAGCCTGCATTACATAGTGAGTTTTGCGTGTTAAATAGACGTAACTCTATGGTAGCCACGGCCGAACCCGTCGGCCGGACGTCGTTCGGGGAGCCCCGAGTGGATCGCACTGCCCAGCTCGCCACCGCCCGCACCGAGGGCGGGATCGCATACGATCTCCCGCCCACGGCGGGATCGGGCGGGTCGCCGCACGTCAGCGCCGTGCGCGTGCTGGAGCGCAACTGGACGGGCAGGTCGACGGTGCCCTCGCGCAGCCTGTATCCGCACCAGTGGTCCTGGGACTCCGCCTTCATCGCGATCGGCCTGCGCCACATCTCGCCGTTACGGGCGCAGACGGAGCTGGAGACGCTGCTGGCCGCCCAGTGGGGCGACGGGCGGGTGCCGCACATCGTCTTCAACCCCTCCGTGCCGTTCGACGCGTACTTCCCGAGCCCCGACTTCTGGCGCTCCTCGACCGCGGGGCGCGCTGCGGGCGCCCCGCGCACCGTACAGACCTCCGGGATCGTGCAGCCACCGGTGCACGCGCTGGCGGCCTGGCTGGTGCACCGCGCCGACCCGGGGCTCTCGCGCGCCCGGGGCTTCCTGGCCGGGGTGTACCCGCGGCTGGCCGCCTGGCACCGCTATCTGCTGCACCGGCGGGACCTGGGCGGCGGCGGACTGGCGTCCGTGGTCCACCCCTGGGAGCAGGGCATGGACAACAGTCCGTGCTGGGACGCGCCGCTCGCCCGGGTCACCCCCGCCCCGGCCCGCTCCTTCCGCCGCGCCGACCTCGCCCACGGCTCTCCCGAGGACCGGCCGACGGACCTGGACTACGGGCGGTACGTGCGGCTGGCGGCGGACTACCGGGACCGGGGGTATGCCGACGGCGCGGGCGGGTTCGCCGTCGAGGACCCCGCCTTCAACGCCCTGCTCATCGCCTCCGAGCACGCGCTGGCCCGGATCGCGGGGGAACTGGGCGCGACCGCCACGGCCCGGCACGCGCGCGCGGAACGCCTCACGGCGGCGCTGGTGGAGCGGCTGTGGGACCCGGCGCGGGGGATGTTCTTCTGCCGGGACCTGCGGGGCGGTTGTCTGGTCCCCGAGCGCGGTGTCTCCGGTCTGGTGCCGCTGATGCTGCCCGGCCTGCCCGGCGAGGTCGCCGGCGCGCTGGTCGGCACACTCACCGGGCCGCACTTCGGCCTGGGCGGCGCCACCCGGCTGGTGCCCAGCTACGACCTGCTCGGCGAGGCCTTCGACCCGCACCGCTACTGGCGCGGCCCGGCCTGGTTCAACACCGGCTGGCTGGTCGAGCGGGGCCTGCGCGCGCACGGCGAGCGGGAGCGGGCCGACGCCCTGCGGGAGGCGCTCGTGCGGACCGCCGGGGCGACCGGTTTCGCCGAGTACGTCGACCCGTACACCGGCGAGGCCTGCGGCGCCCTCGGCTTCGGCTGGACCGCCGCGCTCACGCTCGACCTGCTGCACGGCTCCCCCGGGCACGCCGTGTCCCCCGAGGAGACCGGCACGTTCGGCGGGAGCGACCCGGACAGGGACGGCTTCGGCGGGGACGAGCTCGGCAGGAACGGGCTCGGCAGGAACGGCTTCGATCAGGAGTGACAAGGGAGGGGACCGAGGATGACCGACCGGCATCATCTGCTCGTGTACGGCACGACGTTCGCCGCCGTGGGCGACCGGGGCGACATCATCGGCGGCCGGGGCGGCGGCTTACCGGACGGGTTGTTCGTCCGCGACGCCCGGCACCTCAGCCGCTGGCAGCTCACCGTCGACGGCGCGGTGCCCGAGGTGCTCACACCGGTCGCGGACGGGGACGGCGCGCGGTGCGTGCTGGTACCGCGCGGCGGCCGGCAGGAGCCGCCCGCGCACACTCTCTTCCGTGAACAGGCCGTCGGGGACAGCTCGTTCGTGGAACTGCTGCGGGTGACCAGCAACCGCCCGGTGCCCACCACGGTCCGCCTGGCGATCACCGCCGACGCCGACTTCACCGACCAGTTCGAGCTGCGCTCCGACCACCGCACCTACACCAAGACCGGTGCCGTGCGTTCCCGTAAGGTCCTGGACGACGGGCTGGAGTTCGGCTACCGGCGCGGTGAGTGGCGCTCTCGTACGACCATCACGGCCGACCCCGCGCCCGACGGCGTCGAGGAGACCGGCACGGGGGCCCGCCGGCTCGTCTGGAGCCTCGGCCTGGAACCGCACGGCACGGCCGAGTTGGTGCTGCGTGTGATCGCCCGGCCGCACGGCGACAGGCGGGCCCTCAGGGTGCCGCGCTCCCCCGCCGCCCTGAACGAGCGGCTCCTCGCGCTGGAGGGCGAGTTCGTGGAGGGGGTGGCCTTCCCGACCGGCTGGCCGGAGCTGGCGGCGGCCTGCGCCCGGGGCCTGTCCGACCTGGCCTCGCTCCAGATCCCGGCGACCGGACCGGACGGGGAGGAACTGCGCGTCCCGGCGGCGGGTGCGCCCTGGTTCCTCACGCTGTTGGGCCGCGACGCCCTGCTGACGTCGCTGTTCACCCTCCCCTACCGCCCGCGGCCGGCCGCCGACACGCTGGCCGCGCTCGCCGCCGCCCAGGCGACGGGCACCGCCGTGGAGTCGGTCGCCCAGCCCGGCAAGATCGTGCACGAGGTGCGGCACGGGGAGCTGGCGCACTTCGGGCAGGTGCCGTACGGGCGGTACTACGGCTCGGTCGACGCGACCCCGCTGTTCCTGGTGCTGCTCGGCGCCTACGTCGAGCAGACCGGGGACACGGCCCTCGCCCGGCGGCTGGAGCCCCACGCGCGCGCGGCGGTCGGCTGGATGCTCGACCACGGCGGGCTGACCTCGCGCGGCTATCTGGTCTACCGCGCCGACCGGGGCGGTCTGGCCAACCAGAACTGGAAGGACTCCCCCGGTGCCATCTGCTCGGCCGACGGCACCCGCCCGCACGGGCCGGTGACGGCGGCGGGCGCCCAGGGCTACGCGTACGACGCGCTGCGCCGCACCGCGTGGGTGGCGCGCACGGTGTGGGACGACGAGACCTACTCCGCCCTGCTGGAACAGACCGCCGCCGACCTGCGTGACCGCTTCCAGCGGGACTTCTGGATGGCGGAGCGCTCCTTCCCGGCGCTCGCGCTGGACGGGGAGGGCCACCAGGTCGACGCGCTGGCCTCGGACGCGGGGCACCTGCTGTGGTCGGGGCTGCTGGACAAGGAGTACGGGGAGGTGGTCGGCCGCAGGCTCCTGGAGCCGGACTTCTTCTCGGGCTGGGGCGTGCGCACCCTGGCGGCCGGGCAGCCGGCGTACCACCCGCTGTCGTACCACCGCGGTTCGGTCTGGCCGCACGACAACGCGCTGCTCGCGCTCGGCCTGGCCCGCTACGGACTGCACGACGAGGCCCGCACGGTCGCCCACGCCCTGGTCGACGCGGCGACGGCGACCGGCCACCGGCTGCCGGAGGTGCTCGCCGGGTACAGCCGCGGCACCCACGCCGAGCCGGTACCCTACCCGCACGCCTGCATCCGCGAGTCCCGCTCCGCGGCGGCCCCGTTGGCGCTGCTCACGGCGGTCGGGGGCGCATAGCGGCCGTCCTGCTGAGCAATTGACGAGCCGTTTGCCGGGTGTTTGCAAAGGGCCCTGAACAGGCACCGGGGACGAACCGTACGGAATGACGGCGGGCCCCTGCCTCCCCGCGTGGCCCGCCGTAGCCGTCCACGGGCCCCGCACGGAAGGACCTTCGGGTTGCCTCAGCACACGAGCATCAGCCAGTCACCGGAAACGGCCGGCGACGCCGGCCGTCCGGAATCCGAGGGGCCCGGGGTCGAGACCGAGGCCGAATCCGTGCCGCGCGTCCCGGCACAGGCGGGCCCCGCCGACGGCGAGAGGGCCGCCGGGCCGGAGGACGCCGCCACGGAGGTGACCGCCCCGGGAACGGAAGCCGCGCCCGCGGCCGCCACCGAAGCCGACGATCCGGAGCCCACCCCGGAGGCCACCACCGTCCCGGAGGCCGACCTCCCGTCCGCTCCCCCGGCCGACGGCCGGAAATCCGCGCCCGAGGGGGCGGCGGAAGACGCGGCCGCCGCCCCGGGCACCGCACCCACGGACACCCCCGGAACCGAGGCTCGCGAAAGCGGCACCGAAGGCACCGAGCACGAGCCCGCACAGGAAGCCGCCACCGACCCGGGCACCGCACCCGCGGACGCTCCCGGCACCGAGGCTCGCGAAAGCGGCACCGAAGGCGCCCAGCAGGAGCCCGCGCAGGAAGCCGCCGCCACCCCGGGCACCGCACCCGCGGACGCTCCCGGCACCGAGGCCGGCGAAGGCGGCGCCGGGACCGGTGATCCCGAGGCCGCGGCGGAAGACGCGGCCGAAGGCACCGACCCGGCCCCGGAGGACAGCCGGGCCCAGGAGATCGCGTCGCCTCCCCGGCCGGTCCGGCGCAACTGGCCCGGCTGGAGCGGCCGGGCCCGGCTGCGCGGGCGGCGGGAGGCGTGGCGGGCGGCGCATCCCGGCGCCGCGGCCGTGCTGTCGGTGACCGTCTCCGTGCTGGCCGCCGCGCTGGTGGTGGCCGCGCTGCTGCTGCCGAACACCGTGGTCGGGCTCAAGCCGATGAAATTCGCCCGAATACCGGCGGAGGCCATCATCGGGGCCGCCGTGATGCTGGCGCTGCCGCGCCGGCCCCGGATTGTGCTGGCCGCCGTCTCCGGAGTCGCCCTCGGGGCGATGACCTTGCTGAACTTCCTCGACATGGGCTTCAACCAGTACCTCGGCCGGGGCTTCAACCCCATCCTCGACTGGAGCCTGCTCGGCGACGCGCAGTCGTACCTGAACGACTCCCTCGGGAAGACGGTCACGCTGGCCGCCACCGTCGGCGTCGTCGTCCTCGTGCTGCTGCTGTTCATCCTGCTGGCCCTGTCCACGGTCCGGCTGAGCAACCTGCTCGCCCGGAACACCGGAACGGCCACCCGGGGCACCCTCATCGCCGGCGTCGCCTGGATCACCTGCTCCTCCCTCGGCATCCAGTTCGGCGGTGTGCCACTCGCCTCGGACCGCACCGCCTCCGCCCTGAAGCTCCAGGCGCACCAGGTCGTGAACACCCTGCACGACGAGGCGGAGTTCCAGAAGGTCGCCAAGGTCGACGCGTTCGGCAACACGCCGGCCGACCAGCTGGTGCCCGACCTGCGCGGCAAGGACATGATCTTCACGTTCATCGAGAGCTACGGGCGCAGCGCCATCGAGGACCCGATCATGGCACCCGGCGTGGACAGGACGCTGGACGTGCGGACCAAGGCGCTGGCCAAGGCCGGTTTCCACGCCAAGAGCGGCTGGCTGACCTCGGCGACGTACGGCGGCAGCAGCTGGCTCGGCCACTCCACCACCATGTCGGGCCTGTGGATCAGCAACCAGCAGCGCTACCGCACCGTCATGGCCAGCGACCACTTGAGCCTCACCGACGCCTTCAAGAAGACCGGCGCCTTCGACACGGTCGGCGTGATGCCGGGCGTGCAGAAGGGCTGGCCGGAGCAGCAGTGGTACGGCCTCGACAAGGTCTACAACGCCTTCCAGCTGGGCTACAAGGGCCCGAAGTTCAGCTGGTCGACCATGCCCGACCAGTACGCGCTCCAGCAGTACCAGGAGCGGGTGCACAGCAAGCAGCCCGCCGACGGCAAGTCGCGGATGTCGCTGCTCATCCTGACCTCCAGCCACCAGCCCTGGGCGCCCATCCCGAAGATGGTCGGCTGGGACCAGCTGGGCGACGGCTCGGTCTTCAAGGACATCGAGGCGGCGGGCAACAAGCCGGAGGACGTCATCGCCGACACCACCAAGTCCCGCGAGGAGTACGGCAAGTCCGTCCAGTACTCGGTGACCGCCCTCACCCAGTGGCTGGAGCGCTACGGCAACAAGAACACGGTGCTGGTCTTCCTCGGCGACCACCAGCCCATCGCCCGGGTCAGCGGCAACCACGCCAGCCGTGACGTGCCGGTCTCCATCGTCGCCAAGGACCCGAAGGTCCTGGACAAGATCGCCGACTGGAACTGGACGGACGGTCTGCGCCCCGCGCACGACGCCCCGGTGTGGAAGATGAGCTCCTTCCGCGACAGGTTCCTGACGGCGTACGGGTCGACCCCGCATCCCAGGACGCGCTGAGCACTGCCCTGTTCAGGGCACAGCCGCGCGCTCGCTTCGACGTCGAAGCGAGCGCGCGCTCTGCTGTGGGGCTCGGCCGGCCCGCGTCAGCCGCCGGAGGTGTCCAGTTCCGCGTCCTCGCTCACGCCCGCGCAGTCGTACGGGTCCTTCAGCCAGCCGTCCGGCAGGACCACCCGGTTGTTGCCGGACGTACGGCCGCGGGGGCCCTCGGCGCCGGTGGGCCAGGGCTGGTCGAGGTCCAGTTCGTCGAGGCCCGCCCGCAGCTCCTCCAGGGACGACGTGATCGCGAGGCGCCCCCGCATCTCCGAGCCGACCGCGAAGCCCTTCAGGTACCAGGCGACGTGCTTGCGGAAGTCGACGACGCCCTTGGACTCGTCGCCGGTCCACTCGCCGAGCAGGGTGGCGTGGCGGACCATGACGTCGGCGACCTCACGGAGGGACGGCCGCGCGATGTCCTGCTCACGTCCCTCGAAGGCGGCGACCAGGTCCGCGAACAGCCACGGCCGCCCCAGGCAGCCGCGGCCCACGACCACGCCGTCGCAGCCGGTCTCCCGGACCATCCGCAGCGCGTCCTCGGCGGACCAGATGTCGCCGTTGCCGAGCACGGGGATCTCCTGGACGTGCTCCTTCAGCCGGGCGATGGCGTCCCAGTCCGCGGTGCCGCCGTAGTGCTGGGCGGCCGTGCGGCCGTGCAGGGCGATGGCCGTGACGCCCTCCTCGACGGCGATGCGTCCGGCGTCGAGGTAGGTGATGTGGTCGTCGTCGATGCCCTTGCGCATCTTCATCGTGACCGGCAGGTCGCCGGCGCCCGACACCGCCTCGCGCAGGATCGCGCGGAGCAGGTTCCGCTTGTACGGGAGGGCGGAGCCGCCGCCCTTCCGGGTCACCTTCGGGACCGGGCAGCCGAAGTTGAGGTCGATGTGGTCGGCGAGGTCCTCCTCCGCGATCATGCGGACGGCCTTGCCGACGGTCGCCGGGTCGACGCCGTACAGCTGGATCGAGCGCGGCCTCTCGGTCGCGTCGAAGCGGATCAGCTGCATGGTCTTCTCGTTGCGCTCGACCAGCGCCCGGGTCGTGATCATCTCGCTGACGAACAGGCCCTTACCGCCGGAGGCCCCATCCTTTGCTTCGCCTCCGGCGAAGGCTTCGCCTTCGGCGAAGTGCCTGCACAGCGTGCGGAAGGGCGCGTTGGTGATGCCCGCCATGGGGGCGAGCACGACGGGCGGCTGGACGGTGTGCGGGCCGATCGGCAGGGGCGGCGTGGGCGTGGACATTGCCCCATTGTCACCCATCGGGACCGGACCCTGGAGTAATAATTAGTTAGACGCACTATCGAAACCGTCGTACGATGGAACGCATGCCCGAGCTCAGCCATCGCCGACGTCTGCTCGTGCTCGCGATCTGCTGTATGAGCCTGCTGATCGTCAGCCTCGACGTCACCGCCCTGAACGTAGCCCTCCCCTCCATGCAGCGCGACCTGCACGCCACCACCTCCGGCCTGCAGTGGACGATCGACGCCTACACCCTGGTGCTGGCCTCGCTGTTGATGCTCGCGGGCTCCACCGCCGACCGGGTCGGCCGCAAGAAGGTCTTCATGACCGGCCTGACCGTGTTCGTGGCCGGCTCGCTGCTGTGCTCCCTCGCGCCCAGCCTCGACGCGCTGGTCGCCTTCCGCATGATCCAGGCGGTCGGCGGCTCCATGCTCAACCCGGTCGCCATGTCGATCATCACCAACACCTTCACCGACCCCCGCGAACGCGCCCGCGCGATCGGCGTGTGGGGCGCGGTCGTCGGCATATCCATGGCCGCCGGCCCGCTGGTCGGCGGACTGCTGGTGGAGTCGGTCGGCTGGCGCTCGATCTTCTGGGTCAACCTCCCGGTCGGCCTCGCCGCGCTCCTGCTCACCCTGCGCTTCGTCCCCGAGTCCCGCGCCCCGAAGGCCCGCCGCCCCGACCCGGTCGGCCAGCTGCTGGTGATCGCCCTGTTCGGCTCGCTGACGTACGCGATCATCGAGGCGCCGGACACGGGCACCACCGCGGTGCTGCCCTTCGCGCTGATCGCCCTCGCCGCCCTGCTGGGGCTGCTGTGGTACGAGCCCCGGCGCGCCGAACCCCTCATCGACCTGCGGTTCTTCCGGTCGGCGCCGTTCAGCGGTGCCACGGCGATCGCCATCAGCGCGTTCGCGGCGCTCGGCGGCTTCCTGTTCCTGTCGACCCTGTACCTGCAGAACGTGCGCGGCCTCGACGCCCTGCACGCGGGCCTGTGGATGCTTCCGATGGCCACCCCGATGTTCCTGTGCGCGCCGCTGTCCGGGCGGCTGATCGGCAGCCGCGGGCCGCGCCTGCCGCTGCTGGTCGCCGGGTTCGCCATGACCGTGAGCGGAGTGCTGTTCGCCGCGTTCGAGGCGGAGACGTCCGACGTCACCCTGGTCCTCGGGTACGTGCTGTTCGGCATCGGCTTCGGCTTCGTGAACGCGCCGATCACCAACACGGCGGTGTCGGGGATGCCCCGTGCGCAGGCCGGGGTCGCCGCGGCCGTCGCGTCCACCAGCAGGCAGCTCGGGCAGACGCTGGGGGTCGCCGTGATCGGGGCGGTGCTGGCGTCCGGGGTCGGCTCGTCCTCGTACCGGACCGGGTTCGTGTCGGCGGCCCGGCCGGGGTGGTGGATCCTCACGGCCTGCGGGCTCGCGATCCTCGCGCTCGGCGCGCTCACCAGTGGCCGCTGGGCCCGTGGCACGGCCGAACGAACCGCTCGGCGGCTTCAGTCCAACGAGGTCCGGGAGGCGGCCGGCGTCGGCTAGGAGGGTGCTGAAGATCTTGACCGGATCAGCGAGCGGCGGCTGGTGCGTGCAGCTGCAAGGCGCCGGGATGCCCTCGTAGCGGAGCTACCAGGGCATTTCGGCAACGCGGCAGATGTACGTGCCAGGCGTCGGGAGCCCGGCCAAGATCTTCAGTGCCCTCCTAGGCCTCCTGTTCGAGGGCGAACGCGTACAGCTTCTCCACGCGCTCCCGGCTCTCCTCGTTCGCGGGCACGTACGTGACCATCCGCGCCCCGAGCTCCGGGCTCAGCCACAGGTCCGTGTGGTCCAGGGTGAGCAGGCCGACGTACGGGTTCAGGAACTGCTTGGTCTTGCTGCGGGCCGCGACGACCTCGTACCGGTCCCAGTGCTCGCGGAACTCCGGCGCGGCGGCCTCGAGCCGCCTGAGCAGCATCTTCCAGGCGGGCTCACCGAGGTGGCCGGCCATGGAGGCGCGCAGCTTGGCGGCCATCAGGCGCCTGGTCTCCTCCAGGTGGACGGTCGCGGCCCGCCACTCCTCGCTGGTGTAGACGAGCAGCATGCAGTTGCGGTCCTCGGGCGGGACCGCGTCCAGGTCGCCCATCAGCCGGGCGTAGGTGCGGTTGTAGGCGAGGATGTCGTACCGGCTGTTCTGGATGCAGGCCGGGACGGGCTCCAGCCGGCGCAGCAGCTCCAGCTGGGCGGGGGTGACTCCCGAGCAGTTCGAGGCGGGCGTGGGATCGGCGGCGCCGGCCAGCTGGAAGAGGTGGGCGCGTTCACTGCCGTCCAGCATGAGGGTACGGGCCAGGGCGTCGAGGACCTGCACGGAGACCTGGATGTCCCGCGCCTGCTCGAGCCACGTGTACCAGGTGACGCCGACCGCGGAGAGCTGGGCCACCTCCTCGCGGCGCAGCCCGGGAGTGCGGCGGCGCAGCCCGCGGGGCAGCCCCACCTGCTCGGGGGTGATCCGCTCGCGGCGGCTGCGCAGGAAGGCGGCCAGCTCGTGGCGGCGGATGTCGGCACCCGTCTCCGGACCCGTGTCCGCACCGCTGTCCGGCCGGGTCGTGGTCTCCTGGGCCGTGGTCGTCATGTCACCAGCCTGCCGTGTTCCGGATCCTGTTGCCAGGTAGTGCTGGTACCAGGATGAGAAGACTCTGGTACCAGTCTGGGGGCGGACGCAGGCTCGCACCATGACCGAAACCGTCACCACGCCCACCGTCCGCGCACCGGCCGCGCCACCCACGCTCGGCTCGCTCGGGCTGCTCACCGTCCTGCTGGGCGCGTCCCTGCCCCTCGTCGACTTCTTCATCGTGAACGTCGCCCTGCCCACCATCGGCACGGACCTGCACGCGGGCGAGGCCGTCCTGGAACTGGTCGTCGCCGGGTACGGGGTGGCGTACGCCGTCCTGCTCGTCCTCGGCGGACGGCTCGGCGACCTCTTCGGCCGACGCCGGCTCTTCCTGGGCGGCATGGCCGCCTTCGGCCTGACCTCGCTGGCCTGCGGACTCGCGCCGGACGCCTGGAGCCTGGTCGCGGCGCGGGTCGCGCAGGGCGCGTCGGCGGCCGCGATGCTGCCGCAGGTGCTCGCCACCATCCAGGCGGCCACCGAGGGCCCCCGGCGGGCCCGTGCCATGAGCCTCTACGGCGCCACCGCCGGCCTGTCCATGGTGGCCGGCCAGATCCTCGGCGGCGTCCTGGTCGCCGCGGACATCGCGGGCACCGGCTGGCGCTCGGTGTTCCTGGTGAACGTGCCGGTCGCGGTCGTCGGCCTGGTGCTCGCCGCCCGCGCCGTCCCGGAGACCCGCTCGCAGCGCCCCGAGCCGGTCGACACCGCCGGCACGGTCCTGCTCGCGCTGTCCCTGCTCACGCTGCTCGTCCCGCTCACCGAGGGCCGGGCGGCGGACTGGCCGCTGTGGACGTGGCTGTCGCTGGCGGCGTTCCCGGGTGTCGCCTCGGCGTTCTACGCGGTGGAACGGCGCGCGGACCGGCAGGGCCGTACGCCGCTGGTGCCGCCGAGCCTGTTCGCCCTGCGGTCGCTGCGCCGCGGGCTGGTGCTGATGGTGCCGTTCTCCATCGGCTTCAGCGGGTTCATGTTCGTCATCGCGGTCGCGTTGCAGCGCGGCGCGGGCCTCGGCCCGGTGCCGGCGGGACTCGCGCTCGCCCCGATGGCGGTGGCGTTCCTCGTCGTCTCGCTCGCCGGGCCGCGCCTGGTCACCCGCTACGGCAGCCGTGTCGTCACCTTCGGCTCGGTGGTCCAGGGGGTCGGCCTGGTGCTGATCGTGCTGGCCGCCTGGCGGGACTGGCCGGACCTGGGCCTCGTCGAACTCCTCCCCGGCGCGGCGGTCGCCGGCGCCGGTCAGGCGCTGCAACTGCCCGTCGTGATGCGGATCGTGCTGTCCGAGGTGCCGTCCGTCCGGGCCGGTGTCGGCAGCGGGGTGATGGTCACCACCCAGCAGTCCGCCCTGGCGCTCGGCGTGGCCACCCTGGGCACCCTGTTCCTGTCCCTCGTCCCGGGCCACGGCATGCGGGACGCCCTGGTGACGACCCTGCTGGTGCAGCTGGCCGGGGTGGTCCTGACGGGGCTGCTCAGCCTGCGGCTGCCGCGCCGGGTGGGGTGAGACACGTCAGCGGCCGTGGCGGGCGGCCGGTGCCCGCCGGGGCGCCGGCGCCCGGGCGGGACCGTCGGCGGCCCCGCGCCCGCCCGTCGGCAGCCGTCGGTCCCGCCGGCTGCCGCGGAAGTCTCTTCCACCTGCTCAAGGGGCTTGTCCACGCCCTCGCGGTGGCCGGACCAGCGCCCCGGTGCGCAGGTGTGTGGCCTGCTCACCTGTTGCCGCGGGCCTCTCGCGCAGCACCGTGAAGGCACCCCCTCCGCTCCGGATAGCGGGGGTGCCGAGTTTGGGGGTGCTGGGAGAGATGACAACCATGAACGCCGTGCGACACCTCGAGCACGAGGTGCCGGACGCCACCGTCGAGGAGTTGTGTGCCGAGCTGTTCGCACCGCTGCCGCGTGCCGACCAGCGGGTCAAGGGCGCGCAGTATCTGTACGGGCTGCTGACCGCCGACGGACGCAAGACGGTGCGCAACATCGCCGCCCATGTCGGTGGCGGTTCGGCCGAGCAGAGCCTGCATCACTTCGTGTCCTCGTCCACCTGGGACTGGACGCCGGTACGGGCCGCCCTGTGCCGTTATCTGGTACGGGTGCTGCGGCCCCGGGCCTGGGTCGTGCGGCCGCTGGTCATCCCGAAGGCCGGGCGGCACTCGGTGGGCGTGGCCCGGCGGTTCGTGCCCAGCCTCGGACAGGTGGTCAACAGCCAGGAGGCGCTGGGGGTCTGGGCCGCGAACGAGGAGATGAGCGCGCCCGTGCACTGGCGGCTGATGTGCCACGAGGAACGGCGGCGTGCCGGTGCCGCCCTCGGACTGCGCCGCTCCTGGGCCGAGCAGCCCGAGGGCGCCGACGCGGAGTGTGTCGCGACCACCGCCATGGAGGTGCGTGAGTGGGCTCTGGGCACCCCCCGGCCGGTCGTCGTGGACCTCCCGGACTGCGACGCCAGGGCGCTCGCACAGCTGTTCGCCGCCGAGCGCCAGCCGATGCTGACGGCGGTCAGCGGGGCCACCCGGCTCGTGATCGCGGACCGGTCCCGGCTCCCCGGCGACACCGACCGCGAGGTCTCCGCACAGCAGTTGCTGAAGATGGTGCGGTCCCTGCGCCGGCCGGTCACGTGGTTCGACCCGCACCTCGGCCGCGACCGGACCAGTCTGGCGGCGACCGTGCAGGTCCGGCTGGCGCCGTCGTCGGAGCCGCTGCTGCTGGTCGGTGAGTGGGACGATCCGCACGGCTGGCCCCGGCGGCAGTGGGTCACGAACCTCACCGCCGGGCCCGTCGGCGCACTGCTGCGGCTCACCAAGCTGGCACTGCGCGCCGAGGCCGACTTCTCGCGGATCTCCGTCCCGGTCGGACTCGTCGACTTCGAGGGCCGCTCCTTCAACGGCTGGCACCGGCACACCACCCTGGCGTCCGCCGCCCACGCCGTCCGTTCGCTGACGGCGGCCCCGGCCGGCGGCGGAGCGGTGCCGCAACTCGTTCCGGCGGACGGCGGCCTGCGCTCCGCCTGACGTCAGCCCCTCGCCGGGTCGGTCTGCCGGCGCTGCTGGTTCCTCTGGAGCACCCTGCGGGTGCGGTAGAGCTGCAGGGCCAGCTGCACCTCGAGTGCCTGCGCCGGTTCCTGCCACTTGTCCCCGAGGAGTTCCGTGATGCGTTCCAGACGACGGGAGACCGTATTGGGATGCACGTGGAGTCGCTCCGCGGCGTAGGTGGGACTGCCGCCCGCGGCGAAATACTCCTCCAGAGTGCGGGCCAATTCCGTGCGCTGCAGATTGTCGTAGTCGAGAACCGGACCAATGGTGTTGCTGATGAACCCGCTCGTGTTGGGATTCTCGGACAACAGGAGACCGAGAAAACCGAGTTCCTGCGGTGAGGCGGTGCTGCCGATGCTGCCGAGGGCCACCACGGCGTCCAGACAGCGCTTGGCCTCCTGGTAGGTCCGGGCCACGGCCGCGGGGGTCTGGGCCGGGCCGGAGGTGCCCACGGTCACCTGGCGGTCGAGCACCGCCGCCAGTTCCTTGGAGAGAGCGGCCGCCGCGGCCTGGGGGGCGGCGCCCGGCAGCAGGAACACCAGGCATTCCCCGACCGCGCTCTTGAGCCCACCCCGCCGGTGCGCGTAGGCCGACGCCCACACCAGGGCACGGCCCTGGATGCCGCCCTCGGGACGGGCCGCCACCACGACATGGGGCTCGTCCAGGTCGAGGTTGAGCCGCCGGGCCCGCTCGGCGACGTGCTCCAGGTCCGACGGCGAGCCGCTGATCAGATCCCGCAGCAGTTCGTCGCGGGTCTGGCCCTCGACGACGGCCGCGCTGCGTTGCATCAGCAAAACGACCGCGACGCACTGGGAGACCATGCCGAGGATTTGCACATGGTGCTCCTCGGCCTGGTCGGGGGGTCTCAGGACGAGGGTGCCGAGCATCTCCTCGCCGGCGATCGCGGGGGCCACCCACAGCCCGCCGGGCGAGCGCACCGGGCGCCGTTCGGCGTGCGCGTCGAGCGAGGTGCCGACGATGTCGTCGGCGGCGGACGTCTCCGGGAAGTCGCCCACGACCACCAGTTCACGGTCCGCCGGGTCGCGTACGCTCAGCGGGCCGTCGAGTAACCGGGCCGCCTCCGTGGCGAGAACCTGCAGGTCAGCGCCTGCGAGCACCAGGTCGATCAGCTGGCTGTGGGTGCTGCGCAGCTTCTGCGCGAGCAGCGAGGAGTCCCGCTCGCGCGTGGTGTCCTCGGCCAGTTCGGCGATCTCCCGGCGGGTGCCGTCGAGCAGCCGGGCCTTCTGGATGGCGACGGCGACGAGGTCGGCCAGGGAGACCATCAGGGAGATCTCGTCGGGCGAGAAGTGGCGTACGGAGCGCCCGGAGGCGTAGAGGACGCCGAAGACCTCGTTCTCCTGCTGGAGCGGGACCGCCATCATCGCGCGCAGTCCCTCGGCCCGGACGACCTCGTCGACCTCCGCGGAATGCGTGAACGTTTCATCCGCAATGTAGTCGGCCGTCGAGAAGGGGCCCGTCTCCTTCATCGCCCGCAGCCCGAGCCCGCCCGTCATGGGTATCCGGAAGCCCACGGTGATGGCGGAGGCGTGGCCGTCCGCGGCCCGCACCAGCGACGCGTCCTCCTGGCGCTCGTACAGCGCGACCCATGACATGTCGACGCCGAACAGCAGCCGGGTGCGGCGGACGATCACCTTCAGCAGGGTGTCGAGCGAGTAGGGCAGCGTCAGGTCACGGACGGTGTCGACGAGCGCGATCAGTCCGGCCTCGCGTTGCCGTCGGCGTTCGAAGAGGGCCCGGATCCGCAGGGACAGGTCACGGGCCTGCTCCAGCTCGGCCAGCCGCTCGGGGCCGGCACCCTGCGCGCGGGCTTCCGCCACGACGTTCTCGAACTCGGCGGAGGGGGCTTCCCGGACGAGCAGTTCAAGCATTGTGAATGCACCTGCATTCGATGCGTCTGACCTCCGGATTTCCTGCACCGTGTCCGTTCCCCCCCTAGGCCGAAACACATCGCTCGCAAAATGTAAGTTGCCCGCGACGGCCGGGTCAACCAGAACCCTGGTGCAACACGCAGGTGAAACAGTACGGGCGGTGACTCGGGCACCATCGCCCGGGAGCGATGGTGTCGCCTGAGCACCTTTCGACGACGCGCTCCCACCGGCGAGGCTGACAACCGGTGCCGCGGTCGTGGCACCGGGGGCCGCACGGCGCGGTCCCGGCCGACCCTGGGGGAGATGGAATGTCGCAGGCGCAGTTGCTATCTGATGTCCCGGCTCCGGGCGCTTCCGCCGTCAGGAGCTACGAGCGGTCGATCAGCCGCAGCCGCATGTCGCGCACACGTGCGGACCGGCCCCGCGTCTTCACCCTGTGCGACCGGGAGTGGGACCTGTTCCCCGAGGTGTTCGCCCCGGTGTACTCGCCCTCCACCCGGGTCGCCGTCGAGTTCCTCGACCTCGCCCGGCCGCGCGAACGGCGGCACGGCTCGTTCCTCGAAGTGGGGTGCGGCACCGGGGTGGTGGCGACGCTGGCCGCGCTCGCCGGTCACGAGCGGGTGGTGGCCTCGGACGTGAACCTGATGGCCGTGGCGAACGCGGCCGCCAACGCCGAGCGGCACGGGGTCACCGACCGGATGCGCGCGGTGCACAGCGACCTGTTCGCGGACCTGTCGGCCGACGAACGCTTCGACCTGATCTTCTGGAGCTCCAACTACGTACTGGCGCCCGACGACTTCGCCGTGGAGACGCCGCACGAACAGGCCTACGTCGACCCCGGCTACCGCACCCACCGCCGCTACCTGGAGCAGGCCCCGCTGCGGACCACCTCGACGGGCTCCGCGCTGCTGCACTTCAGCGACCGCGGGAACGTCGCCGCGCTGTACCGCATGGCGGACGAGTGCGGACGCGAGCTCAGACTGCTGTCGGCCCGCCGGGTCCGCGAGGTGGAGTACGGCGACGACATCGTCGAGCACCTGCTGTTCGAGATCGTGCCGCTGTCCCGTTGAGCGGTTCCGCAAAGCACCTCGAAGACCTCTCCGACCAGCGACGAAGGGCCTGGGGACCACAGTGCGTACGCTGCTCATCGACAACTACGACTCGTTCACCTACAACCTCTTCCACCAGCTGACCGAGGTAAACGGCCGGGAGCCGGAGGTCGTCAGGAACGACGACCCGACGTGGCGCGCCGGGCTGCTCGCCGGCTTCGACAACGTGGTGGTCTCGCCCGGGCCCGGCACCCCGCACCGCGCCGCCGACCTCGGGATCTCCGCCGAGGTCGTGCGGGAGTCCCGGCTGCCGCTGCTCGGGGTGTGCCTCGGGCACCAGGCGATCGGGCTGTTCCACGGCGCGTCCGTGCACCGGGCGCCCGAGCCGCGGCACGGGCGGACGTCGCCGGTGCTGCACTCCGGTACCGGCCTGTTCACCGGGGTGCCCTCACCGATGGAGGTGGTGCGCTACCACTCGCTCGCGGTGAGCGCGCTGCCGCCGTGTCTGGAGGCGACCGCGTGGGCTCCGGACGGCGTGCTGATGGGGCTGCGGCACCGGACGCGGCCGATGTGGGGGATCCAGTTCCACCCCGAGTCCATCTGCACCCGGGACGGGACTCGACTGCTGCGGAACTTCGCCGAGTTGAGCCACCCCTACCAGCGGCCCCGGGCGCGGCGCGCCCACCGGCCCGGGGGCACGGCACCGGCGGTCGCGGTCCCCCGGGTGCGCCGGCTGCGGGTGCTGGTGGAGCGGATGCCGACGCGCTGGCACGACGAGGCCGCGTACGCCGTGCTGTTCAAGGGCGGTGACCACGCGTTCTGGCTGGACAGCAGCCGGCCGGACGAGCGGCGGGGGCGGTTCTCCGTGATGGGGGACGCCTCGGGGCCGCTGGCGCGGGTGGCGACCGCGGACGTGTCCAGCGGGACGGTGACCGTGCGTTCGGCGGCGGGCACCGAGATGTCCGCCGGGCCCTTCCTGGACTGGCTCGACCGGGATCTGCGCGGGATACGGACCGAGGTGCCGCCGCTGCCGTTCGCGTTCGCGCTCGGGTGGGTCGGCTACCTCGGCTACGAACTCAAGGCCGAGTGCGGCGGTGAGGCGGTGCACCGGTCACCCGATCCGGACGCGGTGACGGTGTTCGCGGACCGGGCGCTGGTCCTTGACCACGCCACCGGGACGACGTATCTCCTGGCGCTCGCGGAGGACGCTGTCGCGGGCAGCGCGGAAGAGGCACGCGCCTGGCTGGCCGGGGCACGGGCAGGGCTCGAGGAGGAGGCGGCGGGCCGGCTGCCGGAGCCGGTCGGGCCCGTGCGTCCGGGCGGTACGGCGGACGGCGACGACGGGCTCATCACGCTGCGCCACGACCGGACGGCGTACCTGGATCTCGTCGAGGCCTGCCAGGAGGAGATCGCCGCCGGGGAGACGTACGAGGTGTGCCTCACCAACATGGCGGAGGTACAGGGAAGTTACGACCCCTGGCAGAGCTACCTCAGGCTGCGGCGCGGGCATCCGGCACCGTTCGCGGCGCTGCTGCAGTTCGGCGGGCTGCATGTGCTGAGCACCTCCCCCGAGCGGTTTCTGCGGGTCGGGGCGGACGGGGTGATCGAGTCCGAGCCGATCAAGGGCACCCGTCCGCGGGGGGCGACGGCGGCCGAGGACGAGGCGCTGGTGGCCGAGCTGGGCGGGGACGAGAAGGACCGCGCGGAGAACCTGATGATCGTGGACCTGGTCCGCAACGACCTGGGGCGGTGCGCGGTGCCCGGTTCGGTCGAGGCCGACGACATCTTCCGGGTGGAGACGTACGCGACGGTGCACCAGCTGGTGAGCACGGTGCGGGCGAGACTGCGGGACGGGCTCGGGGCCGTGGACTGCGTCCGGGCGGCGTTTCCCGGCGGGTCGATGACCGGGGCACCCAAGGTGCGGACGATGCGGATCATCGACCGGCTGGAGGGCGGGGCGCGGGGGGTGTACTCCGGGGCCATCGGTTACCTGTCGCTGACCGGGGCGGCGGACTGGAGCATCGTCATCCGCACGGCCGTCGTCACACAGGACCGCGTGCGGTACGGCGTCGGCGGCGCCGTCATCGCCCTGTCGGACCCGGCGGCGGAGTTCGAGGAGACGGCCGTGAAGGCGGGGCCGCTGCTCGCGTTGACGGGGGCGCGGTTCCCCGGCCGGGAGCGCGTGGGCGGGTCGCCGGTGCCGACGGCGCACCGCCCGTTGGTGTGACCGCCCCCGCGGGCTGTCGCGCCCGGGCCCCGGCACGGGCCCCCGCTCCGGTCTGAACGGCCGCGTCCTGCGACGCCGTACGGGCTCAGTACCGGCAACCACCGCCGCGGGTTCCGACCCCGGCGGTGGAGCGTTTTCGACGGCACCACCACGCGAGGCCCGGGCAAATCCGGCCTCGCGACGTCCCGACCCGCGATGTCCCGACCCGCGATGTCCCGGATCGGGACGGGCCCCGGACGAGCGCGGTCTCGGCGGTGGAGCGGTTCGCGGACGATCCGGCCCCGCCGGGCCGTGTCCCGCGGGGCCCGGCCCGGTCCGCTCCCGTCAGCCCTCGGCGCGCCCCGACCGTACGCCCTCGCCGGAAGACGCCTCGAGCCGGCGTGTCGTCTCCTCCATGTCCACGCCCCACGACACCAGCTCCTTCAGGGCGCGGGCTCCCTCGGGGGCCGTGCCCATCAGGGCCTCGCCCGCGAGTTGGGCGTGCACGGCGGCCTCCTCCAGCCTGCCGACCGTGAAGACGTGCGCCGTGTTCGCCCCCACCAGCGGGGCGACCTGGCCCGGCGTCGAGTCCGTCCAGAGCAGCAGCGGAAGCTGGGCGCCGCCCGTGCGGATGACCCGCCACCAGTCGCTGCTGAGGCGGTCCTCGCGCATCCCGTACAGGCATCGGGCCGTCGCCACCGCCGCGGTGTCCCGGGCCGCGCCCGCCCGGGTGCGGCGCACGGCGTCCAGCCGCGCGTTCACCGCCGCGTCCAGCGGCCCCACCGGCACCGAGACCACCGAGGTGATCTCCTGCAGCGGCAGCCCGGACGCCAGCGCCCGCTCCATGCCGGCGAAGAAGGCGTCCAGGACCTCCCCGTACCGCTCCGCCGAGTACACGGGGCCGGCGTGCACCCCGATCCCGCGGGCGAGACAGTCGCGCAGCGCCATCAGCCCGGCCCGGTCGGCGGGCAGGCGTACCAGCAGGTTGGTGCGGCCGACCCGGTCGTACAGGTCCCGGGCCGCGGCGACGAGGTTCTCCGCGCCTGCCCCTCTCCCCCGGCCGACGGTCACGGACACGTGCCCGTCGCGGCCGTCGGTGTCCAGGTAGACGGGGAGCAGCGCGTCGCAGGCCCGGTGCAGCGTGGCAAACGGGACCTCGTCGAGCACCGTGCCCGCGACGAGCCGTCGGCGGGCCAGATGGCTCAGGACGTCGACGGTGGCGTCGGCGCCCCCGTCGGTCCCGTCGGCCGACAGCCACGGTGCGACCCCCTCGGCTGCCAACTGGTGCAGCATGGCACTGGCTGTTCGGCTGATCATAAGCGCCAAGCGTAGGACGCCCCGAAGCACCGGGCACGCGTTCGTCGGCAAGATTGTCAAGTCGGCTCGAGGCCTGTCGATGACGGCCCTGGCGGCGCACTCCGTATTCCCTGATTCCCCGGTTCTTTCCCTCCCCGGCGACTCCGCACCCTGCTCGTGCATTTCCCCGGCAGCACCTGACTGAAAATGTGCGACCTGACGAAGTGGCCTTTCCTCGATGGAGATCCCGCGGCGGAACTTCACACACTCGACGGCGCAGTCATGCCGGGCGACCGCGAGAGCACTGGAGGTGCCACGTGCAGCAAGTCGCACTATGGGAATCACTGCCCGCAGACCAACAGCCGGACTGGCCCGACCGGAGTGTTCTGCTCCAGGTCCACGAGGAATTGCGCGATTCTCCCGCCCTGGTGCGCGGCGCGGACGTGACGGCGCTGCGCGCGCTGCTCGCCCGTGCCGCCGCGGGTGAACTGCAGGTGATACAGACGGGCGACTGCGCGGAGGATCCGGCCGAGGCGACGGCCGGCCACGTGGCGCGCAAGACGGCGCTCCTCGACGTCCTCGCCGGTCTGATGAAGGCCCGCTCGCACCGGCCCGTGATCCGGGTGGGCCGGCTCGCCGGGCAGTTCGGCAAGCCGCGCTCCAGCCCCTCCGAGATCGTCGGGGGTGTCGAACTGCCGGTGTACCGGGGGCACATGGTGAACGCCCCGGAACCCGATCCGGAACTGCGCAGACCCGATCCCAAGCGGCTGCTGACCGGCTACCGGGCGGCCTCCGACGTCGTGGAACTGCTCGGCTGGGTCGGCGACAGCAGCCCCCCGCGCGTCGAGGCACCCGTGTGGACCAGCCACGAGGCACTTCTGCTGGACTACGAGGCGGCCATGCTGCGCTCCCAGCCGGACGGCTCGCTGGTGCTCACCTCGACGCACTGGCCGTGGATCGGCGAACGCACCCGGCGGCTCGGCGGCGCGCACGTCGCGTTCTTCGCCGCGCTCTCCAACCCCGTCGCGGTCAAGGTCGGGCCGACGATGACACCCGGGGAGCTCCTCGAGCTGTGCGCGCGCCTCGACCCGGACCGGGAGCCGGGGCGTCTGACGCTCATCTCCCGCATGGGCGCGGGGAAGGCCGCGGAGCGGCTGCCCGCACTGGTGCGCGCGGTGCGCGCGGCGGGACATCCGGTGATCTGGCTGTGCGACCCGATGCACGGCAACACGGTGACCACTGCCCACGGATTCAAGACGCGTTATCTGGAATCCATCGTGCGGGAGGTGGAGGAATTCCAGGACGCTGTTCCCGCGGCGGGCGCGGTGGCCGCCGGACTCCATTTGGAAACCACCCCCGACGAGGTCCACGAATGCGTCACCGACGCATCCTGTGCAGGTGAGATCGGCGAGAAGTACACCAGCTTCTGCGATCCCCGGCTGAATCCTCGCCAGGCAATCGACGTCGCGTCCGTCTGGCGTGTCTGAACGACCGGCCGCGGTCGCGGCCGAATAAGGAGCCAACCGTCATGCAGGAAAAGACCGCTCTGGTCACCGGTGCGGCCGGAGGCATAGGGACGGCGGTGGTGGAGGCGCTCGCGGCGCAGGGGGTCAAGGTGGCCGCCGTCGACCGTGACCCCGACCGGCTCGACGTCCTCGTCAAGGAGGCCGCCGAGCGGAACCAGGTCGTCCAGGCCTTCCTCGGCGACGTCACCTCCAGCACGTTGGTCGAGGCCCTGGTCACGGACATCGAGGAGCAGCTCGGGCCGATCGACTACCTCGTCAACGCGGCCGGCGTGCTCCGGCTCGCCGAGGCGCGGGCCCTGACCGACGAGGAGTGGAGCGTCACCTTCGCCGTCAACACCACCGGTGTCTTCTTCGTGTCGCGCGCGGTGGTCAACCGGATGGTGCCCCGGCGGCGTGGCGCGATCGTCACCATCGCTTCCAACTCGGCGGGCACCGCCCGGACCGAGATGTCGGCGTACGCCGCGTCCAAGGCCGCCGCGACCATGTTCACCAAGTGCCTCGGCCTGGAGGTGGCGAAGTTCGGCATCCGCGCCAACATCGTCGCCCCCGGCTCCACCGACACCCCGATGCTCTCCGCCATGTGGACCGACCAGGGCAGCGCGCGGGCCTCCATCGACGGGGTCCCGGAGGCGTACCGGGTCGGCATTCCCCTGGGGAAGCTGGCCCGCCCCACGGACGTGGCGAACGCGGTGGCGTTCCTGCTGTCCGACAAGGCGTCCCACATCACCATGCACGACCTGACGGTGGACGGCGGCGCGGCCCTCGGCGTCTGAGCCGCCGCCCCGCCTCCCGGTCCCGGACCCAAGGAGCACGACCGTGCCAGGCATTCCTCCCATCCGCCCCTATCCGCTGCCCACCGCCGGCGAACTGCCCGCGAACACGGCGCGCTGGACGCTCGACCCCGAGCGCGCGGTGCTGCTCATGCACGATCTGCAGAAGTACTTCCTCGCGCCGTTCCCCGCGGGGCGGCAGCCCGTCGAGCAGCTCGTGCGCAACGCCGCCCGGCTGCGCGACCGCTGTGCCGCCCTCGGCGTCCCCGTCGCCTACACCGCGCAGCCGGGCGGCATGACCGACGAGCAGCGGGGACTGCTGAAGGACTTCTGGGGCCCGGGCATGACGCCGAGCCCCGAGCACCGCCAGGTCGTCGCCCCGGTGCGGCCGGCCGCCGGGGACTGGGTGTTCACCAAGTGGCGCTACAGCGCCTTCCACCGCTCCGACCTGCTGCGGCGCATGCGTGACAGCGGCCGCGACCAGCTGGTCGTGTGTGGTGTGTACGCGCACGTCGGGGTACTGATGACGGCCCTGGACGCCTTCAGCCATGACATCCAGCCCTTCCTGGTGGCCGACGCCGTCGCCGACTTCAGCAGGCGTCACCACCGCATGGCCCTCGAGTACGCCGCCACCCGCTGTGCGTCCCTGGCCGTCACCGACGACCTGCTGGCCGCGCTGCCCCTGCCCGCGGAGCGTGAACTGTCGTACGCCGGAGGTGAGTCATGACGTCCGACGACCTGCTGGCACGGGTTCTCGGCGAGCGCCCCGGGCCGTTCGCGCTGGTCCACCGGCCCGACACCACCGGCCCCGACCGGCTGGACGTACTGCTCGGCGAGGTGGGCGAGGCCGCCACCCTGGCCGACGTGCCGCTCACCGGTCCCGCCGGGCCGGCCGGCGGTCCGCGCCAGGACGTCCTGGTCCTGATCCCCTACCGGCAGATCGCCGAGCGCGGCTTCGCGGCGGTCGACGACGGGACGCCGCTGCTCGCGATGACCGTTGAGGCCCAGACCACCATGGGCGTCGCCGAGGTGATGCGGCGCATACCGGACACGCCCGTCCGGCTGGAGGCCGGCGGTGGTTTCGACGTGGACGACGACGCCTACGCCGACATCGTGCGCCGGGTGATCCGGAGTGAGATCGGCACCGGCGAGGGCGCCAACTTCGTCATCAAGCGCTCCTTCACGGCCGACATCAGCGACTACTCGGTGGGCGCCGCCCTGCGGCTGTTCCGGCGGCTGCTGGAGCGTGAGTCGGGCGCGTACTGGACGTTCGTCGTGCACACCGGGGAGCGCACGCTCGTCGGCGCCTCGCCCGAGCGGCACGTGAGCGTGTCCGGCGGGCGGGCCGTGATGAACCCCATCAGCGGCACCTACCGCTACCCCGACTCGGGCCCCACCCTGCCCGGCGTCATGGAGTTCCTCGCCGACCGCAAGGAGGCCGACGAGCTGTACATGGTGGTCGACGAGGAACTGAAGATGATGGCCCGGGTGTGCGAGACCGGCGGCACGGTCGTCGGCCCCTATCTGAAGGAGATGGCCCGGCTCGCGCACACCGAGTACTTCATCGAGGGCCGCACCACCCGCGACCCGCGGGAGGTGCTGCACGAGACCCTGTTCGCGCCGACCGTGACGGGCTCCCCGCTGGAGAGCGCGAGCAAGGTGATCGAACGGTACGAGCCCCGGGGCCGCGGCTACTACAGCGGGGTCGTCGCCCTGATCGGCCGGGACGAGCGGGGCGGGCGCACCCTGGACTCGGCGATCCTGATCCGCACCGCCGACATCGACGCGCGGGGACGGATGTCACTGGGCGTCGGCGCGACCCTGGTGCGGCACTCCGACCCGCTGTCGGAGGTCGCCGAGACCCGCGCCAAGGCCTCCGGCCTGCTGACGGTGATGGGCGATCCGGAGCCGAACCGACTGGGTGACCACCCGGAGGTACGGGCCGCGCTGCGCGGGCGCAACGACACGCTCGCCGGGTTCTGGCTGAGCGGGGAGGAGACCAGGAAGCGGCGGGTGTCGGCGTTGGAGGGGCGTCGTGTGCTGGTGGTCGACGCCGAGGACACGTTCACCGAGATGATCGCCCATCTGCTGCGCGCCATGGGCGCCGAGGTGAGCGTGCGCCGCTACGACGAGCCGTACTCCCCGGACGGCGCCGAACTGGTCGTCATGGGTCCGGGACCGGGGGACCCGCGCGACGGCGGCCACCCGAAGATCGCGCATCTGCGGTCGGCGGTGGACGCACTGCTCGCACGCCGGCAGCCGTTCCTCGCGGTCTGCCTGAGCCACCAGGTGCTCAGCACCCGGCTCGGCTTCCCGCTCGTCCGCCGTGCGCACCCCAGCCAGGGTGTGCAGCGCGAGATCGATCTGTTCGGGCACCGGGAACGCGTCGGCTTCTACAACACGTTCGCCGCGCACAGCGAGGACGACAAGGTCGAGCGCCCCGGCCTCGGCACGATCGAGGTCAGCCGGGACCGGGCCACCGGCGAGGTGCACGCGCTGCGCGGGCCGGGCTTCCGCTCGATGCAGTTCCACGCCGAGTCGGTGCTCACCGAGGACGGTGTCCGCATCATCGCGGAGGCGCTGACCGGGCTGCTGGACGAGCAGTTCGTATGAGCGGGGAGGGGGAGGCACCGGGGCGCGGCGGTATGAAGGCGTCCGTCGTGTGGTGGGACCTCACGGGTACGGGGCGGACGATCGCGTCGCTGCGGGACTTCCTGCGGGAGGAGGCCGTCGACCGGTTCGCGCGGGTGCCGGGGCTGCGGCTGAAGGTGTGGATCTCGGACCCGGTCGCCAACCGGTGGGGCGCCGTGCTGCTGTGGGAGTCGGCCGAGGCCGCCGCCCGGCCGCTGCCCGCGCGGGC